>JACQGL010000224.1 GCA_016199525.1 Armatimonadota bacterium
CAGATGCCCGTTGGCCACCATCAGGCCCAGGTTGATGCTTCCCAGGTTGCACGACTCGTAGGGGAGCAAAGGCACTTCGCCGCACGGGTTGGTCGCCTCGATCACCCCCACGTGGGGCGTGGGGTTATGCCGGTTGATCTCATCCAGGAAGACCACGCTCGGCTCGCCCGTGGACCAGGCATTCGTTACAATTAGCTCCCACACGCTCCGTGCGCGCAGCCTGCCTACTGCCCGCCCCGGGCGCGGATTAATCAGGTCAAACTCGGCGCCTGCATCCAGCGCCTGCATGAAGGCGTCTGTGATGCCCACAGAAATGTTGAAGTTCCGCAGCCACTCTTCGCGCGCCTTAGCGTTGATGAACTCCAGGATGTCCGGATGGTCCACTCGCAGGATGCCCATGTTGGCCCCGCGTCGCCGTCCGCCCTGCTTCATCACCTCCGCAGCCATGTCGTAAATGCGCATGAACGATACCGGCCCGGAGGCGACGCCGTGCGTGGAACGGACCATGTCCCCTCGCGGCCGCAGGCGGGAGAAGGCGAAGCCGGTACCCCCGCCGCTCTGGTGAATGAGCGCCATCACTTTGAGCGTCTCGAAGATGCCGACCAGCGAATCCGCCACCGGCAGCACAAAGCAGGCGCTCAATTGCCTGATCGGCGTCCCGGCGTTCATCAGCGTGGGCGAGTTGGGCATGAACTCGCGGCGCGTCATCAGCCCATAGAATACCTCTTCGCTTTCCGCCACACGCGCAGCAGGGCCGTAGTTCGCGTTCGGGGCGGCTACCGCGCGCGCTACGCGGCGGAACATCTGGGACGGCGTTTCCACCACATTCCCTTCTTCGTCTCGCAGCAGGTAGCGGCGCTGGAGGACACGGATAGCGTTCAGGGAGAGCTTGAGGTCGTCCCTCACCCCCAGGAGCTGCTTCGCGGAACGGAGCTGGGCCCGTTCCTGGCGGTAAAGGATGTAGGCCCGCGCCACATCCGGGAAGCCGCCTGCGGCCAACGTCTCCTCCACGATATCCTGAATCTGCTCCACGGTGGGCGTCTCCTGTGCGGCGAGCGCTCTCACCCGCGCCGCGGCGCTGGCCGCCAGCCGCCGGATCGCCTGCTCGTCCGCGCGTCCCAGCGCCTGAAACGCCTTCCGGATCGCGTTCTCGATCTTTTCGGGCCGGAACGGCTCGCGCTCTCCGGTCCGCTTGATGATCTGGAACTCCGTATTCATCGCTTTCTCCTCACGGCGCCGCCTGACGGTCATCCATCACGCCGCCCGCTCCAGCTCGGGGAGCGTCTCCACGCCCAGTTCCCGATGAATCCGCGTCACCGGTACCGGACCCACCCCCGGCGGGGTGGCGAACACCTGCTCGGGATCTGCCTGCTCTCGCAGGCGATCCAGCAGCCCCAGGTGGCCCGTCTGTACCAGATCCTCAATACTACCCGCCAGGCCCGCGTCGATGCCGTATAACTCCTCGAGCCCCCGGCGCCCCGCGCGGCGTAGTATCTCGCTCACCGGTTCCGACAGCGGGCGCAACGTACCACCCGCCGCTTTCCGGTAGGCGGCCACGCGGAACCGGTTCGCTTCCGGATCCAACTCCAGCAGATCCGCCACTTCCTCCAGGCGGGCGGCGATCTCTTCGTTAGACATCAATCGGGCCCTCATTGCAGCATCGGTACGCCCTGAGTGTACCCAATCGCCTCAAAGTTTGATGGGTCCTCCCGGCTCATTGGCGTCTCGATGCGCGTGCAGGGTGGCGTCCTTGAGCGTGCTGCGAAGATTTGTTTGATAGTCATTCGGCAGCGGGAATTCGCGAGAGTAATGCGTCGTAGGTGTTTCGCGTAAAACGCCTCCCCCACGTCCTAAAGTGAAGAAACGAGGAACGGGGAATTCGAGTGAGAGCGGGGGGCAAGCAGCCGCGGGAGTTCTCGGAGCCGGGGTACTCAGGTCAGCGGCAGGTAAACCGTCTCCCCCGTGCGCGCCGATCGATACGCGGCCAGCACCACTTCCAGGCTGGCGCGGCCATCCTCGCCGGTGACGGACGGGGTCCGGCCCTGGCGAACGCAGTCAAAGAAATGGCGCAATTCTTCTACAAACGCGTCGTTGTTCGGGAGTTCGATCGTTTCCGAGGCGCCCCCGTGCTTCCTTACGAGGACCTGGGTGGTGCCCCCGCGGATAGCCATTGATCCCTCGGTGCCTCCCACCCCCAGCTCGTACCAGCCCACGGGGTAGATCTGGCTGGACCCCATCGCCCCGATGGCGCCGTTCTCGAACTCCATCAGAAACCAGATGCTGTCCTCCACGTCGGTATCGAGAAAGGTACCGTAATTGGCGACGCCGCGCACCGTTTTCACCGGCCCGCCCAGCCAGAGGAGCTGGTCCAGCTCGTGGATGTAGGCCGAGTGCAGACCGCCCACCTGGCGCGCTTCCAGTCGCCAGCCCCCTATCCCCACCGGAGGCCGACCGCCCATGCGGACGCTCTGAAGCAATCGCGGCGCGCCGATCTCGCCCGCCTGGAGGCGACAGCGCATCTCCCGGTAGTTCGGCTGGAAGCGCCGCACGAAGCCCAGCATCAGGAAGACGCCCGCCTGGCGGCAGGCCGCCAGCATCCGATCGCACTCCTCCAGGTTGAGCGCCATCGGCTTCTCGCAGAAGACGTGGGCGCCCGCCTGTGCCGCTGCCACGGTGATCTCACTATGCGTGTGGGTGGGCGTGACCACCAGGACCGCGTCCGGCCGCGTGGCCGCGATCATGGCGCGGTAATCCGCGTACGGCTGCGTCTCTGGTCCGAGCTGAGCTGCGACCTCGCGGGCGCTCTCCGCGCGCGCATCGCACACAGCTACTACAGACACGCCGGAGGACGCGGCAGCAATCGCCGCCTCGCGCCGCCCCAGCCCGCCGCAGCCTACCACCGCTACCCTCAATGGATGTTCGCTCACCGCTACCTCTCAAATCTTTCCCGCCGCACCCTCTTGCACAGACGCACGGGCGCCGGATATCGCCGCTCGCACACCCAGTCTGGTAAGCATAAAGCAGCCGAACAGGAGCAGCGTTCCGAACGCCATCTGTCGCAGAGTGAGGGTCTCGTGCAGCACCAGCGGCGCGAAGCTTGCGGTCACCAGCGGCGTGACCAGCATCACGGTGCTGCAGATCGAAGGCCCCAGGGCGCGGATGGCATAGTAGTAGCACCCGTTGCCAATCCCAATCACCACCACTCCGGCAGTTAGCAGCAGCGTAGAGGCCCACAGGGGTGCACTCCAGACCTCTCCGAAATGGCCCGCGATGGGGTGTGAGCGCGGCAGCAGCGCCAGCGGCAGGAACAGCGCGCAGGCAAGCAGAGGCGCCCAGGCCGCCAGCGCGAACGGGCTCACCACACCCACCACCCGCTTCACAAGCACCGCGTACAGGCTCCAGCTCAACGCAGCCAGGAGCAAGAGCCCCACCCCGATCGGATTCGTCCGTGTGGCGGCTTCTGCATTGCCCTCCGTCACCCCCAGCACCCCGGCTACTGCCAGTCCGGCCCCGGCCCAGAACATCGGGTGGCGGAGTACAGCCCGCTCCTCGCGCAGCAGCGCGTAGGCCAGTCCCGCCGTGAACAGGACGTTCGTCTTGGCAATCAGCGCCGCCGTCACCGCGGGCACCAGGTACGTGCCCCACATGAAGCACAGCTGGTGGACGAACAGGATGCTGATGGGCAGGGCCAGCACCCGCAGGCCCCCGCGCGGCAGGCGCCACTCATGTCCAGTGAGCGCCCCGAAGGCGAGCAGGAACGCCCCCGCGGCGAGGTAGCGGTAAAAACTCTGCGTCACGGGCCCGAAGTGGGGCGCCAGGAAGCGAATGAGGATGGGCGGCCAGCCGAAGATGAGTCCGCTGGCGGCGAGGAACGGCGCGCCTCGCCAGGTCTGCCCGTTCGGAGCGGGCACCGGCGCGCTCACGCGGGTACCGCGCCCGCTGGCAGGGGAGTGAACCGACACGGAGCCTCCGCGGCGACCCGAAAGCCTTCGGGGTGGCTGCCAGGCCTAAGTTTGGTCCCACGGGTCTCCTGACCTTCCCGGTTCGCGAAGTGAAGGATGCGTTTCGTGATTTGGGTGGGCAAGCGCGGTATCACCCGGTGAAGGGCGGCCGTTAGGTGGGGGAAAAGTCGCTCCGACTTTTCGGTCGGCACGGGCGCTGGACGGAAGTCTGGCGCCTACGGTACGGCGCACGTGAGCATTGTCCAACGCTTGCATCACGCCGGCGGATTCCCGCCCCGGTAAGATTTGGCCAGGCAGCTTATCTTGCTAAAGATCTCTTGCGTGCTGGCCCGCTCGATTCGGATGTGTGATAAACAGGTGTACCGAGGATGCTTGGTCAGCCGTAGCTCCCCTCCGCTATGGCCCGCTTCGTTCCCGCGGGAAGCCGCACGTCGGCCTCCACCGGGGTCTCGTCAAGAAAGGAACGGAACGCGATGGAAATGCCTGCCCTTCCGCGATTGAACGAACCCGCGCCGCAGTTCACCGCCAAGAGCACCCGGGGTGACATCTCCGTGGAGCAGTTCAAGGGGAAGTGGATTGTCCTCTTCTCGCACCCCGCAGACTTCACCCCCGTGTGCACCACGGAGTTCATCGAGTTTGCCCGACTTCAGGATGAATTCCGCAGGCGAAACGTCCAGCTCATCGGAGTGAGCATCGACAGTATTTACGCCCACGTGGCCTGGATCCGCAACATCGAGGAGCACTTCGGGGTGAAGATCGACTTCCCCGTGATCGCCGACCTGGATATGAAGGTCGCGAAGGCCTACGGGATGATCCATCCTGCGGCCGCGGATACGTCCACGGTGCGCTGCGTGTTTATCATCGATCCGGATCAGAACGTCCGCGCGATGATTTACTATCCGCTCACCACAGGGCGGAACACAGACGAGATCTTGCGACTGGTGGATGCGCTCCAGGTGAATACCCGTGCCAAGGTGGCTACCCCGGCCAACTGGCGCCCCGGGGACAAGGTCATCCTGCCCGCCCCGATCACCCAGGAAGATGCGGAACAGCGTGTGCACGCCGGATACGAGTGCACCGACTGGTACTTCTGCAAGGCGGAGCTGCCCGCCGCCGCGTAGGCGGGAGTCCGACCGAACGCCCCGTCCCGGCAGCCCCGGGACGGGGCGTTTTACACTTATGTAGCCGGGCGAGTGGGAGGCAACCACAAAGGCGCCGCTGAAGGTTAACGCTTGCCAACCGCGAGCCCTGACGCGAAACCGGCAAGGAAGGCCCGCTGCGTGTCGCGCTCGAGGCCGAGCTGCGCTGCCGCCTCGGACGCGGAGACACCCTGGTTGATTAAGTAAGCGGCGTAGACCGTACCGGCCCGCCCGGTGCCGCCCAGTCAGTGCACCAGGCAAGCGGGGTCTTCTTTCGCGTGCCGCTCCAGGAAGGCGAGGGCGGGCCGCAGGGCATCCGCGGGCGCGCGGCCCAGATCCTCCAGGACGAACGGCAGCCAGTCGATCCCTCGCTGCTTCATGCGGCGCGCGATTTCGTCTCCTACGGGATGCAGAGAGAGCACCCCGCGGATCCCCTGAGCGTGCAGCCAGTCTACCTGGCCGATCGTTTCGGGGGCGCCCGAGAGCGCGATGCGGCCCGGTTCTACGAAGCGGAAGTTGGCAGGCGGTTCCATCGGTTTCAACAAACTCCTGGGCCACACAGGCACGGAGCGCACGGAGAGAAGGGGTCGTATGGGTGTGTGGGCTGGTCACCACGTCTGTGTGAAACCCACCCTCCCATCCGGCCGCCCCAATGTGGCAGTATTCCAGCTCTGGAAGTCAGTCCGCGAACAACGCCGCAGCGAACTCCTGGGGATTGAACGGCGCCAGCTTCTCCGGCTTCTCGCCGGTGCCTATGAATTTGATCGGCAGCCCCAGCTCGTCCTTGATGGTGACGATGACACCGCCGCGCGCCGTGCCGTCCATCTTGGCGAGCAGGATGCCGGTCAGCGGCAGCGCCTGGGCGAAGTGCCGCGCCTGACTCACCGAGTTCTGCCCTACCGTTGCGTCCAGAACGAGCAGCACCTCATCCACGGGGCGACCCAGGGCGCGTTCGGCCACGCGGTGCACCTTCTTCAGCTCCTCCATCAGGTTAACGCGGGTATGGAGCCGGCCCGCGGTATCGGCGATCACCACGTCCGCGCCGCGCGCGCGCGCCGCCTGCACCGCGTCGTAGACGACCGCCGCAGGATCGGCTCCTTCGTGATGGCGAACGATGTCCACGCCTACTCGCTGTGCCCAGAGTTCGAGCTGATCGATAGCCGCGGCGCGGAACGTATCCGCCGCCGCCAGCAGGACCTTCTTCCCCTGCCCACGCAGCCAGTAGGCGAGCTTGGCAATAGAGGTCGTCTTACCGGTGCCGTTCACGCCTACGACCAGGATCAACGCGGGAGGCTCGGGAGCCAGCCGCAACGGCCGCCGCTCGTCCTGGAGCAGGCCCGCCATCAGCGATACGAGCCGATCGCGTAGCTGCTCGGACGTCTCGATACCCTCCCGACGGGCCGCCTCACGCAGCTCCCCCACCAGGCGCGTGGCCGTGTGAACGCCCACGTCGGATTCGATGAGCGTTTCCTCCAGCTCGTCCAGGAAGGCCTCGTCCACGCGGCCGCGGCCGGTGAACAACTGGGATATCTTCTGAAACAGTCCTTTTAGCATCGTATGGCGCCGTCCCCTGGCGGCTTGTCCAGTATATCACCCGGTAGCGTAAGGGTGCGAATCGGGAGAACGAGAGAAAGGCAACAAGGGGGAGCGACTCGCGCCCGGCACATCGGGTGGCGGCACAGCGCTCCCGTTCTTCACCTGTCCTCCGCCCCTGGCCCGTTCGTTCCTCGTTCTTCACTCAGCCGGGGAGTGCGCGGTCCAGCCACAGACGCAGGATCAGGCTCGTCGCCTCCTGGCGATCCGCATCCGTGGCGTCTGCCTTGGGGACGAAGCACGTCGCGGTCAGGGCCTCTTCGCGCTCGCAGTCGGTAATACGCACCAGGTACCCGGTCTGCACGGTGCGCGGGATGCCGGCGCTGCCACCGAACTGGCGCCGCCCGTACTGCACCACGCTCTGGAAACGCTCCGCCACCCCACGTTCCGCCAGCTGGCGAAGCACCTCGCCGTGCAGCCACCCCGCTCCCCGAGCCTCTTCCGGCCCCAGCTCATCCGTACTCTTCAGAAACTCGATCATGGCGATGCCCTTCGCTGGCGCGGCGCTCGGGAGGGTCATCTGATCTCCACCGCGCTCCCCATCAGGCGGGGCTGGCCCGCACATAAACAAAGCCGGACGTCGATTGACGCCCGGCTTCAGAGAGCGGGGGTGGGATTTGAACCCACGACCTCCAGGTTATGAGCCTGACGAGCTACCAGACTGCTCTACCCCGCAGCGAAATTGGTGATCGCCGATCACCGTTACACAATATACCACACGCGCCTTGCTGAGTCAACCCCCGCACTGACTCTCTCAGGGCCTTTGCAAAGTCCTGAAGTTGCGCCGGCGGAACTGCGGGTCGCAGCCCGTACGGGCCGGATACAGGCTCGGGCCGCGGTTATCAAAGTGCAGTCGCAGCCCTGGAGCCTCATCCAGGACAACTTTGAAAACGCCCTGACTCCAGAAGAGTGGCCGCCCGCGGTGGGTGTGGGAGTATGGGAGAGATCATCCTGCGCCCCACCTCCCGTACAGCTAAAAGAGGCCCCCCCGTACGGGAGGGCCTCGATCTACTGCCGTTCCCGACGCCGTTCTCCTAACTTCTAGAACCGCGCCGTGAACTGCGTGGCGATGAAGTGGGCATCGAAGTCGTTGTCCGAGGCCGCAAACGTCCCCGCCTGCCCCACCTTCATGATCTGATACAGGAACCGGA
>JACQGL010000225.1 GCA_016199525.1 Armatimonadota bacterium
CACATAGCCCGAGGTAGACCGCCACCGCATCCGCGGAGGCGGTGGCTCCCAGGCCGCCGGCATGGAGGGGGACGCCGTCGTCCGACAGGCCAGCGGCCGTGGCGTCCTGGCGGACGCGCTCCCGCGCCTCGGAGACCAGGTCGCTGAAGGTCGTCAGCGCCACCAACTGGCGGGGGGTGAAGGCGTCTCCCCAGGTGAACATGCCGTACATCGGCAGGCGATCCACATCGTGGCTGGGGGTGGTGACCTTCTGCTCGGGCTTCCAGGTGGGCTGCGCGCTCCGGGCAATACGCTCGTGTTCAGGGTCTGGCGGCAGATAGACCCGCTGCCGGTTACCCTCGGCTACGATGGCCAGAGGTACGGCATCCATGCGCCCCGCCTGAGCCTCCGTCCGCACGTACGGTAACTCCGCGATGCCGCCGCAGGCGAGACACGTGGCTGCCCGGTTCTGCATCGTCCCATCTGGGGCCTTGCCATCGCCCAGCCTCACGGTGAAGCGGACCACCGGCGGTGACTGGCTGCGATCCACCACTGGCTCCGTCCAAGTCCCTCGCCCCTGCTTCGTGGAGAGCCAGAACGAGCGCACCAGGGGCATGCGCGCCCCGCAGGCGGGGTTCGGGCACTGCACCGTCCGCGCCCAGAGCCAGGCGATGACCGTCAGCTCCTGCCCCACCAGCGGCTTCAGGTCCCGCCGGTCCCGCGCCATCTCCTCGGTGACGCGGACCTTCGGGTAGAGGTGGCCGATGCGCTTCTCCGCCTCGTCCCGCATCCACCTGCCGTAGTAGCGGACGTCCTCCGCCAGGCCGGTGGCGCCAGGCCAGCCGCCGGAGTGGGCCAGCTTCCGGCGGGCCTCCGGGTTCACGGGCGGCCGCCCCGCGAACTTCGGCGGGATCTCGATGAGCGCCTTGGTGATGAGCACGGCGACGGGGTTCAGGTCGCTGGCGTGCGCTTCCAGGCCCAGCCGCTGCGCCTCCAGGGGGATGGAGCCGCCGCCGCAGAACGGGTCCAGCACCGGCGGCGGGTTGCCGTCCGTGGCGGCGTGGATCAGCTCACGGGCCGTCTTGAGGATCTCCGTGTTGTTGCTGTTCTCCCACTTCACCAGCTGCTCGATGAAGGCGTGCAGCTTCTGGCGGCGCTGCTCCCCCGGGGAGAGTTCCTTCCAGCCCGCCGGGCGGTTCTCGGGGACGGGGAGCTGGTCGATCCGCTCCAGAAGCGCCTCCGGCACGCCCGGCTGGTCGGGGTCATCGATGAGGGAGGCGAAGAGGACAGCCCGGCAGGCGGCCAGGGGTCGCCGCGCCCACCAGAGGTGGAGGGTGGACGGGTGCCCGTGCCGGATGGACTTCTCCCGGGCGGACTCGCGGTTGATCGCCTCCAGGGGGAGGGAGACCTCGATGAGTTTCTTCCTGGACACGCTAACTCCGGACTTGGCAGGAGCTTGTGTGCTTCTGGGTGCGACACAAGCGGATCTTGCGTTGGATCTGAAGGCACGGTAGGCGCGGCCCCGAGGTCAGGTGTTGCGCAGACTTGTGCCGAACTTGCGTCAACTTGCGTCAAACTTGCGTCGAACTTGCGTCAAACCTGGGCCAGCCAGCAGGCATCACGTGGGTGGTCTGTCCTCCAGTCCACTTCGATTGGGCGCCGGACCTGGGTACCAGGTGCCCGCACTTGTACGACCCACAAGATGCACACGCCGTTCTGCTCGGAGCTCACGGAGCAGGCTATGGATCTGGTGGCGGCTAAGCGCCGGGAGCACCTGCTGGAACTCCGCAAACCGGCTTCCTTCCTTCCCACTATCCTCGATATGCTTCAGCAGCAACGCCTTGTTGGTTGCCCTATCGAGCCCACGCCTACGCGTGTAGACCCCCTTCTCGCCGAGGAAACCGTAGAACCGCCGTGAGAGGATATACTTGCCCCTGCCCGTTCGCTCGATGATCCCCTGGTCCAACAGGCCGGGTAGCTGAGGTCGCAGCTCCTCGGGGATCTGCCGGCCCTGATGCACCAGGTCTAGGGTGAGCAGGTCGCGCGTCTGGAACGGGCCGCGTCCTTCCCTGTTGGCCTGCTCCAGGAACCTCAGGAAGCGGGGATCTTGCACTTCCCCTCGCAGGGTAAGAGATACCTGGTAGTCATCCGTGCCGGTGAAGTCTGGCCTGGGCTTGCTCTCCTTGATGCACTCCTCGAACATCCGGTCCATCCCCTGGCCTGCTCGCTCCACGAGCCCGCACCTGGCGATGGCCTCTGCGATACGTCGGTTACGAGAGGAGCTGCTTCCAGAGGATGTTCTCCGCCGTGATACCGGGCGGGAACCCACCCGGGCTCACGATCTCCAGCCGACGCGGGTACTGCCGGATGAAAACTGAACCAGCCAGTCGGTAGTCCCGGTGGCTTACCGCATTGAGGATCGCCTCACGGATGGCAGCCTCGTTGAAGGTGGGGATGTCCAGGATGACGAGCCCGTCCTGGAAATGCTGCTGGTCGTTGCGGAGGTTGATGGTGTTCCACAGGTCATCGAGGGACCCCAGGAACCCCTGCCGATACTCTACACGCTGCTGTGCAGGCCCTGCGGCCTCGTGGGAGCGGTATTCGAAGATCACCTCAGCCTGCGCCAGGTGTTTGCCCAGCGCCTGGCGCGTCCCCAACAGGATCAGCGCGGCGTAGGTCACACCTCCATCCACCAGCAGCTCAGCATCGGACAGCAGCTGTTCCTGAGGCAGGCTGTCGAGAGCCCGGTTCCCGGACTTCCGCCGCCACATCGCGCGGAACTGCTCGATGGTAGCGGGGTCGAGGTCGGCGAAGGATGCCCTGGGGCAGATCTCGGCGGAGAAATCAGGCCCGGCCTCGTCGAAGATCCGCTTCAGCTTGTCCCCGATCATGGGAGCCAGGTCTTCGCCGGCCCGCATCCAGTAGGTGCCCCGATGCTGGAGCGGCATCCCGATGGGGTGGGGTGGAACCGTGAAGACCAGCACCCTTCCATCAGGATGGGCGATCTCCTCCGCATCAACCCGCAGGTGCAGTCTGCCAACGAGGCCGGCCTTGGTCCGCTGCAACTCCCGGAAGGCCTGCGTGCCGACCACCCGGCGCGGCTGCTTGTCAGTCACGCCCAGGATCATCCTGCCGCCACCCTCGTTTGCCAGCGCCACGCAGTAGTCCACCAGCTTCTCGAAGTGGAAGTTACTCTTGGCCTCCTTGAACTCCAGGTGCTCACCCTCTTCGCCGGCCATCCATTCCCGAAGCTGATCCAGAGAAGTCATCACGCGGGATCCTCCGCCCGGGCGATCAGGTCATCCAGATTGTAGTTCACGCTCGTCACCCCGAAGTCCGGCTCGCGCTGGAAGGGTCGGCGGACGTAGCGCACCACGCAGCCATCCGGCGCGTCGTAGGCCTCCCGTCCCTCGGCGATGCGGAAGGCATCGCCCTGGGGGAACTCCGGGCTGGGCGGGACCTCCACCAACGCCAGGACCCAATCGTCCGGCTTGTTGAGGGCGGTCAGGATCTCGTTTTTCGTCATGGTGACGGTAGTAGCGCCAGCGACCCGTCCCTTCACTTCGATGAACCGGAGCCGGCCGGTCCCCGGGATGCGGGACTCGATGTCGTAGCCGCAGTTGTCAGCGCTCACGTCCCGCGGCTCGAAGCCCAGGCGGCATTCGGTCGCCATCACTGCCTGCATCGCCAGCTGCTCCACCCGCTGCGTCTCCCGTGCGAAGAGATCGGGCGCGGCCTCGCGGGCACCCTTCAGGCGCGCCAGCAATCCCGCCGGCACAACCAGGGCGCCGCCGAGCACGACCGGCGGCAGCGCGGAGAGTTGCCGTTCCTGCTGCAGTTCCTCCATCCGCCTCTGCAGCCGGGCCTGGAGCTCGTCCGCTCGCTGCCGGGCGAGGGCGGAGTTCAGGCGGGCGTTCACCCGGCCCGCTTGCTCCTGCGTTCGCAGCTCCTCTGCCCGATGGTCCCAGTAGGTGATCTCCTTGGTCAGCCGGTCCTTCACCGCCGCCATCGTCTTCAGGACCAGCTCCTCCTTCCGCTGGCGCAGCTCTGCCAGGTGGCGGGGAACCAGGTGGGTGACGGCGTAGGCGAGGCCGCGGGCCTCCAGTCCGTCGCGCAGCCACTCCAGATCCAGCAGCGGCTCCACGAGGGCGGTCTCGTCCTCGCTGAGCGGCCGGTAGTCCAGATGCGGGGCATAGCCCGCGGTGCGAGTGTTACCCTGGGCATCCATCTCCACGAACTGCATCTGCCGGGAGACCACGCGCCGGTTGCCGGAACGGTCCGTCCGGGCGTCCTGGATGCTGTGTTCCAGGTAGAGGAGCGCCCGGGGCTCTTCGCTTGGATCCGCAGGATCGACCAGCACGGCGCCGCGTTTCAGGAGGTCCCGATACTGCTCCAGGATCAGGTCGATGGTGGCATCCAGCAGCGGATGCCCCGGGCAGATGAACGCTGCCAGGGGCTTGCCGGGCGCGCTGATCAGGTCCTTCTCGAAGGTGATGCGCTCGTAGCGGGGGAGGACGGCCTCGCCGGTGCCGATGAGCCGATCCCTCTGGCGGACGCGGGCGGGAACGTGGGTGATCTCGTAGCGCTTGGGCTCGCGCTCGCGCACCGTACCCCCGAGCATCTGGAAGGCGGCCAGGAAGAAGCTGGCGATGAAGTGGGGCTGCAGCCGCCGCGCCTCCGCCCGCTCCATCTCCTCTCGGATCTGCCGGACGCGGCTGGCGTCCATCGTGTCGTGCGATAGGGCCCGCTCCTCGATCAGGGCCTTCAGGCGCTCGCGGTCCAGGGCGTTGTCCACCGCCTGTGTCAGCCGCGCCCTGACCTCCGGCTGGTCGCCGTAGCGGATCGCCTCGATCATCAGCTGGCGCAGCTCCGCGCCCTGCAGCGCCCGCCCGAGGACATCGAAGACAGCGCCCCCCAGCGCCTTCCGCTCCTCCTCCAGCTTCCGCAAGAGGGTCTGGTAGACGTCGCCCTCGCGGGTCTCCTCGGCCACTAGGTTCCAGAGATGGCAGACCTCCGTCTGGCCGATCCGGTGGATGCGCCCGAAGCGCTGCTCCAGTCGGTTGGGATTCCACGGGAGGTCGTAGTTCATCATCAGGTGGGCCCGTTGCAGGTTGATCCCCTCCCCGGCGGCGTCGGTGGCCACGAGGATCTCGACCGCCTTGTCCTGCGTGAACGCCTCCTGGACCTTGCGGCGCTCCTCCCTGCCCATCCCGCCGTGGATGATCACCACGGCCTCGGGG
Organism: Armatimonadota bacterium; assembly: GCA_016199525.1. Classification (GTDB taxonomy): domain Bacteria; phylum Armatimonadota; class SYMT01; order SYMT01; family JACQGL01; genus JACQGL01. Next base: position 5,220 of record JACQGL010000225.1, read on the forward strand.
CGTCCGAGCAGCGTACGGATGCGATCCGCAAGGTAGTTCAGGGTGTCGCGGTGCTCCGTGAAGAGGACGAGCTTGCGCCGGTGGCCGTGGGCATCGAACATCTCCCCTTCGTTCTGGAGCAGGCGGGAGAGCTCGTCCCACTTGCGGTCCGTGCCGGAGCGCCGCACCCGCAGGGCCAGGTCCTCGAGTCGCCCAAGGGTCTCGATCTCCGCCTCCAGCTCGGCGATCGTACGGGCGGCGGAAGCCTGGTCGACGACCTGCTCTTCGGTCTCCTCCAGCTCGGCGCCCGGGCTGTCCTCCAGGTCTTCCCGTTCCTCACCGGTGACTGCGGGGAGATCCGCCAGGAGATCCACCTGGACCTCGGCCCCGCGCTTCTGAAGTCGCTCCTCACGCAGCCGGCGCTCCAGCCGCTCTCGCCGTCGCTTCAGGCTTTGGTAGATCGCCTCTGGTGAGGAGGCTAGCCGCCGCTGCAGGATGGTTAGCGCGAAGCCGACGGTGCCCCGGCGTCCTTCGCTCTCCAGGGCGTCAGCGCGGTTGAACTCCTCACGGACGTAGTCTGTGACCTGCTTGTAGAGGCGTGCTTCCGCATCGGAGAGTCGGTAGGTAACCGTGTAGGCCAGTCGCTCGGGGAAGAGGAGCGTACCGTCGAACTTCAGCAGTTGCTCCTTCACCAGCCGCCGCATCAGGTCGGAGGCGTTGCAGACGTGGACACCGTCTCGGAACCGGCCTTCAAAGCGGTCGCCATCCAGCAGGGCCATGAAGAGCTGGAAGTCCTCCTCCTTGCCGTTGTGTGGGGTGGCCGTCATCAGGAGGAAGTGGCGGGTGAGCCGCGAGAGTAGCTGCCCCAGCCGGTAGCGCTTGGTGTAGCTGACCTCGCCGCCGAAGTAGCTGGCGGACATCTTGTGGGCCTCATCGCAGACAATGAGGTCCCAGTCCGTCTGCTCGAGCTTAGCCTGGAGGTTCTCGTTGCGGCTGAGCTTGTCGAGCCGGCAGATGATGAGCGGGTTCTCCGCGAACCAATTCCCCGTACGGGCTGCTTCCAGCTTGTCATTCGTCATGATCTCGAACGGCAGGTGGAAGCGGCGGTCCAGCTCGTCCTGCCACTGTTCCGCCAGGCTGCCTGGGCATACAATCAGGCAGCGGCGCAGGTCGCCGCGGATGAGCAGCTCCTTGGCAAGCAGCCCGGCCATAATCGTCTTGCCGGCGCCCGGATCATCCGCCAGAAGGAAGCGGAGCGGCTGGCGGGTGAGCATCTCGCCGTAGACCGCGGTAATCTGGTGCGGGAGCGGCTCTACGAGCGAGGTGTGGACGGCGAGGACGGGGTCAAAGAGGTAGGCCAGCCGGATCCTTTGGGCCTCGGAAACCAGGCGCAGCAGAGCCCCGTCCCCGTCGAAGCTCCAGGGGCGCCCGACGGTCACTATCTCCAGGATCGGTTCCCGCTCGCGGAAGAGGATCTCGTGGCCCAGTCGGCCGGCGGCGTCCTTGTAGGTCAACTCAAGGGCGGATGAGCCGTACCACTTGGCGTCTACCACCGTAACCAGGCTATCCGGCAGGATGCCCTTGACGGTCGCGCCGCGTGTCAGTTCTTCTAGCCTGGTCATATGAACCGGGCCTCACGGTGCCGACAACCGGAGTGGCCAGTCCCGCACTAGACGCACCATACTGGGTGAACCATTCGTGAGCGTCCGCATGGCCGCTATCTTACCAGCAGGTTAGCTTGCCGACGATGGGATTCCCTACCACCCCCCGAGCAACCGCGCCGCCCCAGCCCGAAACCCCACGGGATCCTCGCCAGATAGGGCGGTAGTAGCCCACCATGCTGCGGTAGGCGCAGGCCATCTCGCGAGCCAGGGGGTGTGCCTCCGCGGGGTTCAACGCTTCCAGGTCCGTTCCGCTTCCCGCAGGAGGAGCTGCAGGACACGGAGCGCTTCTGTCGCCCGCCGCGTCCGCCGCCGCGCCTCCCGTTCGTTCTCCCACTGCACATCGCATCGCGCCCTCACATCCACTGCCATCCCTCGCCGCACGTACTGCTTCCGAAGCCGGCCCCCCCTCCCGCCAGAAGTAGCAGTGGTACGGTCCGTGCAGCTCACCCCGAGCGCACCGGCAAGACAGTCTCCCGCAGCGGAACTACTACTCGCACACCTCGCCGGGCAGCGTCTTATGTAACGCTTTCACGGTTTCAGTCTACACGGGCGCGCGCCGCCGCGCCGGACGGAGGCCTCCGCCGGCCGGCGCAGTCACTACCGCCGCCTTTCCCACGGCCAGTAGCCGAACCGGTAGTAGAAGCGCCGGTGCCGCGGCCGGCGATGCCACTCCCGCAGCGCGACCTGTGGGTGAAGGTGCCCGCCAATCTACCGTGGGCCCCATCCAGCCCCATCCTTGAGCATACTCCTGATAAGATCGCTACCCTGACGCTGGAGTCGGCCGTGCCGCTATAGCCAGGGTACAGCAAAGGACG
>JACQGL010000222.1 GCA_016199525.1 Armatimonadota bacterium
GGTCACGGCCGGCGTGAATCGGCCGGCGGCGCTCGATGTGGTACGCTTCGCCGGTGATCCGGACCGTGGTATCCGTATCCACGACCTGCCTCCCGCGCGGGTGCGGCCAGGGCGCTGACCAGCAATCGAATGGCTGCTGCTTCTCTACCCCGCGGCAGCGCTGGTGACCAGGTCCCCCACGCCGCTGGTGGAGAAGCCCATCCGGCCGGCGGCCATGCTCTTCATACGGCTGCAGGCATAGATGATGCCGCGCTCGACCGCCTGCGCCGCCTCTGCTTCGCCCACCGTCTCCAGCAGCATCTGAAGCGCCGCAATGGCGGCCAGCGGGTTGATCACTCCCATGCCCGTGTACTTGGGCGCCGAGCCGCCGATCGGCTCGAACATAGAGACGCCCTGCGGGTTGATGTTACCGCCCGCGGCGACCCCCATGCCGCCCTGGATCATGGCCCCCAGATCGGTAATGATGTCCCCGAACATGTTGTCCGTGACGATCACATCGAACCAATCGGGGTTCTTCACCATCCACATGCAGGTGGCGTCCACGTGGGCGTAGTCCCGCTTGATATCGGGATAGTCCCTCTCGCCCACTTCGTGGAAGGCGCGCTCCCACAGATCGAAGGCGTAGGTGAGGACGTTGGTCTTGCCGCACAGGGTAAGGGTTTTCTTGCGGTTGCGCTTGCGGGTGTAATCGAAGGCGTAGCGCAGGCAGCGCTCCACGCCCATACGGGTGGCAATCAGCTCCTGGGTGGCCACTTCGTGCGGCGTGCCCTTGCGGAGGAAGCCGCCCGCGCCGCAGTAGAGGCCCTCGGTATTCTCCCGCACAACGACGAAGTCGACGTCCTCAGGTCCCTTGTCCTTCAGCGGTGTATCCACATTGGGATAGAGCTTGACGGGTCGGAGGTTGATGTACTGGTCCAGAGCGAAGCGCAGGGCGAGCAGGATGCCTTTTTCCAGGATGCCGGGTTTCACTTCCGGGTGGCCAATAGCGCCCAGGTAGATGGCATCGAACTGGCGCAGGTCGTCCACGGCGCTCTCGGGGAGCGTCTCACCCGTGCGCTTGTAGCGCTCGCCACCGAAGTCGAACGCGTGGGTCTCGTACTTGAATCCAAAGCGTGGGGCCACCGCCCCAAGCACCTTCAGGCCCTCGGCCACCACCTCGGGCCCCGTTCCATCGCCAGGGATGACGGCGATCTTGTAGCTCCGCTGTGACAACGTTTTCTCCTCTTGAGGTAACTAAAACCGCTGCTGCCCCTGCCGGACAGGCCCATGGCCTTCGACCCCTTGCTTAGTATCCCCCCGGGTAAGCGTAGCGGACGGGGAGTCACTGCCGCACAGGCGGGTATGAACGCCGTATAGAGCCTGCCAGCCCGCGCAAACCGACCTTCTTCAGGTATCTCAGGTGCAGCCCCGGCGCCGAAGGCTCGCTTGCCCGCGCCAGGTTGTTATGCGGCTACGAGGACGGGGGACATTGAACCACCGCCTACACTGCCTGCGCAGTCAGCCGTTTCGTTTCGCTGCGCCGCGTGCCGTAGTAGATCAGCTTGTTGATTGCCTGGAGGTAGGCGCGCGCGCTCGCCTCGATCACATCCAGGGCGGCGCTCCGGCCGGTAAAAATCTGCGGCCCGCGGGCAATGCGCACGCTCACCTCCGCCAGAGCATCCGTGCCGCCCGTCACCGCGCTGACGATGTAGTCCGTGAGATGGTGGTCCGTACGGACGATCTTCTCCACGGTCTTGTAGACCGCGTCCACGCTCCCCACGCCGGTGCCAACCTCGGTGAAGCGCTCCTCCCCGCGGCGCAGGCGCACGGTGGCAGTGGGAACGCCCCCCAGGGCGCTCATCACCGTGAGGTATTCCAGCTCGTACTCATCCTCGTGCGCGACATCCTGATCCGACATAAGGGCGATCAGGTCCTCGTCCACCACCTCTTTCTTCTTGTCGGCCACCTCCAGAAAGCGCTGGTAGGCGCGCTGCAGGTCGTCGCCCTCCAGGTCGTAGCCCAGGGCCGCCATACGCACCTTGAACGCGTGCCGGCCGCTGCGACTGGTGAGGACCAGGCGGTTGCTATCCAGGCCGACATCCTCGGGCTTCATAATCTCATAGGTCATCTGGCTCTTGAGGACGCCATCCTGGTGGATGCCCGCGGCGTGGGCGAAGGCGTTCGCCCCCACGATCGCCTTGTTAGGAGGAATGGGGAAGCCGGTAATGTCCCGGACCAGGCGGCTCATCTTGATGATTTCGCTGGCGTCGAGGTTCGTATCCGCCTGGAAGAAGTTGTGGCGCGTGCGCAGGGCCATCACAATCTCTTCCAGGCAGGCGTTGCCGGCTCGCTCGCCAATGCCGTTGATGGTACACTCCACCTGGCCAGCGCCCGCCATCACCGCCGCCAGGGAGTTCGCCACGCCCAGGCCCAGATCGTCGTGGCAGTGGGTGGAGAGGGTGATGTTTTCGATCCCGGGGACCCGGTTCCGCAGCGTGATGAAGATGCGGGCGAACTCTTCCGGCGTGGCATAGCCCACGGTATCGGGGATGTTGATCGTGGTGGCGCCTGCGTTGATCACCGCCTCGACAACGCGGCAGAGGTAATCCAGATCGCTACGCGAGGCGTCCTCGGGGGAGAACTCCACGTCCTCCACATGCTGGCGGGCGCGCTTCACCGCCTCCACCGCGATCTCAAGGACCTCATCTCTCGTCTTGCGGAGCTTGTGCTGGAGATGGATGTCGGAGGTGGCGATGAAGGTATGGATACGCGGGCGCTCGGCGTATTTAACCGCCTCGGCGGCGGCGTCAATATCTTCGCCGCGAGCGCGGGCCAGCCCGGCGATGATCGGCCCTTTCACCTCGCGGGCGATCTGCTTCACGGATTCAAAATCGCCCGGTGAGGAGTAGGGGAAGCCGGCCTCGATGATATCCACCCGTAGCCGCGCCAGCTGGTGAGCAATCTGGAGCTTCTCCTGGGCGTTCATGCTCGCCCCGGGGCACTGCTCTCCGTCGCGCAGGGTAGTATCGAAGATCTTGATGATGCGGGTCATAGGGAAAACTCCTGAGTCTATCGTGCCACACGCGGCGGGCAGATGCCAGCCGCGGCGCTGCCCGGCGGCTCTGCCGCCAACCTACCGGCCGTGGCACGACAGGAGTAACCGCCGGGAGGCCGGCATCCACCCCGATTCCTCGGGGCGAGCCGTCCATCCCGGCGAGCATCCTCTTCTTCTTTTTCCCGTCTGGTGGTTCACTTCAACCCTCGTGCGTCCGACGCTTCTAGAGGCGCTATCCGGCTGCGCCCGTCTGACCGGTCAGTTCTGACTATTCTCCTGCTCAGGAAGTCAGCCGCTCCTGGACTGCTGGTTCAGCCATAGAAGGTCCCCTCTGGCCCCCCCGCCATTCGCGGCTAGCCCTGAACCAGCTGCCAGAGTTCCGAGAGCGGCAGTTCAAACCCCGGCAGCACCTCGCCGCCGTTGAGCACAGCCTCCCCAGAAAGGGCCTGGATCGGTTGTCCCGGCACGAAAACGTGGACACACCGCCGGCGCGGGTAGACCACCCAGATCAAGCGCACCCCGGCGGCCAGGTAGTCATCGATCTTCTCGGCGATGTCTTCGGCCCGGTCGTCTGGCGAAACGATCTCGACCGCCAGATCGGGCGCTACCGGCCAGTAGCCTCGCGCGGGTTTGGGGTGCGTGGCGGCCCGCTCCGCGGAGACGAACGCTAGATCCGGGGCGCGCACATGGTCCGGATCGTTACGCAGGATGAAACCAGTGTTGATGTAGACCCCACCGGTCCCCACCCGTTCGAGGTGCTCATCAAGCCTGCGAGCGATCCGGCTGTCAAGCCGGCCGTGATCGGGCCCGACGGGCGGCATCTCGACGACCCTCCCATCCACGAGTTCGCTCCGGCCCTCGCCCTTCGGCATGAGCCAGAACTCCTCCGCGGTGATCAGTCGCTCCTGGACTGCTGGTTCAGCCATGGCCTACTCCCGTACCGAGCGCCTTTCAGGCGGGAAGCCTGTGCCACACCACACCTCTCCTGCCGTATCTGCGGTAGCGCAGGCATCCTTGCCTGCCCGGGTCCGCCGTTCGATCAGCAGGCTGGAAGCCTGCGCTACGCCTGCCCGGGTCCGCTGTCCAGTCTGCAGAATGGAAGCCTGTGCTACTCCCCGATCCGCTCGAACCGCGCTGAGATCGCCTGCTGGCGCTCCTCGGCCACCTGCTCCTTCACGGCGCGCTGCTGCTGGATCCAGGACATCATGGAGCGCAGCTCCTTCCCCACGCGCTCGATGAGGTGCTGCTGATCGCGGGCACGCAGGGCGGAGAAGACCGGGCGGTTGGTCTGATTCTCCAGTATCCACTCCCGTGCGAACCGCCCATCCTGCACCTCCTGGAGGATGCGCTTCATCTCGGCGCGCACGGAGTCATTGATGATCCGTGGGCCGCGCGTCATGTCTCCGAACTCGGCGGTATCGGAAATGGAATAGCGCATCCCCGCGATGCCCGCTTCGTACATCAGGTCCACGATGAGCTTCAACTCGTGCAGGCACTCGAAGTAGGCGATCTCCGGCTGGTAGCCCGCCTCGACCAGCGTCTCGAACCCCGCCTTCACCAGGGCGGTAGTGCCGCCGCACAGCACCACCTGCTCCCCGAACAGGTCGGTCTCTGTCTCCTCGCGGAAGGTCGTTTCCAGGACTCCGGCGCGCGTGCCACCAATCCCTCTGGCGTAGGCGAGGGCCACCTGCTTCGCTTCGCCGCTGGCGTCCTGGTGGATGGCGATAAGGCATGGCACACCCTTCCCCTCCGTGAATACACGGCGTACCAGGTGGCCGGGGCCCTTGGGGGCCACCATGAACACGTCTACATCCTGCGGTGGAACGATCTGCTGGAAGTGGATATTGAACCCGTGCGCGAATGCCAGCGCTTTGCCCGCCTTCAGGTTCGGCTGGATCTGTTCCTTGAACAGCCGCGCCTGGTACTCGTCGTTGACGACCAGCATGATGATGTCTGCACGGCGCACCGCCTCATCCACGGTGACCACGGTGAAGCCGTCGTTCGCGGCAGTGTCCCACGACTTGCCCGGCCGCAGGCCGAGGATCACCCGCACGCCGCTGTCGCGCAGATTCTGCGCGTGGGCGTGGCCCTGCGAGCCGTAGCCGATCACGGCCACGGTGCGTTTCTCCAGCAGCCCCAGGTTTGCGTCCGCGTCGTAGTAGATGTTTGCCAACGGTTGCCTCCTCAAGATATGCAGTAGCGTGCCGAACCCCTCTCTCACGGGGAGATCCCGATGTAATCGGGACTTCCCTGCGAGGGAAGCGGTCAGGGGGGGTAGGTTCTTGGTGGAGAGAAGGATCCCTCCCTCTTATGCTTGATCGCCATCCTCCGGCGCCCACAGCGCCCGGCCGATGGCCCCCGCGATTAGCCCGAATACCAGGAAAATGCCCAAGTTGAAGCCCAGCGCGGCGACACTATCCAGCCCCAGCCGCTCCACGATGGCGTTATAGATGAACCAGAGCGCCGCGATCAGGGGCCCCAGCGCGGCGATGAACAGCCCGCGGGCGAGGCCGCGGGGCGCGCCTCGCTGCCGCCACCAGGCGGCCAGCCCCGCACCGGCGACCGTCAGCAGCACGGCCACGGCCAGGACGAGGATCTGAAACCGGCCCAGATCGATCAGCTCGCGGGTATCGTCGGGCAACCTCGGCCTCGTTACACGTTGGAGCGCATCTCCGCCGCGGAGCGTGCCCCGCGCGCGAGCACGATCTTGCCGGTGCGAACCAGCTCCTTGATCCCGTAGGGCTCGAGCAGGCTCCTCATCGCGTCCACCTTCGCCACCGGCCCGGTCACTTCAATCGTTAGGGTTCGCTCACTCAGGTCGATAATCTTGGCGCGGAAGATGTCCGTGATCTGCATAATCTCCGCGCGTCGGGTAGGCTCGGCGTGGACCTTGATGAGCGCCAGCTCCCGCTCTACGTTGGGAACATCGGTATAATCATAAACCTTAATTACCTCGATTAGTTTATTAAGTTGCTTGGAGATCTGCTCCAGGGAGCGCTCATCGCCGGTCACCACGATCGTCATACGCGAGACGGACGGATCCTCGGTGATGCTGACCGCGAGCGATTCGATGTTAAAGCCGCGCCGGGAGAAGAGCCCGGCCACGCGGGCCAGGACGCCGGGGCGATTTTCTACCAGGGTAGTGATCGTGTGCTGCACCCGTTATTCCTCAAACTGGCGTCGATGCAGGATGAGATCGTTGTAGGTCTTGCCCGAAGGAATCATCGGGAAGACGTTTTCCTGCTTGGCGACACGGTAGTCAATGACGATAGGACGATCGCGCACGCGCTCTGCGGCGCGCAGGGATTCGGCCACCTGGTCAGGGTGATCCACGCGCACACCCACGCAGCCATAGCCCTCAGCGAGCTTCACAAAGTCGGGATATTCACCCAGGTTCACGGCGGAGTAGCGGTTCTCCCAGAACATCTCCTGCCACTGGCGGACCATGCCGAGGCAGCGATTGTTGATGATCGCCACCTTGACGCACACCCCCTCGGCGGCGGCGGTCATCAGCTCTTTGAGGGTCATCTGGAAGCTGCCGTCGCCGGTAATGAGCCAGACATCTTTCTCGGGGCGGCCGAGCTTGGCACCGATGGCCGCGGGCAGCCCGAAGCCCATCGTGCCCA
>JACQGL010000219.1 GCA_016199525.1 Armatimonadota bacterium
GAGCACGCCGACGTTCGTGGGCCGGCTGGCTCGGGTGGCGGCTGGGTCTTCCGCAACGTGGATGACCCGAACGAAGTCTTCATCCTGCTGGAGTGGACAGACCTGGAATCGGCGCGGCAGTTCACGCAGTCGGAGGACCTGCGGCAGACGATGCAGCATGCAGGCGTGGTGGATCAGCCGGACGCTTACTTCCTGGAGGTGGCCGATCGCCCGCCACTATAGGGTACCGTCTACCCCTGAGGACTCCCTATGCAGCTGGAACGCCCCGCGCCCCTGCACCTCACCTACTGCACCAACATCCACCCGGGCGACGGGTGGGAGGAGGTGTTCGCGAACCTGCGACACTACGCACCTGCGCTGAAAGAGCGGCTCTCGCCCGGCCGCCCGTTCGGCATCGGGCTGCGCCTCTCGTCCCGGGAGAGCGAAGAGCTACTGGCAGGAGACCGTCTGGCACGGTTCAAAGACTACCTGGACCGACACGGCCTCTACGTCTTCGCCCTCAACGGGTTCCCTTACGGCTCGTTCCACCGGCAGGTGGTCAAGTCCGCGGTGTTCGCCCCCGACTGGCGGGAGGAGGAGCGGGTCCGCTATACGCTGTGCCTGGTGGAGATCCTGAAGCGCCTGCTACCCGAAGGCGTGGAAGGGGGGATCTCCACCACGCCTCTATCCTATAAGCGATGGATCGGCCGGGACACGAGGTCCGCCTGGGAGCGGATCACCCGCAACCTGGCGCGCATCGCCGGCACGCTGGTCCGCGTCCAGCAGGAGGAGGGCCGGTACCTCCACCTGGACATCGAGCCGGAGCCCGACGGCCTGGTGGAGAACAGCGCGGAACTGGTCAACTTCTACGAGACGCGGCTGCTGCCGTGCGGCGCGCCTGTTTTGGCGGACGCCCTGAACGTCCCCATCGAGCAAGCCCGCCAGTATCTGCTCGACCACGTGCAGATCTGTTACGATACCTGCCACATGGCGGTGGAATACGAGAATCCCGAGACGGCGCTGGAACGCTTCGCGCGGGCGAGGATCAAGGTCGGCAGGCTGCAGATCAGCGCCGCGCTCCAGGTGCCGCTTCCCGCAGATGAGGGCGGCCGTGCGCCGCTCGCACAGCAGCTGGCGCCGTTTGCCGAGTCCGTCTACCTGCATCAGGTAATCGAGCGGGTCGCGGATGGCAACCTGCGCCGTTACCCCGACCTCCCGGATGCGCTCACGCACCTCCAGGAGCTCGCGGCGCGGCAGTGGCGCATCCACTTCCACGTGCCGCTGTTCACGGAGCGCTACGGCCCGTTTGGCGCCACGCAGGACCATATCCGCGCCGTCTTCGCGCTGCTCGGGCGCACCGCCTTCACCCGCCACCTGGAGATTGAGACCTATACCTGGGACGTGTTGCCGCTGGGATTGAAGGGGGAGCTGCTCGAATCGATCGAACGGGAGTACCGGTGGGTGCTGGATGCCCTGGACGAAAAGGATTGTGGTGGCGTTCCGGATATGTGAGAAAGGCGATGAGGGGATGCTGAAGATAGGCGGGAACAGACGTCTGCATAACGGCCCGCGTTGCTCCCTTATCACCTTATCTCTCTATCTCCCTGGTTCATACCGGTTTCCGTAGATACTTCTTGAATGCGCAAGACCGTCGTCCTCAATGTGGTGGGGCTCACCCCCCGCCTCCTCGGGGCCGCCACGCCGCGCCTGAGCGCCTGGGCCCAGCGCGCGAAGCGGGCTGCCATCCACGCCGTCACCCCTGCCGTCACCTGTCCTGTCCAGGCGACCTACCTGACGGGCGAGTATCCCGACCGACACGGCATCGTCGCCAACGGCTGGTACTTCCGCGACGAGTGCGAGATCCGCTTCTGGCGGCAATCCAACCATCTCGTCCAGGCGCCTAAGGTGTGGGAGAAGGCGCGGGCGCTCGATCCCACCTTCACCTGCGCCAACCTGTTCTGGTGGTTCAATAGGTACTCGTCCGCGGACGTTTCGGTTACGCCGCGGCCGATGTACACCGCGGACGGGCGGAAGATCCCCGACGTCTACACCCATCCCGCCGAACTCCGCGCCGAACTCCAGCAGAGACTGGGGCAGTTTCCCCTGTTCCAGTTCTGGGGTCCGGGAGCTGCCATCCGCGCCAGCCAGTGGATCGCCGCCGCCGCGAAGCACGTGGAGCAGAAGCACGACCCCACCCTGACGCTGATCTACCTGCCCCACCTGGATTACAACCTCCAGCGCCTGGGCCCCCGCGATCCGCGGCTAGCGAAGGACCTGCGGGAGATCGACGCCGTGTGCGGGGATCTGATCGCTCACTACGAGGGCCGCGGCGCGCAGGTGATCGTCCTCTCCGAGTACGGCATCACCCCCGTCTCCCGGCCGGTGTCCCTGAACCGCATCTTCCGGAAGCGCGGCCTGATCCAGATGCGGGAGGAGCTGGGGCGGGAGCTGCTGGACGCGGGCGCCAGCGCCGCCTTCGCCGTGGCTGACCATCAGGTGGCGCACGTCTACGTCAACGATGCCAGCAAGCGATCGCTGGTGCGGGAGATCCTGGAGGGGACGGACGGTGTGGAGCGGGTGCTGGATGATGCGGAGAAGAAGGATCTCCGCCTGGACCACCCCCGCGCGGGAGAGCTGGTGGCTATCGCCGCGCTGGACGCCTGGTTCACCTACTACTACTGGCTGGAGGACCGCCGCGCGCCGGACTTCGCCCGCACAGTAGACATCCATCGCAAGCCCGGCTTCGACCCTGTGGAGCTGTTCTTCGACCCCGCGTTGCCGTTGCCAAAGCTAAGGATCGCGGGGAAGCTGCTCAAGAAGGCGCTCGGCTTCCGCACTCTGATGGACGTCATCCCCCTCGACCCCACGCTGGTCAATGGCTCCCACGGCCGCGTGACGGACGCGCCGGAGGACGGCCCGCTGCTCCTCACGCGGCAGGCGGAGCTGCTACCAGGAGACTCCCTGGATGCGGGGGAGGTGTGCGGCGTGGTGCTGGGGCACCTGCGGGGGGAGGCTGGAGGGTGATCTGGGAGCAGCTTGTTGTCACGGACGCGAGGCGGATGTACGGCGCAACGTCACTCTCGGACTGCACTGGCTCCCTCATCACGGGGCAGGCTCCTGGCAGATAGCTTATAGAGAGTTCAAAACCAACAGGCTATTGCAAATCCCTGATGACGAATACCAACGCACCAACGGCCACAAGAGCCGTGCCGCTGTCACACTTCTTCTGCAACCGCAATGCGTAACCAGGATGGATTAAGTTCCGAAAGTCCTTCGTCAGTTGAACAGCCTGGGTAGTGTCCGATTTGATGATTGTCAGCGCACTCGCTACATTGATGTACTCGGGCAAGTGCCAGTTGAGTATGTCGCTGTCGGGCGACTGCTTCAGGTTTTTACTCTTTAGAGCCTGGTTGATTCCCTTTTGGATATCACCCGGGGTTGAGTGCTCTCGCTTCTGCAGTGACCAGAGCAGGAGCGCCTCGATGACAGACCCAGCGAGTACAGTGGCAGCTTTCCATTCACCGGCTCCAAGGGCCTGATTCACCCAGCTAATATCCTGGCGAAGATTATTTCGGAGGTCCTTATCATGTATGAATTGCAGTTCGGCCGTGCCCGGCGCAGGTACTTGGTCAGGGCAGTCCTTTAGTACATCGCGTATCACAGCAATCGGGTTCATCCCGTCGAAGCCCTGGCGGTTCCCGATGATGTGCATTTGCTCCCGGCTTCGCCAAAGCCCCAGGCCGTCGCGTAGTGTGGCTACACTCACCAAGAAGTGACGATACCGTCGCCTTTCCACTGGCTCCGTCACCAGGAGATGATCAGGCACCAGGAGATGATCAGGAATCCGCTCTACTAGATCCACGATACCGGCTACCTTGGCCGAGTCGGTGACGTTAAGATTGAATTCTGCCGTAGGCTTACTAGCTACTGATGGATACCGCTCATCTATTACGGCCACTACGTCGCTGGGGCGGATATCGGCCATGGTCGTCTCCGTTAACCCTCGTTAAGTGCAAAAGTCAGCGTACCGCTCGTTTCCCCGATTCGGGGGGCGAGCATATTATAGCCCGCTCCCTGATTGGCAGTCCAATGCGTCAGCGCCCTCTCTATAACCGGAATGGTGCTATGCGCGGGGAGGCCTGCGCGCCAGAGCGGCGGCAGGGCCCAGAGGGCACCCCCCGCACTCCAAAGCAGGCACGGATGCCTGCGCTACGGCTCCCCCCTGCGCTTCCACCTGTAGCGCAGGCTTCCAGCCTGCACGAGGTCCGGGCAGGCACGGATGCCTGCGCTACGGTTCACGCGGTGGAAGCGGATGTTCTCCAGCACGCTGCTGGCGCGCCGCTCCGGGGTCTCGACGGCGTCGGGACCCTCTTGTCTTCCACGTTGGCCTCAATGTACCCCAGCGCCTTCCCACGCCCAGGGATGGAAGGCGCTGTAAAGGACTCGGCGGGCGGCAAAGGGAACAGATGCACGGCTTCGAGGTCACGTCTCACTACCGCTATGACACCCGCCTCCCCATCCACCACGGCTCGCTTCCGGGAGCTGCTCCAGGCGCCCGGCATCATCCGTTCCCTGGGCGCGCACGACGTGTTCACCGCCCTCCTGGTAGAGCGGGCAGGATTCGAGACCGTGTTCGTGGGCGGCTTCGGCACCTCCGCCAGCCTCCTGGGGCTACCGGACCTGAACTTCCTCACCATGACTGAGATGGCGGATCAGGTGCGCCGGATGGCGGGGCGATTGACCGTGCCGCTCATCGCCGACGGCGACACCGGCCACGGCGACCTGCACAACGTGATGCGCACCATCGCTGCCTTCGAGCGGGCGGGCGCCGCGGGGATCATCCTGGAAGATCAGGTCTCTCCCAAGCGCTGCGGCCATTTTCAGGGCAAGCAGGTGATCCCCACAGACGAGATGGTGCTGAAGCTGCGGGCGGCGCAGCGAGCGCGCTCCCACCCGCAATTCGTGATGATCGCGCGCACGGACGCGCGCGAAGCGATGGGCCTCCGGGAAGCAATCGACCGTGTGAATCGCTACGGCGATGCGGGCGCGGATGTGGTGTTCATCGAAGCGCCGCTGTCGCAGGCGGAGCTGGAGAAGATCCCTCGCGCGGTGCGCTACCCGCTGCTCGTGAACGTGCTGACCGGCGGGCACACACCCATCCTTACCGTGGGTGAACTGGCCCAACTCGGCTACAAGATCGTGGTCGCCCCGATCGAGAGCCTGCTGGTGACCGCCCGCGCCGTGGAGGGGCTCTGCCGGGCGTTCATGGAAGAGGGACGCGTGGATCGCCTCCCCGCGGATCGTATGGCCACCTTCGCGGAAGTGAAGGAGATCCTGGGAGTAGAGCGCTTCCTTTCCCTCCGCGATGAGCTGGATCGGGGTTAGTTGGAACGCTGGCAGGTCGGCACGGCGGAAGGTTGAAATCTGTTAACTTGCAAACCCGCCAGCCTGCAAATCCACCAACACGCGAACCGGAATGACGATCCGCAAAGCTATCCTTCCCGCCGCCGGGCTGGGGACCCGCCTGCGGCCGACCACGCACTTCCTGCCGAAGGAGCTGCTGCCGCTGGGCGAGAAGTCGGTGTTGCAGCGCGTACTGGAAGAATGTGACGCTGCGGGGCTGGACCAGCTGCTGGTGGTCCTCAATCCCCAGAAGACGGCGATAGTGGCCGTGGCGGATGCCCTCTCCGGCGAAATGGACCCCGTCACGCGCGTGCCCACGCGCAGCGTGTATTTCGTCAGCCAGCGGGTGCGGGGTGGATTGGCGCACGCCGTGCTGCACGGGGAGGCGTTCGTGGGGAATGAGCCGTTCGCCGTGGCGCTGGCGGACACGGTGGTCTACGGTGGGGAGATGCCCGTCCTGTCTCGGCTGATCCGCGCGCACCTCGAGCACGGGGCGGTAGCCACGGTGGCGGCAGAGGAAGTCCCGCTCGAGCGGGTGTCCCGCTACGGGATCTTCGCGTTGGCGGATGCGGAAGGGAGTATCCCGGGTGGGAGGGGCAGCGAGGTATTCCGCGTGCGGGAGATCGTGGAGAAGCCGTTGCCGGAGGTAGCGCCTAGCCGTCTGGCAATCTCGGCACGCTACGTGTTCAATCCGGAAATCTTTGCCGCCTGCCGCGCTGCCCCCCGCGCCCCGAATGGTGAGATAGAGTTAACACGGGCCATGACCTGGCTTGCCGGGCAGGGCCGGCTGGTGCTCGGCGTCCGACTGGCGCCCGGGGAGCGGCGGCTGGATATCGGCAGTCCTGAATCCTACTTTGCCGCCTTCCGGGAGCTGCAGCAGGCGAACCGCGAGCCACAGGAGAGTAACCGCTGATGCACACGGCTGGATACGGATAGAGAAGGGAACGAGCGGACAAGGAAGCAAGAAAGCGCGATGGCTACGCGCACCACATCCTCGCTCTTTCTCGCTGGCTGCCAGCTCTCGACCATTCTCATCCACCGGCGTTTACCAGCGGTTCCCGATCCCGAGATGGGAGTGCCATGAAGACCATCGTGCTGGGAGGAGCGGGTTTCGTCGGATCGCACCTGTGCGACGCGCTGATTGCGCAGGGCAACGAGGTTATCTGCGTCGATAACTTCCTCACCGGCAGAAGGGACAATGTGGCCCACCTGAGGGATCATCCCCGATTCCGCTTCGTTCAGCGTGACATCACCGAGCCGCTGGCACTGGAAGGCGAGGCGGTGTTTCACCTGGCGAGCCCCGCCAGCCCCGTGGGCTACCGGAAGAACTCGATCCAGACTCTGCGCGTCAACTCGATCGGCACGATGAACGCGCTGGAGATGGCGCGTCAGGCGGGCGCGCGATTCCTGCTCGCATCCACGTCCGAAATCTACGGCGATCCGCAGGTGCATCCGCAGCCGGAGACCTACTGGGGCAACGTCGATCCCACCGGGCTGCGAGCTTGTTACGACGAAGGGAAGCGCTTTGGAGAGGCGGCCACCATGGAGTGGCAGCGCGTCCACGGAGTGGATGCGCGCATCGTGCGCATCTTCAACACCTACGGGCCCCGCAATGACCCGCAGGACGGCCGCGTGGTACCGAACTTTATCACCCAGGCGTTGCGCGGTGAGCCGATTACGGTTTATGGGGACGGATTGCAGACGCGCAGCTTTGCCTACGTCTCGGACCTCGTCGAAGGGCTGCTGGCGGCGATGTTCACCGAGGGCACCGCCGGGGAGGTATTCAACCTGGGCAACCCGGACGAGTGTACCATCCTGGAGTTCGCCCGCCTGGTGAAGAAGGTGACGGAGAGTCGCTCGGAGATCGTGTTCCGACCGCTGCGGTTCGCGGACGATCCCGCCCGCCGGCGCCCGGACATCACGCGAGCGCGCACGCGGCTGGGCTGGGAGCCGCGCGTGCCTCTGGAGGAGGGACTCCGCCACACTGTGGCCTGGTACCGGGAGATACTGGGCGCCGGCGTCGGTGGGTGAAGCAACGCCACGTAGAGACGAGGAAACGAGCAGCCCATCAAGCGCCACGTGAATGGTTCAGGAGTGCCCCTTTGACCCTCGTTTTGCACAGGGCAAACCACGAGGGATGGGTCGTCCGGGTCTGACCTTCGCGTGCCTAAGTTTCTCCTCTCTTCCCGGTGGTCTCCCGGCTGCCTTCGCTGCCCGCGCGGCCATGGTACAATAGCTGCGAGACGTTCCCTGGTCCCTGCAGAAGCAGAAAGGTCGCTCTGCGTTGCCTTCCAGGCGTGCTCCGCTTAGTTGTCCTCCCACCGCTGGGCATGGCCCGCGTATCCTCCGCCGCGGGAGAACGTTGTTATCATCAGCGGAACCAGTTCGCCGATCCGTAGAGGCGCTGGTCCTCACTTATGGGGGATGAGAACGGGGGAGACGAACATGCGAGGGTCTGGATCCATTCTGGTCGGTGTGCTGGCCCTGGTGGGCGTTCTCGTGCTCGCCCACACCGTGCTCGGATTCATCTTCGGCGCGACCGCGCTCGCGCTTGGTTTGCTCAACAGGATCATCCTCATCGCGGTGGCGCTGGCCGCGGGCGCGGGGACGCTGTCCTCTATCCAGAGGGGACGCATCCAGGCGGCGGCGATGAGGGGCAACGTGGCCGTTCTCGCCGCCTGGGGAGCGTTACAGGGCTGGCCCGTGATCGGCACCGCTATTCTGGCGCTGATTTGCCTGGCGGCGCAGGTATTCGTGGCCCGCGCCCTGCGCGCCTCCGCTTGATGGTGGCTAGGCGGCGACGCGGGAACTGCCGCAGAGGGAGGGGACGGTAAGATAGAGAGATTCGGTGAAGGGGGAGCGCCGGGCAGTGATACTCCCCATGCGTTCCTGCGCTCCTACTCCGCACACCCGCACGTCTACACGCTCCTTGGGACCGAGTTTACGGCTCCGTTTCCAGATCGTCCTCGGCGCGGACGATCCCCCGCCGCACCTCATCCACCGCCGTCAAGAACCCCTGGCGGTCCTCAGGGCTGATCACCACGCGCCGCGTTCCCTCCAGCAGCACCAGGTGATGGCCGTTGGTACTCGACATCCAGAAGATGCCCATCTCTGGCGACCAGAACCAGCCGGTGTTCGAATAACACCCGGCCACCCCCCACAGCCGCGCGATCAGCCAGGGAAGTTCGACCGCGCGGGCGGCGGTGATCGATGCCACAGAAAGTCGCACCGGCGGAAAGAACGCGCGTCGCTGGATGACAACGGCTTCCGGGGAGACCGCGTAGATGCGCGGCTGAAGGCCCCAGCAGACGAGGCCCATGCCAATGAGCACCACCGCCAGGGACACGGCGCCGGCAGAAGCAACCGCACGGGGCAGGGGCGCGCTGAGGACAGTCACCAGCGCCAGAACAACGAAGACCCAGTACAGCCACGTCACCCAGAAGATGAACCGATCCGGTGGAGCCGGATAGAAGACGCGCATTGGTAGGCCTCCCCTCATAGGAACATTGGCACGTTCACACATTATAACGTTCCCGCGTGCCGGCGGCCTCCCTGTTTCCTGATTTCGGGTGCGCGTCAGAGTTTTGCGTAAGGCTTGGCTCGACAGATCTTCCGCCGCCCCTCCAGGGCGGAATCTGCCTGATCACGCGTTGTCCTGCAGCGACGCTTCGCTTGCTGC
>JACQGL010000228.1 GCA_016199525.1 Armatimonadota bacterium
CCTGGTCCACCGCGGCATCGCCGTCCATCCAGGTGATCAACCAGGAAGGCTCGGCGCTGAAGAAGAGCAGGTTGGGGCGAGGGTAGACCTTGCTCTCGCGGAGCAGACCGGTGAGGTAGTAGATGTCGCGAGGCTCATAGATGAGCACTGAATCCAGGTTCGCCTCGTCCATTCGTTCCAGCAGTCGCCGCTGTCGGCCGCGGCAGCCCTCAAGGGTCAGCATAGCTCGATCTCCTTTCCATTTGTGGTTGGTGATGAATCAGGCACCCACCTGCAACGCCAGACGACCGGTTTGGCGCCGCGCGTCACAGCTCTCTATAATGAGCGCGGCGGGTCCCATCCGCGGCGCCGTTTTCCTCGCGCTGCAGCCCGCCCCCAGGAGCAGGAGACAACGGTGGACGTCCAGACGGCCAAATCCGCGATCGTCAACGAACTCGCCCAGCGGCTTACGGTTTCTGGCGGCGTTGAGGTGTTTCGCCGGTTGATCGGCGAGCACCATCTGGAGGTGGTGGAGCGCGCTCTCCGGGAGCTGGTGGCCGAAGGGCGGCTGAAGGAGACGCCGCTCCGTGTGGGCACGATTTACCACTATCCGCCCAACGTCAAGTCTTCGCTCCGGTTGATGTGGGAGGAATTGGAGAAAGGCGCCGCGCCGAAGCCGGCGCGTGCGGCGCCTGCGGCCCCTGCAGCTCCCCCGGCGGCCCCGACCCCGGTCGAGGCGACGCCTGCGGCCCCTGCAGCTCCCCCGGCGGCCCCGACCCCGGTCGAGGCGACGCCTGCCGCTGCCCCACCCACCGGTCCGGTGAAGCCCAAGAAGCGCAGCGAGATGACGCCTGAGGAACTGGCCGCAGAAGAGGCACGCCGCGCGGCGGTGCGGGCTGCCCGGGCGGGCGGCCAGTTGCCTACCGCCCCGGCTCCCCCGTCAGCGGCTCCTGCACCTGCTCCTACGCCCGCCGCCGCTGCCGCGCCAGTAGTCGCGCCCACCGGGCCCATAAAGCCCAAGAAGCGCAGCGAGATGACGCCCGAGGAGCTGGCGGCGGAGGAAGCGCGCCGTGCCGAAACCCGCCGACGGCTCGGGCTGGAGTAAAGCTTGCGGACTACTGGTCTGGCGCACGCGAAAGACGGTATGGCAAGCCAGCAGTGCCGCCAGTATTCAGGCGGGTGACCGCTGCCCCGGCGAACCCCTGCACGTCGAGCCGATAGGGCGGCCCAAGCGCTCCGCCGCGGCCGAGCTGACTTGTCCACGGCGTTCCCGTAATCTGTGCGCCTTCCCGTTCCTCCGCCGGACGACCGCGCGAATCTACCCGCGTGCGGTACAATAATCGAGCAACAGCAGGCCACGCGGGGGACAGAAGATGTCTGAAGGGAGGCCCCGAAAGCTTTCGGAGTGCACCGCCCTGGAGGACCCGGGGCCGTACACGGTGGCCAACCTGGCCGAGAAGCTGCCGGACTTCACGCCGGAGGCGATCGCGGCGGCTCTGGATCAGCTCGCCGACGCGGGCGTGCTGGCCAGGGAGGCCGGCCCGAACGGCGAGCCCACCTACCGCTACGTGGCGCCGGAGCGGTACCGGTTCGCCAACGTGCCGGTGGTGAAGGCGCCCGGCCCCGACTTTGGTAAACGGGGATGACCACAGTTTCCCTGGTCCGCTGCCCGAGTTACGAGCAGGCTGCGCTTGGCGCGGCACTCGATCGGGCGCTGGCGCCCCTGGGGGGCCTGGAGGCGTTCGTCCGGCGCGGGGACCGCGTGCTCGTGAAGCCGAACCTGCTGGCGGGGGAGCCGTCGGAGCGGGCTACGACCACGCATCCGGCACTGATCGAAACGTTGCTGCGGCGGTTGCTGGACCTGGGCGCGCGCCCGGTCATCGGCGATGACCCCGCCTTCGGCACGCTGGAACGCGTGTGCGAGGCGTGCGGGGTGGCCGAGGTGGCGCGGCGCTACGGCGTGCCGCTGACGCCGTTCAATCGCCCGATGTGGGTAAAGAGCCCGCGGCCGCGCGTTCGGCCTACGTTCTGCATAGATCAGGCCGCCCTGGAGGCGGACGTGATCCTGAACGTGCCGAAGCTGAAGGCGCACCGGCAGCTCTACTTTACCGCGGCGATCAAGAGCCTCTACGGGTGCATGCCGGGCAAGCGAAAGGCGTTCTGGCACATGGCCTGCGGGCCGGACGCGCGGTTCGCACGACTGCTGGTCGCCTTCGCCTACACTGTCCGGCCTGCGCTGACCGTGGTGGATGGCGTGGTGGCGATGGAGCGCGACGGCCCCAAGGGCGGCGATCCGTTCCCGCTTGGCCTGCTGTTCGCGGGGACTGACGTGGCGGCGGTGGACACCCTCATTGCTGCGGTGATCCACGCCCGACCGGCGGATAGTCTGCTGCTGAATGCCGCATGCCAGCTCGACATCGGCACGCCCTGGATGGCTAAAATAGCCGTAGCGGGCGAATCGCTTGCCGCGTGCGCGCGGGCGGACTTTCGGCTGCCCGATCTGGTCGGGACGTTCTTCAGCCCCACGCGGCTGGCGCGTAGCATCTGGCGCAATTACCGGATGACGCGCCTATCAAAGGCCAAACGGGGAATGCGGAATGCGTCTGTAAAGGCGATCGATTCTCCGTTGCTCGTTGATGAGAGAGGAAGAGAGTTATGATCCAGCTCGAAGCCACAGACACCTGCCCCTCCCCGTTGAACGTGATGGAAGAGGTGGAACTGAGCAACGAAGAGATCCTGCGCTACGGAAGGCACCTGATCATGCCCGAGGTAGGGCTGGAGGGTCAGAAACGGCTCAAAGCGGCGCGGGTGCTCCTGGTGGGGACCGGCGGTCTGGGCTCGCCCCTGGGGATGTACCTGGCGGCGGCGGGTGTGGGCACCCTCGGGCTGGTGGACTTCGACGTGGTTGATTTCAGCAACCTGCAGCGCCAGGTCATCCACGGCACCAAGGACGTCGGCCGGCCGAAGCTGCACTCGGCGCGGGCGCGGATCCTGGATATCAACCCGCACTGCAATGTCGAGCTGTACGAAACCATCCTCACCTCGCAGAACGCCCTGGAGATCATCGGCGAGTACGACATGGTGATCGACGGGACGGACAACTTCCCCACGCGCTACCTGGTCAACGATGCGTGCGTGCTGCTTGGCAAGCCGAACGTCTACGGGAGCATCTTCCGGTTCACGGGACAGTGCTCCGTGTTCTGGGCGGAGCACGGGCCGTGCTACCGCTGCCTGTATCCGGAGCCGCCGCCGCCCGGAATGGTGCCCAGCTGCGCGGAGGGTGGTGTGCTGGGTATCCTGCCGGGGATCATCGGCTGCATGCAGGCCAACGAGGGCGTGAAGCTGATTCTGGGCAAGGGGGAGCCGCTCATCGGCCGGTTCCTGCTCTTCGACGCTATGCGGATGCGCTTCCGCGAGTTCAAGCTGCGGAAGGACCCCGAGTGCCCGATCTGCGGCGAGAACCCCACCGTCCGCGAGCTGATTGACTATAACGAGTTCTGTGGCGTCCACCCGGAGGCGGAGTCGGTGCCGCTTACGGAATTCGATCTCACGCCCGCACAGGTGGCGGAGCGTCTCCAGCGCGGCGATCCGTTCCTGCTCCTGGACGTGCGCAACCCTGAGGAGTGGGCCATCTGCCGCGTGGAAGGCGCGCGGCTGATCCCGCTCCCGGAGCTGCCCGGCCGGTTGGGGGAGCTGGAGGGGGCGGACGACATCGTCTGCTACTGCCGCTCCGGCCAGCGCAGCGGCCGGGCGGCGGAGCTGCTGCGCGCGTCTGGCTTCCGCAACGTCTACAACATGGTCGGCGGCACGCTACGGTGGTCGGATGAGGTGAATCCGTCCATGCCGAAGTACTAAGGAGGGAACCGCCGATGCACGCCGATGGACGCCAATTCAGAAGTTCCGGACAATGCGCCGGATATCGACCCTCGGCGTGCCGAAGTTGATCAGCAGGCAGACGCGCAGACCTGTGGTCTTCAGGTAGTTGAGGCACTGGGCGGCATGGACGTCGTCCAGTGCCTTGACTGCCTTTAGCTCCACGAGAACCGAGTCTTCCACCACCAGGTCAGCGAAGTACTCGCCCACTACCACCCCGTCGTAGTAGACCGTCAGGGCACGCTGCTGCTCCGCCGCCAGTCCCGCCTTGCGCAGCTCGTAGCAGAGCGCGTTCTCGTAGACCTTCTCCAGAAAGCCGCAGCCCAGGGCGTTGCCTACCTTATATGCGCAGCCTATGACCTTCTCTGTGATGCCATCCAGCCTCGATCGGCGTGCATCGGCGTGCATCGGCGGTTCCATCAGTCTATAAACCCCAGTGCTCGTTGATCAGCTGCTGGTAGGCTTCAATGCGCCCCGCGAGCACATCCTGATAGGAAACGGCCTGGCCAAGGGCGGCGGACTCGAGGATCGCTGCGCCAATCGCCTTCGCCTTCATGCCGGTGGTGCCGTCCACTTCCACTGGCTCGCCCTCGGAGACGGCGCGCACGAAGTCGTAGCACTCCAGCTGTACGCCCTCCATCCAGCCGTAGGGGAAGAGGCGCGCGCGGCCCTCCTCGCCCAGGGAGGCCAGGAACTCCTGCTGGAGCCGCTCCATCGGGATCTGCGCGCCGTCCTTGAGGATTACCTTGCCTTTGGGGAACGGCCCCAAGAACACATCCCCCTGATCTAGCAGGCAGCCCTCAGTCCCGTAGTAAACCAGGTGGGTGAACGCGTGCCCGGGGGCGGCGGTAGTGCAAGACCAGACGCCCACCAGACCGCTCTCGAACTCCAGGGTGGCCACCCAGGTGTCCTCGCGGTTGTCATACACCACCTGATCGTCGCGCTGGAGCGGCAGGCGCTGGAGCTGCCGCACGCTGGCGAACACGGTGCGCGGATCGCCGAACAGGTAGCGAAGGGTATCGCAGTAATGCGCGCCGGTGTCCATCAGCTCGCCGCCGCCCGCCAGGAACTGGTCCGTGCGCCAGTGCCACGGGCGCACGGAGGTGGGATCGCAGTAGGAGGCGTGCTGGGCGAAGAACTGCTGCACGTCACCCAGGAGGCGGCGGTCGTGGAGGAGCCAGTGGGCGGTACGCTGGCTGAGGCCACGGCGGATGTTCTCCGCCGTGGCAGCGATGCGCCCCGCTTTCTCCGCGGCGGCGAAGGATCGCCTTGCTGGCGCGGATGGTGACGCCGAACGGTTTCTCGATCAGCACGTGGACGCCCGCCTGGAGGCAGGCGACGCCGATCACATGGTGGAGTCCGTGCGGGCAGGCGATATCCGCCGCGTCGATCGCCTGGCGGGCGAGCATCTCCTGCACGTCTTCGTACACGGCGGGGAGGGATCCCTGGACCGACGCCGCCTGCACAGCAAAGTCCTCCGCCCGCTGGCGGATGGGATCGCACATCGCCACCAGCTGAAGGCGATCCGGCTCTTCCTGGCGGATACGAAGGTAGGCGCGCAGGTGGTTGCCTGCTATCCCGCCGCAGCCGATCATTGCCAACCGAACGGGTGCCATGGTTTCTGATGCCTCGATTCTGGTTCTGGAGCTTCGGGCAAACGTTCAGGCATCCACCCCTGGCCAGCGTGATGGGAACGTGGGGAGGTTCGGGCCTCTGGAGCGCTGTCCTTACTCCCGATTCCCGCGTCCTGGCCCGCAGGAGGCCGACGCCTGCTACGTCTTGAACTTTGGAGGGAGCGGGCGCCGGTCCCTGCCTCCCCTGGTTGGACGCACCTGGGCGGTGTCGCCGGACCCAAGATGAACCGGCCCCGAACGCCTTCAGAGCTAACTCTTATTTACTTCCTCCTCCTCGCATCGCTACGGTCCGGGAGTAAGGGTGGGGATAGGAGGGAGAGCACGGCAGGCACGCCCGCGCCGGGCGGCGCACATCAGGAGAGGCCGATGCTAATCCTCACGGCAGTCGGTGAAGACCGGCCGGGCATCGTGGCCGCACTCACGCGCGTGCTCTATGAGCAAGGCTGCAACCTGGCGGATTCGCGGATGACGCGCCTCGGTCCGCAGTTCGCCATCATCCTGCTCATCCAGCCGCCCCGGGACTTCGACCGCGAGGGGCTGTGGCGCGCGCTCGAGCCCGTCGCCGAGCGGCTCGGGCTGGCCTGGCAACTGCGACAGGTTTCCCCGGAGGCCATCGTGCCACCGCCGGCGGGCGAGCCCATCATCGTGACCGTCTACGGGGCGGATCGACCCGGCATCGTGGCGGAAGTGAGCGCCGTTCTGGGGGCGCGGGAGATCAACATCGTCGATCTCAAGACGCGGCTGGCGAATGCGGGCGGGCCGCCCGTGTATACGATGCTCATCGAGGCCGACCTGCCGCCGAACGGGGACCTGGAGGAGTTGCGCCAGGCCCTGCGGGCGGTGGGGGAACGCCTGGGGGTGGAGATCGCGGCGAACCCGCTGGAGGTGGCGGAGATCTGAGGGGCGAGCGACAGGTCCGGCGCTACCGCGACCCCATTCCCGAAAGTCCCGAGCCTAACGGCCCGAGGACTCCGGCTCTGTGCCGGAGCTTTCGGGATGGCCCGCCCCGAAAGCCTTCGGGGCACGCCCCGTACCTGGCGGCTCCGTGAAAGGAGAAGCGCATGACATCCCAGACGCCGGACTGGCAGGCAGTCCTCGCCCGGCTGGAGAGGCTGGAAGCGCAAAACCGCCGGTGGAAGATGGCGGTGCTGGCGGCCTGCCTCCTGGCCGGGGCCGCCTTGCTCACGGCTCCCGCCGTGTCGCAGGAGCAGCGCGGGCGGATGGTGACCGCAGAGCGGTTTGTCCTGGTGGATGCCAGGGGCAACACGCGGGCAACGCTGGGGGCGACCGCAGAGGGGGCGCCTCGACTTGATCTCCTGGATGCGGCGGGCAAG
>JACQGL010000223.1 GCA_016199525.1 Armatimonadota bacterium
AGGCCATCTTCACCGCGCAGGGGATCGGGCCGGTCGACTAGGGGGCAGCGGCCCGCCCGGAGCAGCCTGCCCGGAGCAGCAGAAGGAAACCGCCATAGCCAGGCGCGAACCACGGTATCCATTCCAACCTGGCGTCTGGCGCACATCGCACTCTATCGTCGCCGCACCTTTCACCGGAACCTACATCCGCCGCACGCATCGTGTCGTCTGAGACCACACACTGTCGCGCGCCGATGGCCCCTCGGGCGCAGGTTGGGTGCCGCGTGCAGGTGATCGGGATGCACTTCAGATTCCGACAACTCGCTGCTGTTGGGCTGCTGGCCGCGCTGGTGCTCCCGCGGCAGGGGGCGCAGGCCCAACCGGTGCTCGGCCGCTACCGTCTGCAGACGCGGGGCCTGTACGTCCAGATCGAACGTCGCGGGTGGGCCAGCGAGTACTGGTCGGGCCAGGTCATGCAGGACTATAACACGTTCGACCCAGTCGTTGGCAGCACGCGCGCAGTGGAGGTTGAACTGCAGCTTGACACAATGCGCTCGATGGGGATCAACGCGATCGCTTTCGAACTGCGGACAGCCGACGACATTGAGCGACCGTTCCCCGACTGCACCATGTGGCCGGTACTTGGGTTCCACTGGCCCCAGCCCACAGCCACGGAATTGATGAATTTCCAAACCTTCCTGGACCTCGTGAACAGGAAGGGGATGCGAGTGCTCCTCCGGCTGGTCAATGTCCATATGGAAGAGCAGCCGCCGACCAACTCCCAAACCTGGCTTGGCGCCATCCTGGCGGTGGCAGGGAATCATCCGGCGGTAGACCTCGTGCTGTTTGAGGGCAATAGACTGCGGGTCGACACCAATGGAGACAGCATCCTCGACGCCTGCGGGATTCCTGCGGAGCCCCCACTCTGGGAGGGTCCCGCAACCGTGGTCGCCCAATACGTCAGGTGGGCCATCGGCTACGCCCTCTCCTTAGGGATTCCGGCACGCAGGCTGTCTGCTCAGGCGATCATCGGCGACTATCGCTTTCAGGACAATCCGCTCCCTGGCCAGCTCTGGAGCGCCATACGGGTGCTTCGAATACTCTTTGACGACCTGGGCATTCCTGCCAACCAGCGAACATACGCCGTGTCTTTCTACGAACATCGCAAGTGCCTCCCTCCGGGAGATCCCCTGTGTATCGATGTCGATCCCCACACCTGGGCGGAGCAAACGTTGCAAAATGCGCTGGCAACTATCGGGGCAGGGAGTGGTGCTCGCCTTGTTGCTGTGGAAATGGGCACGGCAGAACCCACAACATGGCCCAGCAGGCGGGCATTGGAGAGCTTGATTTCGCTGTTGGAGCGATACGCCGTCGAGGGCGGGACGTTCTGGCGCTGGACCAGCTTCGACAATGCCGAGGACACGAACCCGCAGCTGGCCGACCCCGTCAAGCGGCGGGGCATCGCGTTCATTTACAACTCCGTCCAGAAGGAAGTCGTCGACATGGGCGGCTTCCATCTTACGGCGATCCCCAACGGGTCATTTGAAACCGGAACGAACCCCCCCACGAACTGGACGATCACCGGAGCAGACACCGCCGGCGTCTACAACCCCGCCACCGGCGTCTTCTTCCTCCGTCACGCGAATGCCGCCGGGCCGGCCGACCTCGTCTTTCAGTACGGACCCGGTGGGGCGGGCTGGACTACGCTGATCGGCGACTGGAACGGTGACGGGGTCAGGACCGTGGGACTCTACGACCGGGCAACCGGTCGGTTCTACCTGCGGAACGCCAACACCCCGGGGCCTGCGGACATCACGTTTGTCTACGGACCTCCGGCTGCGGGCTGGATCGCGCTGGCCGGCGACTGGAATGGCGACGGGATCGACACGGTCGGGCTCTACGACCCCGCAACCTCGCGGTTCTACCTGCGCAACTCCAATACGGCCGGCCCTGCCGACGTTACCTTCGTCTACGGGCCAGCCGGCGCGAACTGGACCCCCCTGGCCGGCGACTGGAACGGAGACGGCGTGGACACCCCGGGCCTCTAC
>JACQGL010000230.1 GCA_016199525.1 Armatimonadota bacterium
CGGCGCTGCGGCCCACACCGTCCGGCTGCGAGGTATGGCGGAAGCGCGCGGGGCGCGGATCAACGAACACGGCGTCTTCCGCGTCGATTCAGATACGGAGATCGTGCCCGGCGAGCGGGAGGAGGAGATCTACCACTTCCTGGGCCTGCCCTGGATTCCACCCGAGCTGCGGGAGGACCGCGGCGAGATTGAGGCCGCGCTCGCGGGCAGGCTACCGGACCTGATCGATGTCGCCGACTTCCGCGGCATCCTCCACGCCCACACTACCTGGAGTGACGGGAGTGCCTCCATCCGCCAGATGGCCGCCGCCGCACGCGACCTCGGCCACGCCTATCTGGCGATCACCGACCACTCCAAATCGCTGGGGGTGGCCCGGGGTCTCGACGAGGTCCGCCTCCGTGCGCAGATGGCCGAGGTCGACGCGCTTCACGCCGAGGCGCCCGGCGTCCTCGTCCTCAAAGGGATCGAGTGCGACATCCTCGCGGATGGCACCCTGGACCTGGATACCGGCCTGCTCGCCCAGCTGGACTTCGTTATCGGCTCGATACACTCCGGCTTCCGGCAGGACGAGGAGACGATGACGCGGCGCATCGTTGCGGCGATGGAGTCCGGCGTCGTGGACCTGCTCGCCCATCCGACGGGGCGGCTCCTGGGCGCCCGCGAGCCCTATGCTGTGGACCTGGAGCGGGTGATAGAAGCCGCGCTCCGCACAGGGACGGCGCTGGAGATCAACGCCTACCCCGATCGGTTGGACCTGGACGACGTCCACGCCCGTCGTGCTGCGGAGCGGGGTATCCCGATCTCCATCAACCCCGACGCGCACATGCCCGTCCATCTCAGCCTGCTGCGCTACGGGGTGGGGCAGGCCCGGCGTGCCTGGTTAACTGCCGATCAGGTGATCAACACCTGGCCACCAGAGCGGCTGCTCGGCTGGCTGCGGGGGCGACGGGAGCGGCGCAGAGGGCACCGGTAGGGCGTGCGGTAAGGCAGCCTCTGGGTGAGCTGCGGATCTGCTACCCTCTTGGCCACCACTCCTCTGGTCGTCTCGTGCAGATAGAGTAGTGGCCGCACAGAGGGGTCGTGGGAGATGTCAGGTCCCACCCTGTTCCCTTATATGTCGACCGATACCCTGTCTCACGAGGGCGATGAACCTCTTCGGTGTGGTGATCTTCGTCTCACCCAGCAGACGGCCGAAAGCCTGGTTGAAGTGGGCGCGGTTTGAGGAGACGAAGTAGTCTGGCTTGGCCAGGTAGACACACGCCCCGATAGCGAAGTCACCCACGTGCCTTATTGCCGAACGCAGGCGTGGTTCCACCCCTTCCAGTACGTCCCGCAACGCTTCCGGAGGAGGGTCTTGGAATGGCACAATCCAGCACTCAGCCAGGGATGTCTCAAGGACGGCGAGATCGGCCTCGTTCAGATCATCCTCTACCTGCAGCCTGACTTGATCTATTAACAGCAGCCGGAAAGCGTGTGTGGTCGCCAATCGGATGAGCGCGCTGGAGGGATGGACACGAAGCGCGCCCGAAGTATGGTCCCGTTTTGGGCGGCCACGCACAGACTCAATGAGGACGCACGCGTCCACTCCCACCAATGGAGGAAGGTCAGCCACGCAGCAGGGACTCTATCTCTCTCGTGAATTCCTCTCCATAGGACCTGACGAACACTCGCCGCCCGGATTCGCCAGACCTGATGCGCTCTGAGACGAGATCCTCGCCGGCTTCGTTGTATTGCAGTGCGGCGTCAAGCTCTTCAACTAGACTCGAGCCCTCCAGCAGCTCCGGAAGGCGTCTAGCGAACCAGGCCCACGTAGTTGTTGCCTCCTTATGCAGAGCCGAGAAGATCACGCGGGTTTCGGCCACTTCCGGTTCCTCAGGAACGAACTCGACGGTGTTGCACCTTCCCGATACGTCGGCGATGAACAGCTTGACCTTAAAGACCGGTTCCTCATCCCGCATCGTTGGAATGAACTCGATGGTGTTGCGCCAGGGGACTCGAACACACTTAAACTGACGGCCCAGCGGGTATTGAGCGCCGGTCACGGACGAGGACCTGTCCACTCCTCTAGAAATGCAGATGGCAGCACTAGGCATTTGCCACCTCCTCGGCATCTGGGGTCTCCTCCTGTGGCCGCGGAGCTGCCGCAGGGAACACCCCAAACTGGTGAGCGTGCACGACTTCGTCCCCGCTTCGCAAGACTATTGAGTAGATCCCCGGCTCTGGGAACACAGCGTTTACCTCAAAGGCCGCGGCCACCGCCCACAGCTGGTACTCGTGCTCAAGCTCGGCAGGAGGCTCTACTGTGCCCTGGACGATCGTAATCGGGGGCATACTGGGCCTCTCCACGGTGATGCAGTACGGGTCGCCGGCATCACCGCGGAACACGACCACTACGCCCATATCATTGGCCGTGGGGAAGCGCTGTGCCTTTACATTCAGGAACGTTCCGACCAGCGAGATCCTGCCCTGGCGGTCGTGTAGCAGCTTGTCACACAGCTGGGTTGATAGATGAGTGAACGACATTCCCGCGCCTGACCTTTCGACGGCACGCACCTATCTTAGGCGCCTTAGTTATGGCAAACGGACCCTCTTTCTGCACCGCAGGAGCCATATGGAGCCGCCGCTGGTTCCCGTCGCCGATCTTAGCTTAGCCCTTAGCGGTCGCCCGTGTGCATTCAGGTTGCGCCCAACGCCTACTTATCCACCAGCCGCTCCGCCGCCGCGAGCAAGTGGCTATTGTCCTTCGTCTGCTCCAGCCATTTCAGGAGGAGGGCCATCTGCTCCTGCCCGCCGGCGTTCACCTGGAGATGCCGGCGGAGCTTCGTTACCGCGGACAGCTCCTCAGGGGTGTAGAGCAGCTCCTCCCGCCGCGTGCCTGTAGCGGGGACATCGATGGCGGGGAAGATGCGCCGCTCCGCCAGGGCGCGGCTCAGGTGCAGCTCCCAGTTGCCGGTGCCTTTGAACTCCTCGTAGATGTGGTCGTCCATCCGGCTGCCGGTATCCACCAGGGTGGTGGCGAGGATAGTCAGGCTGCCGCCTTCCTCGGTGCAGCGCGCGGCGCCAAGCAGCTTGCGCGGGAAGCGCAGCGCGGCGGCATCCAGGCCGCCGGAAAGAGTGCGACCCGTCCCCTTGCTATCCAGGTTGGAGGTGCGGGCCAGGCGCGTCAGGCTATCCACCAGGAAGACGACGTCCTCCCCGATCTCCACTAGCCGCTGAGCGCGATGAAGGACCAGCTCCGCCAGCTGCAGGTGGCTTTCGGCGCCGCTATCGAAGCTGGAGGCCACGACGTTGCCCACGCCCAGCCGGCGAAACTCAGTTACCTCCTCGGGGCGCTCGTCGATGAGCACCACGAAGATCTTCAGCTCGGGGTAGTTGGTGGCGAGAGCGCGCGCGATGGCGCTCAGCAGGCGTGTCTTGCCCGCGAACGGCGGCGCCACGATCAGCCCTCGCGTGCCGCGCCCCATGGGAGCGAGCAGATCGATCGCGCGGGTGGTGAACTCATCCCGGCTGACCTCCAGCCGCAGGCGCCGGTGAGGAGAGACGGCGGTGAGCCGCTCGAACTGCTGCCAGGTGCGGGCATCCGACTCGCGGCCTTCGATCCGCAGCACGTCGGCCACGGAGCTAAACCGGTCCCCTGCGCGGGGCGGCCGTGCAGTAACGGTGATCTGATGCCCCACGCGGAGCCCGGCGCGCTCTATGAGGGCAGGAGGTACGAATAGATCGGCAGGACAGGGCACCCAGTCGGCTCGGGTACGCACGTAGTAGTAGCTGCGCGCGTCCTGGTCCAGAATCCCCTCCGCCTGGGTCAGAGGAGCCTGGCCCGCGCCATTACCGGCGGGGCGCCCCC
Organism: Armatimonadota bacterium; assembly: GCA_016199525.1. GTDB lineage: Bacteria > Armatimonadota > SYMT01 > SYMT01 > JACQGL01 > JACQGL01. The sequence goes on from JACQGL010000230.1 coordinate 3,848, forward strand.
ACGGATTGCGGGGCGGCCGATCCGGAGCGTGCGCAGGTCGCTCCCCGCGCTCCGCCCTACGTCCTCCGGATGGCGTGGGGCGGAAACTCGCCCCTGCAGGGCGGTCGTTGGGATTCGCGGACCGGGTGGTCGGGCCGGACGAATGCCGTGCGTCATTTCGTCTTGGTGTGCGCATACGGGTTGATAGTTCCAGTACAGGGGATGCGGAGTCACTCCGAGTATGAGTGATGACGGCGAGCACCCACGGCGCGCCACTAGCTCCGCTTCTCTTCCCCAGGATCCCCCTGGTGTGTACAAGATGCTGGGGCAGGCAGTCCCGAAGGTGTTCGAGACGAGGCCCCGGAGGCGTCCACGAGTTTAGCGACGGGGAGAAGCGTCGGGACGGAGGAAGGCAACCGGGGTTTGAGGCCTACGGCCAGGTGGACGCCAGGATAGGAAACAGGTTCCCCGGCCAGTTCAACCGGCGCAACGTCTGCGCCTCCCTTTATTCTAGCCATTTGAACCGCAATCTGTGTCATCCGTTTGAGGGAAAATTTGAGGAGGCGAGGAAACGGAGCAGCAAGGCGACGAGAGAACGACACGCTGATCTGGTGTGAAGACCAAGCGGGAGCACGTCGTCTCGTGTACCATCAGCTCGTTTCTGCGTACGTCGTTTCCGCACCGTGATTACCCATCCTTCGCTCCCGCCTCGTTATCTGTCCCCCGGTCTTCCTTTCCTCGTTTCCTGATGTGACCGGCGAGCGGGCGCAGGCATGTCGTAGGAAGCGCGCAGGGGCGATGTCCAACGGCATCCTGAAAGGTGGTGAGTCGCCGTGGTACCGGCGCGCTTACCGCGAGAGCGCTCTGATGATCTGGCTCAGTAACGACCAGCCGTCCCTTCGGCGATAGGTTTACTCGCCGCGGTGTGCGGCACGGGGCGCGGGCATCTTTTCTGCCAGGCGCCGCCGGACCTGCGGCGAATTCATATCTGCCTGGCGTAAGGAGAGCTGCCTCCCGATTGCTGGACAGGACTGCGAAACGCAGATCACCGCGCTGTTCCCCGCGTCGCAGAGGGTGGCGATCGGATTGCTTTCAGCCGCACGGCCTACCACAGCGCCGCGGGCGTTCGCGAAACCGACCCAGGGTGCTGCGAGCTACGGCCCGGTTGCCTGCTCCGGGGCACTACTCAGTACCCACATATCGGTGTGATCCGCGCGCGGCTCAAGGGGTCGTGGAGGGAGGCATTTGCAGGAAACGGGGCAGCTATGCGGCTCCCGGGCCCCTTCTTTTGCCCGCGCAACGGTGGGATTTGCCCGCGGGCTCGCTGTGGGCCTCGCCGCGGACGGGCGCCGGCGGTGCCACGGCCGGCCCAGGAGTCGCAGGGGCTGGCTGCGAACTGGCAAGCGGGTGCGCGTCAGAGTTTTGCGTAAGGCTTGGCCCGACGGATCTTTCGCCGCTCCCCCAGGGCGGAATCCGCCTGATCACGCGTCGTCCTGGGCCGACTGGACGGCCTGCAAGCCATGATTCGTGACGACCTCCGCTATGAGGAGCCCCGCAAGGTGTTAACGACGGAAAGTGGACCGGAACGGAGTGCGGACATGGGGGACTACGACCAGACCGAGACCACGAAGCAGGTGCTTCGCAGCGCAGTAAGGGCCGAAGCATCGACGCGCTACCCCGGCGAGTTTGAAGTCACCGGCAGTTGGCGTAAGGTATTCGACCGGGACCCTTGGTCTCTCGGCATCAGCCACTTGGGTGTGCGTAAGGCGTTGGAAAGCTCCTCCGAGTACCTGTCGGACCGACGAACGCGGCAGGAGATCACGCAAGATGCCGTTGCAGCCGTGGAATGGCTTCGCCACCCCGAAGTAACAGTCGTTCAGGTTTTCAATAGTGGAGTTCGAGCCTTCGACGCGCAGGGGCACAGGGTGGAGCGTCCCCAACAGAAACCCGATCAGGCATCGAACGACCTCGCGGTGAGTACCAGTCACGAAGCGCAAGGGCATCAGGCATCCGAGCATCCCCGTGCGTTCGTCTCCTACGCCTGGGAAGACGAAGAGCACATCGAGTGGGTTCGCTCCCTGGCATCACAACTGCGGGCGGACGGCGTGAATGTTACCCTCGACCAGTGGGGCACGGCCCCCGGCGACCAATTGCCGGAGTTCATGGAGCGTGCCATACGCGAGAACGACTACGTTCTGATAATCTGCACTCCAGCCTACAAGCAGAAATCGGACAACCGTGCGGGAGGTGTCGGCTACGAAGGCGCCATTATGACCGCGGAGGTCAACACGCAGCGGAATCGCCGAAAGTTCATCCCGATCCTGCGAAAAGGTGACTGCACCCAGGCTGCGCCATCTTGGCTCCTAGGGTGCTACTACGTCGATCTTCGCGGTAACCCATACGCGGAGGAGCGTTATCGGGACCTCCTCGACACCCTGCACGGACAGCGACCACAAGCGCCCCCGCTCGGACCCGTACCAAAGAAAAGCGGTGATTGGTAGACCGTCGGGCTTCATTCTCTAGCGTATACCGTTTCACCTCATTGAGCATCACGGATAAGATACCAGAAGCGAGGTATCGTTTCCGGAGAAGAGAATGCCTGCCCCGAAAGCTTTCGGGGCCTGCGCTCTCCTGACGCCTTCGTGGTGCGCCGTTGCCAATGTTTGTCGAAGAGTGCCCAGGGGTTCACCCCTCGGCAGATCCAGGCCCAACTCGGCCCGTACGGGTCGGTGCGCCGCTTCATCCGCCCCTGCGGGCCCGTAGGGCGCTTTTGAACAAGCAGGGCTGGTCCCGAAAGCTTTCGGGGCTGCGGTTTGTGCAAGAACGGCCGCTCAGCGCCGTCACCATCACGCGTGCGCGCACGCGTTCCTGGCGCGGGTTTCGAAGGAGCTGTATCAGGCCCATACGGGGCCGAACGGCAAGGCTAGCAGGCCTTGTTGCTGATCTGGGACAATGCTTCCTGGCACGTGAGCGAGGCAGTGCGGGTCTGGCTCCGAGAACACAACCGGTATTAGGCACGCGCAAAAACATGACGCGCACCCCTGGCAAGCGAGCCTCACCGCGCCCGGTGGAATTTGCGCTATAATGATCGCGGCCGGCTAGCGAACAGATGTATGCGCCCATACGGGCCGGGACCTCCCCCTCTGTCGGGATGCCGGGGTGGCGGCCGCTTCTCCGGTATGTAGGGGACTGAAAGATGCGTGTTCTCGGCGTCGACCCGGGTCTGCGGATCACTGGCTACGCGGTGGTGGAGATGGCGGGAGGCGAGCCGGCTCTGCTGGAGGCAGGGGTGCTGCGCGCGCCCCGCCAGCTTCCGGAGCTGGCGGGACGGCTCCGCGCCATCTACGCCGATCTGTGTGAGGTGATGGCGGAGTTTCAGCCGTCCGTACTCGGTCTGGAATCGCTTTACAGTGAGTACCGCTTCCCGCGCAGCGCCCTCCAGATGGCGCACGTGCGCGGGGTGATCTGCCTGGCGGCGGCGCAGGAGCAGGTGCCGGTGGTGGACATCTCCCCCCGCGAAGTGAAGAACGCCGTGGTAGGCGCGGGCGGGGCCAGCAAGCAGCAGGTGCAGCGGACCGTGCAGACGCTCTATCGGCTGGAGAAGCCGCCCTCGCCGCCGGACGTGGCAGATGCGATCGCCATCGCCACCGCCGTGGCCTACCGCGTAGCGCGGCAGAGCGAGTAGACGCGCCTGGCGCCCGCGCCAATGCTGGCTCGCCGCCGAGGCGCGGAGAACGCGGAGTGGCTGTGCCCGGATCTAAATGCCTAACGCCGTCTACCTCCGCACCCACGCGCCGACAATGGTCTAAAGGGAGAAGGGCGTTATGATTGCCCGTCTGCAAGGCCCTATCGTTGCCGACCTGGAAGACCGTGTCATCCTCGACGTGGCGGGGGTAGGCTACGAGGTCATTATTCCGCCCTACCCGATGCGGGCCCTGCGGGCGCGGCTGGGGGGAAACGGGGCGCGTCCGGCGCGGTTAGAGGAGCACGCGGATCCGGTCACCCTCTTTATCTACCACCACGTCGCCGAGCACCAGCCCATCCCCGTGCTGTTCGGGTTCAACCATCTGGAGGAGCGGGCGTTCTTCGAGCGGCTGATTACGGTAAAGAACCTGGGTCCCACAGCGGCGGCGAAGACGATGACGATCTCCGTACGGCGGTACGCGACCCTCATCCAGACCAACGACCTGCGGGGGCTGTGCCAGCTGCCCGGGATCGGGGCGAGCAAGGCGCAGCACATCGTGGCGACCCTGCGCGGCAAGGTGGCGTTGTTCGCCCTGGCGCCGGAGGAGGAACTGCCCGAGCCAGCGGTGGCAGCAGAGCCGGACTGCGTTGCCCAGGCGCGCACGGCGCTGGAGGCGCTCGGTTACCGCGCCGCGGAGGCGGACGCCCTGTTGCGCACCGCTCGGGAGCAGAAACCGGAGGCGGCCAGCGTGGAGGAGCTGCTCGAGGCCGTCTGGGCGGCACAGCGGAAGTAGAAGAGTGAGATGGCGCGCCAGAAGCAGATTACCCGCGCAGTAGCGGGGGCGGAAATAGAGTCGGAGCCCTCCCATCCGGATCTGCGTCCTGGTTCCCTGGGGGAATACGTGGGCCAGCGGCAGATCGTGGAGTCGCTGCGCATCGCCATCGAGGCAGCGAGGCGCCGGGGCGGCCCGCTCGATCACGTCCTCCTCTTCGGCCCGCCCGGGCTGGGAAAGACCACTCTGGCGCACATTATCCGCAACGAGATGGGGTCGGATCTTGTCCTCGCCTCCGGCCCCGCCCTCCGGCGCGCTGGCGACCTGATGGGCTACCTTAGCGGCCTGAAGCACCGTGATGTCTTCTTCATCGACGAAATCCACCGGCTCGACCCCGCGGTGGAGGAGCGCCTCTACTCTGCCATGGAGGACTTCAAGGTCGATATCCCCCTGGAACGCGGCCCCAACGCGCGGATGCTTCAGTACCCGCTCAAGCAGTTTACTCTTGTCGGGGCGACCACGATGACCGGACTGCTGAGCGCCCCGCTGCGAGACCGGTTTGGGATCGTCTACAACCTGCAATTCTATACGCCGGAGGAGCTGAAGCTGATCGTGCTCCGCTCGGCGGGCATCCTGGAAGTCCAGATTCGGGAGGACGGCGCCGAAGAGATCGCGCGGCGCTCGCGCGGTACGCCCCGCATCGCCAACCGGCTCTTGCGGCGCGTGCGGGACTACGCCGAGGTGCGCGGCGATGGCGTGGTGACGCGGGAGATCGCCGACGTCGCTCTCCGCCTGGAGGGGATCGACCAGGCGGGGCTGGACCAGCTCGACGGGCGGCTACTCTCGATCATCATCCACACCTACGACGGCGGGCCGGTGGGTGTCGAGGCGCTGGCCGCCACGCTGAACGAACAGCAGAGTACGCTGGTGGAGGTTGTGGAACCGTATTTACTGAAGGAGGGCTACCTGGCGCGCACGCCCCTGGGCCGCAAGGCCACGCCGCGCGCTTACCAGCACCTGGGACTGTCCGGCGCGCCTCCCGTCCAGCCGCAGCTGGAGGTATAGCTTCATCTTTCGTATGGCCACACGCACGCAAAGCCTGCCCCGCCCCGAACTGCTGGACGAGCCGACCACGGACCAGCCCGGCGAGCACCTTGTCATCGTCTGGGATAACGATCACAACACCTGGGAAGAGGTGATCGATATCCTCCAGAAGGCGACGAATTGCTCTCTGGAAGAAGCGATCACGGAGACGTGGGAGGTCCACCACCTGGGGAAGTCCGTGGTCCATCACGCCGCTCACCCGGAGTGTCAGCGCGTGGCGCGCATCATCCGGACGATTGGGATCAAGGTAACCGTGGAGCCGGTGTAGGGCCGGGAGTGACGGAATGGGGGAGTGGAAGAGCAGGGGAGTGGGAGGGTGGGGGAGACGCAGACAGGATCTTTTCTCCCACCCTCCCACTTGTGCCTGACGGTTACGCTTCGGGCGAGGCGGCGGCCGTCTCCGGCGGGGGCGCCACCACCAGCACCTTGCGCACGCGCTGGCCGTCCATCTCCGCGACCTCCAACCGGTAGGGTCCTACTTCCAGCACCGCCCCTCGTTCGGGAATCGCCCCCATCTTGTCGAGCACGAACCCGCCGATGGTATCCGCCCCGTTGGGCGGGATGTCAATGGCGTGGTCTGTCTTCAGATCGGACAACAGCGCCTTGCCATCCACCATAAACCGATAGTCGCCCAGGGGCTGCACCTCCGGGCTGGGCTCTTCGAACTCGTCGTAGATCTCTCCGACAATCTCTTCCAGCACGTCTTCCAGGGTAGCCAGGCCCGTCGTGCCCCCGTACTCGTCCAGCACCACCGCCATGTGCATCTTGCGGTACTGGAACTCCCGCAGGAGGGCGTCGATCGGCTTCGTCTCGGGCACAGTGAGGATCTCCCGCGCGATGCTGCGGAGGTCGCCCCCGCCGCGCTGGGCGAGCTGGAGGAGATCCTTAACGTGCACCATACCGATAACGTGGTCCGCGTCGCCTTCGCAGAGTGGGAAGCGGGTGAAGCTGTGCGTGCTGGCGATCTTCAGGTTGCGCTCGAACGGCCAGGCGGCGTCCAGGTAGACCATATCCACGCGCGGCACAGCAATGTCCCGGGCGCGCTTGTCCGCGAACTCGAAGACGTGCTTGACGAGGTCCACCTCACTGTCTTTGAGGATGCCGCTCTCACCAGAGGCGGTGAGGATCATCCGCAGTTCTTCTTCCGAATGAGCCAGCTCGCTCTCCGATGCCGGCTGGATACGGCACAGGCGCAGCAACAGGCCCGCGGCGCCGTTCAGAACCAGGATCACGGGCTTGAACAGCCAGTAGAACCAGTGGAGGGGATAGGCCACGCCCAGCGACAGCGCCTCCGGCCGCTGGATCGCCCACGACTTGGGCGCCAGCTCGCCGATAACGATGTGCAACGCAGAGACGAGCGCGTAGGCGACGGCAAACGCGACGACGTGGATCGCCTTCCCGGGGATGCCCAGGGCGTGAAATAGCGGGCCCAGAATCGGCTCCAGGAGCCTGGCGAAGACGGGCTC
>JACQGL010000231.1 GCA_016199525.1 Armatimonadota bacterium
ATGGCGTGCAGCGCTTGCTGAACCAGGCGCGCTGGGACGCGGACCGGGTGCGAGACGACCTGCGCCCGTATGTCATCGAGCATCTGGGCGATCCGCAGGCCGTCCTCGTCATTGACGAGACCGGGTTCCTGAAGAAGGGCGACCAATCGGTGGGCGTGCAGCGGCAATAGAGCGGCACGGCGGGCAGGGTCGAGAACTGCCAGGTGGGGGTGTTCCTGGCCTACGCCAGTCCCCAAGGCCGCCCCTTCCTGGACCGGGAACTGTATCTGCCCAGAGAGTGGGCCGAAGACGCAGAGCGGCGGAAAGCAGCGGGCGTGCCGGAAGAGATCGGGTTCGCCACGAAGCCGGAGTTGGCCCGCAGGATGCTGGCGCGCGCCTTCGCCGCCGGAGTGCCAGCCGCCTGGGTGACGGCAGACACGGTCTACGGCAATGACCGCCGGCTGCGGATGTGGCTGGAGGAGCAGCGGCAGCCCTTTGTCCTGGAAGTGGCCTGCCAAGAGAGGGTGTGGGCTTGGCAAGAAGGCGGACCGCGCCAGATACGGGGGGACCACCTGGCCCGGCAGCTGCCAGCGTCCGCCTGGTCCCGAAAGCTTTCGGGATCGGCGGGCTGGGGAGCGAAAGGGCCGCGCCTGTATGATTGGGCACGCTTCCCACTCTTCCGGATGGGGTGGCCGCCGGGATGGGAGCACTGGCTGCTGCTACGCCGGAGCATCCGCCAGCCGGAAGAGTTCGCGTACTACGTTGTTTTCGTTCCGGAGGGCATCCCGAAAGCTTTCGGGACGCGTCGCGGGGAGCCGCTGGAGGATCGAGGAGTGCCTGGAGAGTGCCAAAGGGGAGATCGGGTTGGCCCAGTACGAGGTCCGGAAGTGGGACGCGTGGTATCGGTTCATCACCCTGGCGCTACTGGCCCATGCCTACCTGACGGTGCTGCGGAGCCGGGCTATGTTGACGGACGAAAAGGGGGGATAAGCCAGCGCCTGGTATGCTGGAAGTCATCCTGGACGAGGAACGGCGGGCCGATGCCCTGCTGCCGCTGACGGTGCCCGAGGTACGGCGGCTCTTACGTGGACTGGTGTGGCAGTCGGCGCCTCCCGGGGGCCAACTGCTGCACTGGTCGCGCTGGCGACGACAGCACCAAATGCGGGCCAAGCGGTGTCATTACCGGAAACGCCTGGCCCGAGAGAAGGACTAAATGCGGCTGTAGTACTAAAAGAGAATCACGGCCGCTTCTCGACCGGGCAGCCGTCCCCGGAGGCCGCATTGACGCCGGGGGGTCGCCGCTGGTATGATGGCGCTGTCAACCCGCCAGCTCGCTCCGGCGTTCCTGCGGTTCTTGATCCAGCTGAAGGCGAAAGATCGGCAGCCGGGAAGGCGACCGGGTACACTTCCGACCGCGGCGTGCCGAATTCCCCAAAACCGGCCTATAACCAAAGTAGGACGTGGGAATCCTCGCACAGGTAGGGATGAACTGTAGGGCGCCGCGAACCAGGGACTGGAAGAGGGGAGTCTTCCCCAGGTGGGCTTTGGGAGCGCGGAGTGGGGAATGGGGAATGGAGACCGGTGGATTCCATACCTCGACCCCGCAATCCGCGTTGGGGAGGGCGCTGCCAACGCTGGCGGGGACGTGACGTGCCGGGCTCCCCGCGGCTCTGATAACCGCCGGGCTGCGGGCGGATGGTGCGGAAGGGGAAACCTCCGCACCCACGGGACAGCCGCCGCCCGCTCCCTCCGGCAGGACGAGCCGGGGAGCAGCACTGTATCGATTTCGGAAGATTCCGGCATCCCGGTGCGCGGGTTCTGCAAGGCCGTGCGCCGCAGCCGGATCAGGTACGCATCGCATCACTTTGCCGATCGGCGAACGCACGGGAGCACTGGTCTGGGGAGCCTATCCCCAGGCATATCCGGATGAACGACGGGATCGAGTTGCCACGTGGCGCAGCCACGTGGCGCGCGGCTCCGGTGCCTCGCCGTACCGGCCACGAGTTTAAATGCTTCGTAAGCGGAGACGAAGCGGGCGCGGGGGGCTGCTGACTCGCCTGCCAACCCAAACGGGGGTGGGTCCTGAGACCCCGGGTGCCCGAGACCAGGCATAGACCGATTTCGTTCCGTAGAATCCGGGACGCTGGCGATAAATGCCTGCGCCGCCCTAGTCGATAGCCATCATCCGCACGCCTCTACAGGCCGTGAGAGCCGTAGGGATGGACAGGCGGATCATCAGATGGCGGGCGGCGCGGTCCAGGTGGGTACACGGGGAGCGCCTTCTGCCTCGCTGCCGCGCACGGAGCGAGGAGAGAGGCTTTATGGAACAAGAGGATCGGACGCCGGGCGAGCCTGCCGCGTCCGTAGAAGGCTTCGCTGCGGAAGCAGGCGGAGACAATGAGGAGAGCGAAACACCCGCTCGGCCCCGCGGGCGGCGCCGCGGGTGGCGCAGGTCCCGTCGGCCCCGGCGCGGGCGCGCCCAGACCACAGGCGAAAACGGCGAACGCACAGAGGCAGATGGCGCCCCCGGCGAGTCGGCGGCGGGGGAGGGTGATCCCGCCGTTACCCCCTGCGAACAGGAGTTAATCGCTGCGGGCGAGCCGATTCCGCTCGCTACCCGCGACACCGGCACGCCCCCCCCACACATCTTGCCCGAGGAGGAAGAGGGGCTGCCCGTGGCGGAGTCCGTACCCCTCACCCTCGATCTGCCCCCAAACGGTTTCGCGGCCGCCGAGTGGGCCGCGCCCGCCGAAGTGGCGCTCCCGGAAGAGGTAATCCAGGAAGCGGAGGCTCTGGAGGTCGCCGCGGAGCTGGAGCAGGGGATTCCCACGGGCATCGGCGCGCGGGAGGTTCCCGGGGAGGTACTTGAAGCGGCGACGCTCACCCCGGCAGAAGACTGGGTGGCGGAGCAAGAAGCACTGCCACCGCCGGAGCAGGCCCCGCAGCGCGAGCCTGCGTTCATGATTGTGGGGACGAGCGAAGCGCCGCCTGCCGTGCCACCCACGCCGGGCGAGCCGCTGGAACGTCCGGAACGCGTGCGGGATCGGCGCCGTCGGCGGGAACGCGACCGAAATCAGGGAGCGCAGATCGCGGCAGCGCCCCCAGCCGAGGAGGTGGAGGTCCAGGAAGAGGCGCCGCCCGAAGCCAAGCCGGCTCGCCCCACGCGCACCCGCGAGCGCATCCAGAAGGAAATCCTCATCAGTGTAGACGACCGCGAGACGCGCATCGCCGTCATCGAGGACGGCCGCCTGACGGAACTCCACATCGAGCGCGAGGAGCGCGTGGTAGGCGGCGTCTACAAAGGCCGCGTGGCGAACGTCCTCCCCGGGATGGACGCCGCCTTCGTGGATATCGGCCTGGAGCGGAACGCCTTCCTTTACGTGGGTGACATTCTCTTCGGCGCGGGTGAGGAGGAAGCGGAAGCCATCCCCCGCCCGCGCCGGCCGCGCCGCGACCTCCACATTCAGGATGTGGCCCGCCCCGGCCAGGCGCTGCTGGTTCAGGTGGTCAAGGGGCCGCGCGGCACAAAAGGGGCCCGTGTTTCCACCAAGATGTCGATCCCGGGCCGCTACCTGGTCCTGATGCCGGAGGCCGATCACCTGGGGGTGTCTCGCAAGGTGGAAGACCCTCGCGAGCGTGACCGTCTGCGCCGGATCGGCGAGACGATCCGGCCGCCCGGCTTTGGCCTCATCATCCGCACCGAGGCCGAGGGCCGTACCGAGCCCGAGCTGCGCCAGGACCTCAATCTCCTTCTCAAGATATGGGGTGAGATCCAGGAGAAGGCGCGCACTACCCCCGCCCCGGCCCTTATCCACCGGGACTTGAGCCTGATCCTGAAGACGATCCGTGATATCTTCGGCTCCGACGTGGACCGGATGTCGATCGACTCCGAGCCGGACTACCACCAGGCGATCGAGATGCTCCAGGTGATCTCTCCCGAGCTGGCCTCGCGCGTGGTCCATTATGCCGAGCGGGTACCCATTTTCGCCCGCTACGGTGTGGAGGAGGAGATCGATCGGCTGCTGCGCCGCAAGGTATGGCTCAAGTCTGGCGGTTATCTAACGATCGACTCCACGGAGGCGCTCACCACGGTAGACGTCAACACCGGCAAGTTCATCGGCACGACCAGCCTGGCGGATACGATCCTGAAGACCAACCTGGAAGCGGTGAGCGAGTTCGTCCGTCAGCTGCGCCTGCGGGACATTGGCGGGATGATCGTCATTGACTTCATCGACATGGCGTCCCCGCGGGACAGGCAGCAGGTGATGCGCACCCTGGAGCAAGCGCTGCGCAGAGACCGAACACGGACGAAGATCGCTCACATCAGCCCGCTCGGCCTCGTGGAGATGACACGCAAGCGCACGGCGGAGACCGTGATCGACGTGATGACGGAGGCCTGCCCCTACTGTCAGGGGCGTGGGCGGATCTGGTCCCCCGAGACGATGAGTATCCACATTGAACGGGAGATCAGTCGCCGGGTGGCGGAGCAACAGTGGGAGGCGGTGCTGGTGCATGCCAGTCCCGAGGTCGCCGCCTGGCTGATCGGCCCCGAGGGCGAGTACGTGGAGCAGCTGGAGCGTGAGATCCGGCGGCCCATCTACATCCGCGGGCGGCATGATTTTCATATTGAGAAGTACGAACTCATGCCGGGCGATATGATGGAGATGGAAGACCAGATGATGCCGTTCCGCGGCGGCCAGGTGGTGGATTGCCAGGTAAGCAGCCTGGACCTGATTACGCCCCCCCGATCCGCCGCCTGGGTGGACGGCTACTTCGTGGACCTGGCCAATGGGGCGCGCTTCCAGGGCCAGACCACTCGCGTCCGCCTCACCGACGTGCGCCGATCCTTCGCACTCGGCGAGCCGGTGCCGCCATCCACGGCGATTGACAAGTCGGAGCCCATCTGATATCATTCGGTGTTTTGCGTGCGGGCCTGTGCGGGCCCAGGCAGCGCGGCAGGAGTGAAAACAGGCTTATGTATGCGGTAATCCGCGCGGGCGGTCACCAGTACCGTGCATTGGTGGGCAGCGTCCTGCGACTGGAAAAGGTGGATGCGCCGGTGGGCTCTGAGATCCGCCTGAACGAAGTGCTGATGCTCGCCACCGACGAGGGCGTGCGCGTTGGTACGCCGCTGGTGGAGGGAGCCTGCGTGACGGCGCTCGTCGTCCGGCAGGAACGCGGCCGGAAGATCGTCGGATTCACCTACAAGCCGAAGAAGCGCGAGCGGCGGCGGTTCGGCCATCGGCAGTGGTTCACGGAGGTGCGGGTGAGCGCCATCCGCACCGGGACGGAGGCCAAGGCGGCGTCCGAGAAGGCTGCGGCGATGCCCCAAGCCCCGGCGCAGGCGTCCCCGCAGGGAAGCGCGCCTGCAGCGGCACCGCCAGCCGCAGCAGTAGCGGAAGCAAGCGAGGAGTAGCGATGGCGCACAAGAAGGGTGTGGGAAGTTCCCGCAACGGGCGAGATAGCCAGAGCAAGCGGCTGGGCGTGAAGGAGTTTGCCGGGCAGCGGGTGACCGCCGGCTCGATCCTGGTGCGACAGCGCGGCACCCGCCTGAAGCCGGGGGTGAACGTGGGCCTGGGCGGTGATGATACGCTGTTCGCGCTCATCGGCGGCATCGTTCGGTTTGAAGGACAGAAGGGAAAGAACCGACGCGTGTCGGTTTACGCGGTGGAGGCGACGGCCGCCTGAGGCGCCGCGCCGCCACGCTCCAGGAACAGGATGGCCCGTGGGTGCTCCCGAACGCTTTCGGGATGAGGCCCTTCCGGCGCCATCCTGTTTTCGTATGGTGGCCAGTGCGTTCCGATCCTGGGGTGCAAGAAAAGGGGATGGGGAGATAAGAGGGAGGAAAGGGATGGCAGGTCGAGAGGCACCTTTGTTTTCACTCTCATCCTCTCTATCCCCATATCCCCTTCCTACACACCTGCCCCGAAAGCTTTCGGGGCCTGTGCTAGGGCGGGACGATGTTCGTTGACGAAGTCGAAATCGAGGTGCAGGCAGGCTACGGCGGTAACGGCGCCGTCGGCTTCCGCCGGGAGAAGCACGTTCCCCGCGGTGGACCGGATGGTGGCGACGGCGGCAAGGGCGGCGACGTCATCCTCGAAGCGGATCCTGGTCTGACCACCCTGGTGGACTTCCGCTATCACCGCGAGTACCGCGCGGAGCGCGGCGGCGATGGCGGCGGGGGTCGCAAGCAGGGGAAGAACGGCGCCGACGTCCGGCTGCGCGTGCCGGTCGGGACGCTGGCTACGGACATGGAGACGGACGAGGTAGTAGCCGACCTGGTGCGGCCGGGGCAGCAGGCCATCGTGGCGCGGGGAGGGCGCGGCGGGCGGGGCAACGCGCACTTTGCCACCAGCACGAACCAGGCGCCCCGCTTCGCCGAAAGGGGCGAGCCGGGCGAAGAGCGGGATCTGCGGCTGGAGCTGAAGCTGCTGGCGGACGTTGGCCTGGTGGGCCTGCCGAACGTGGGTAAGAGCACCTTGATCGCCAGCGTCTCCGCCGCACGGCCCAAAATCGCCGATTACCCGTTTACCACGCTGGTCCCCAGCCTGGGAGTGGTCCGCGTCGAAGAGGGCCGCTCGTTCGTGATGGCCGATATCCCAGGCCTCATCAAGGGAGCCCACCTGGGCGCGGGCCTCGGCCACCGGTTCCTGCGCCACATCGAGCGCACGCGCCTGCTCATTCACCTGCTGGATGTATCCGGCCTCACGGGACGGGAGCCCCTGCGCGACTTCGAAGTGATTAATCAGGAGCTGGCGGCCTACAATCCTCACCTGGCGACGCTGCCGCAGCTGGTGGCGCTCAATAAGGCGGACATGCCGGATGCAGGAGAACAGATCGCTCACGTGAAGCCGGCCCTGGAGGAGCGGGGCTATCGCGTATTCGTGATCTCCGCACTCACCCGGGCGGGCGTGCCCGAGCTGATCTATGCCGCCGCCGATCTGCTGGATCACCTGCCGCGTCCCGCGCCGCCGGCGGAAGAGGAGGTGGTTCGCTACACCGCGCCGCAAACGGAAGAGTGGGAGGTAGAGCGGACGGGGGAGCGCCAGTTTGTGGTGCGCGGACGCCCGGTGGAGCGCCTGGTGGCGATGACGGATCTGGAGAACGACGCTGCCGTGCGGCGGATGCATCGGGTCCTGGAGCGGATGGGCGTGATCGGTGCCCTGCGGGACGCAGGCGCGGCGGAAGGGGACGACGTGAGGATCGGGGAGCAAGAGTTCAGCTTCATCGACTAGGCGCTTGCCCCGGCAGGCGGGCCCTTTCGGTGCGGTGGGGTGGATGGAATGCTACCTTTCGATGAGCTGTGGGAGCGTCTCGTACATCAGGACGAAGGCGTGGAGATCGAGGCGAAATCGGGCACGCAGGTGGGTGACGCGGCGCTGGAGACCATCTCCGCCTTCAGCAACGAGCCCCACAGGGATGGGGGCTACCTGCTGTTCGGCATACGGGTGAAGGCGGGCACTCTATTCCCCGAATACGAGATCGTCGGCGTGGCGGACCCAGACAAGCTGCAGACCGAACTGGCAAGCCGCTGCAACGCCGAGTTCAACCACCCCATCCGGCCGGAGATCCTGCGAGAGCGGCGGAACGGGCGCACCGTCGTGGTCGCCTATATCCCTGAAGCTCCGGCCCAGCAGAAGCCCATCCTCATCAAGAAGCGCGGCCAGCAGCACGGCGCGTTCCGGCGGATCGGCTCGGCGGATGTTCTCTGCTCGGAGGAGGACATCGCCTACTTCTACCAGGAGCGGACGCACCAGAGCTACGACGAAACGCCCGTGCGGGAGGCCGGTCTGGGGGATCTGGCCCCGGATATGCTGCAGGAGTACCGTCGGATCCGGGCAGAGGTGAACCCCAACGCGGCGGAGCTGCGCTACTCGGATGAGGACCTCCTCTACGCGCTGCACGCGGCCACGCAGTACGACGGCAGACTTGTTCCCACCATCGCTGGCATTCTGACCTTTGGCGGGCGGTCCGCCATCCGTCGCTTCTTCCCGTCCATGCGTGTCGACTATATCCGTGTGGAGGGGCGCGAGTGGGTCCCAGATCCTGAGCGGCGCTACCAGGCGGTGGAAATCCTGGAACCCCTGCTGCGGGCCATTCCGAGAGCCATTAGCCAGATCGTGGATGATCTCCCGAGCGGGTTCCATCTGTCCAGCGGCCAGGATCGTCGGCGTGATGTGCCACTAATCCCTCGGGATGCCATCCGTGAGGTAGTGGTCAATGCCCTCATGCACCGCAACTACCGCACACGGGGGCCGGTGCAGATCATCCGCTATTCGAACCGGATGGAGATCCGCAACCCGGGGATCTCGCTTGTCCCTGACGACCGGTTGGGCGAGCCCGGTTCCATCACCCGCAACGAGAAGATCGCGGCGCTTCTGCACGAGACCCAGTACGCGGAGACGAAAGGGACGGGTATTCGCACCGTCCGCGAGCTGATGGATCGCCACGGCCTGGCACCGCCGTTCTTCGAGTCAGATCGTAGTAAGGACACCTTTAGTGTTACATTCCTGTTCCACCACCTGCTTGGCCCCGGGGACCTCTCCTGGCTGGATCAGTTCCGGGCGTGCCAGCTGTCGCCGGAGGAGAAGAAGGCTCTGATCTTCGTGCGTGAAGTGGGTGCGATCAACAACGCCGCCTACCGTGATATCAACAAGGTCGACACGCTAACGGCCAGCGGTAACCTTCGCCGCCTGCGGGAACTCGGGCTCCTCCAACAGAAGGGTCAGAGCCGGGCGACGTACTACGTGCCCACCGAAAAGACCTTGCAGGTACACTCTGGTGAACGGCTTAGATCTACCGAGCTCGGGCCGGGATCTTGCGAGCTCGCAACTGGATCTACCGGGCTTCAGGCGGAATCTACCGAGCTCGCAACCGGATCTACCGAGCTCCAGGCGGAATCTACCGAGCTCACAACCACGCCAGCCGAGCTCTGCGGCCTCCCTCCTGAGCTGCTGGCTGAGATCCGCGCGACCGAACCCATGGCTACGGAGGGTCGGGTCAAGCGTGCCATTCTGAGGCTCTGCGCGGTGAGGATGCTCACGGCAGCCGAACTGGGTCGCCTGTTGGAACGGCACCCTCTCTACGTGAGATACCGCTTCCTGCGGCCGCTGGTTCAAGAAGGCCTCCTGGCATATAGATACCCTGGCAGCCCTACACACCCTCGGCAGGCCTACCAGACTGTCCGCATCCCGGAGGACGACTGAACCTCGTTGACTACGTAGTCAACGACTCCATTGCAATATAACATACCAGACTGTCCGCATCCCGGAGGACGACTGAACCCGCCAGACCTGGTGGGTATAGCCGTGGGGCCCAGGGCTGCATACAGAGAAGGCGTCCACTATCGTAAGCGATCAGCAGTGGGAGTGGCCTGCATATGCCCCGCACCCTCGTGGTTAAGGTAGGCACCAGCACACTCACGGACGACCAGGGCCGGCTCGACCGCGCCTACCTCTACGAGATGGCGTGGCAGATCGCTGCCCTGCGACGGGAGGGCTGGCGGGTGGTGCTGGTAAGCAGCGGCGCCATTCGTGCCGGCTGCGAGCGCCTCGGCTGGACGAAACGACCCCAGACTATCCCGTTGAAGCAGGCCGCTGCCGCCGTGGGCCAGGGCGAGTTGATTCACGCCTATACCCAGGCGTTCGGCCCCGCCTATCCCGTGGCCCAGGTGCTCCTCACCCGCCAGGATGCTGCGGATCGCGTTCGCTACATCAACGCCCGCAACACCCTTTCTGCCCTGCTCCGCTGCGGCTGCATGCCGATTGTGAACGAAAACGATACCGTGGCGGTGGATGAAATCCGCTTTGGCGATAACGACACCCTCGCGGCACTGGTCGCCAGCATGGTGCACGCCGACCTGCTCATCATCCTCACCGATGTGCCGGGGTTCCTGGACGAGCAGGGCGAAGTGATCCCGCGCATTGAGACGATAGACGAGCGCATTCACCGTCTGGCAGGCAGTTCGGGACGGGACGGTTCCGGCGGGATGGTCACCAAGCTCGTGGCGGCGGAGATTGCCACTACGGCAGGGGCGCGAACGGTCATCGCTCCCGGACGCCCCACGACCGTCCTGCTGGACGTGGCCGGCGGTCGACCGGTGGGGACAGAGTTCCCCGCTTGTGCGCGGCGCCTGCGCCGACGCAAGCACTGGATTCTCTACGGGCCGCAACCCGCGGGGGCCCTGCGGGTAAACGCCCTCGCGCGGGCTGCCCTCGTGGAAGGCAACAAGAGTCTCCTTCCTGCGGGGATTGTAGGCGTGGAGGGGCGCTTTGTCGCCGGTGATACCGTGAGCCTGGTAGACGCTACCGGGGAAGTCTTCGCTCGGGGCATCGTGAACTGCGACTGGCGGGAGGCGCAGGCGCTGATGGGCGCCCAGACGAGCGACATCGCGCGCATCCTCGGCCGCACCGACCTGGAAGAGGTCATCCACCGGGACAATTTGGTAGTATTCGAAGAACAAGAAACGAAAGAGGAAGGAGCGCGCGGCCGGCCCGCGGTTTAACCTCCGTGTTCCGTTATTCGTCCTCGGCCCAGGCAGGCATCGCCTTCATAAAGTGGTCGGCTCGCCGGAGAGCTGTCCGGTCGTCGACCCCCGGTTGCCAGCTTTTCAGCCAGTAGGCGATGCCTCGCTGGACCTCCTCCCGGGACCTGAGGTTACCGGATGCGTCCGTGCAGTGTTTGCAGTGGTTCTCTACCGGGCCCCTGAATTCAGGCGCATGCAGTGGTGCGGCGCAGGAGTAGCAGAACTCGGCCATCTTCATTCCTTTCGTCAGGCAGAAGCGATCAGCCGTCGGTTATCAGCCAGCGGCTCTGCCCTCTCTCAACCCCAGTCCCCGCTCACACGGGCGGTACTCTCTATGCGGGGAAGTTCGCCGGCAGACCGGATTTCGCCTGTGGGAACCGGTTGCGTCTCTGCTGCGGAATAAGAATTGGGCGTCTCGATTGTGTTGGAGCCGCCCCCCCGGTGCGAAGACGAGGAAGCATGAAACGCCGCTTGTTAATCGCCGTCATCTGTGCGGGCCTGATAACCCTGGGTCTGGCGGTACACCTGGAGCAACTGCTGCGGCCGCCCACTGGCCGTACGGGAGTGCACCGCACCGGCGAGTCGCACTTCTGATAAACCCTTCGCGGCACAGCAGACGGTCGCCGCGAGGGGAAGCGCCGCGGCCGGCGAATACGCTTCGCCGGAGGACGGTGGCCGCATGGCGGCGCAATTGTTCTCCGGACCAATGACCTCTCGCGCGCGTCAACCCAGAGGGGCCGCATGGCTGGCGGCTCGTCCCCTGCTGGCCACCGGCCTGCTCCTCCTGTGCGTGGTCGTGGGGGCAGCGGTCTTCGCGCCCTGGCTGGCGCCCCACTCGCCGCTCACACAAGCGCGCGGGGATGCCCCTCTTCCCCCCAGCACCCACTTCCCACTGGGAACGGACTCGCTGGGTCGTGACCTGCTCAGTCGATTGCTCTTCGGAGCGCGCTACTCCCTGGCGATTGGCGGCTGCGCCACCCTGGTCGCCCTGGCAATCGGGCTGCTGGTGGGTCTTCCCGCCGGCTACTTCGGCGGCATGGTGGATGGCGCGCTGATGCGGCTGGTGGATGTGGTGATGGCGTTTCCATCTATCCTGCTGGCGGTGGCGCTGGCGGCGGTCCTGCCGTACCGTAACCTGGGAACGGTGCTGCTGGTAATCGGGCTGGTGAACTGGACGACGGTAGCGCGCGTGGTACGGGGGGAGACACTGGCGCTGCGGGAGCAGGCGTTCGTGGAGGCGGCGCGAGCGCTGGGAGCGGGCCCCGGGCGCGTGCTGCTCCGGCACATCGCGCCGCACCTGGCCCCCACGCTGCTCACGGTCGCCAGCCTGAGTGCGGGGACGGCGATCCTGCTGGACGCGGGTCTGAGTTACCTGGGGATGGGTCTGCCGCAGCCCACGCCCTCCTGGGGGGACATGCTCCGCGAGGCGCAGCGCTGGTACCGCGCCGCTCCCTGGCTGGCGGTGTGGCCGGGCGTGGCGGTGCTGATCACCGTCGGTGGGCTGAACATGATCGCTTTCGATCTGCAGCGAAGGCGGCGATAGGCAGGCGCAGGAACCTGGCAACATGCCAACGGTCAAACACGCCCACGTAGGAAAGGAGCCGGGATGCGCCCGATAGCATTCGTGGCGATGCCCATACTGCTGGTGGTTGCCGCCGTGGCCGGGGGCTGCAGGGCGCCCGGGGACGGGGCTCTGCGGAGCGGCGCGCCCGCCAGGGGGGCCACCATCCGCCTGGCGATTACCGACGATATCAAGACGCTCGATCCCGCGCATGCCTACGACACCTACTCCACGGCGGTTGTACACGCCCTCTGCACGGGGCTGGTAGACTACGACGACGGGACCCGCCTGGTGCCCGACTTGGCTTCCCGCTGGGAGATGTCCGCGGACGGCCGCGAGTACCGTTTCACCCTGCGTCCCGGGATCCGGTTTAGCAACGGCGAACCGGTGACGGCGGCGGCATTCAAATACTCGCTGGAGCGCGTGCTGCGGCCGGAGACGGGCTCTAACCTGCGCTCCTTCTTCGCCGTGATCGAGGGCGCCGAGGCAGTGATGGCGGGCAGCGCCAGAGAGTGCGCGGGCATCCAGGCGCCCGCCCCGGACCGGCTAATCCTGCGCCTCAAGAAGCCTACGCCCACCTTCCTCAACATCCTGGCGATGACGTGCGCCGCGGTGGTGCCCCGGTCAGTGGCGGAGAAAGCGGGGCGAGATTTCGCGCGCCATCCGGTGGGGGTGGGGCCCTACCGCCTCCGCTCGTGGGAGGGATCGGTCCTGGAGCTGGAGCGGAATCCGTTCTACACCGGCGATGATACGGGGGTGCGCCAGATCACCCTCGAGACACAGGTGGACGAGGCAGTGCTGATGCCCCGCTACGAAGCGAGGGAGCTGGATGTAACGCCGCTCATCCCCGCGGCGGAGATGTCCCACGTGCGGTCGGACCCGCAGCTGAAGCAGCTGGCGCTGGAAGCACCCGTCAGCCAAACCTGGTACCTGGGGATGAACACGCGGATGAAGCCGTTCGACGACGTGCGGGTGCGCCAGGCGGTGAATTACGCCGTGGATCGCGAGCGCCAGGCACGGCTGCCGGGCGCGGGCGTGCCCGCGACAGGGATGCTGCCCCCCACGATGCCCGGTTACAATCCCCGGCTGAAAGGGTATCCACACGATCCGGAGCGAGCACGGCAGCTCCTCCGGCAGGCAGGCTACCCGGCGGGGTTCCGGACTACGATGTGGATCACGGATGCCTACCGCCGCCGCGCGGAGGCGATCCAGGAGGACCTGCGTGGGGTCGGTATCCAGGTCGAACTTCGTTCCGTGGCGTTTGGCGTGTATGCGGATACCTACAAGCGGGAGAACGGAGCGCCCTGCTGGTACGGCGGCTGGTATCCGGATTACCCGGACCCGAGCAGCTACCTGGAGGTGCTGTTCCACAGCCGAAACATCAGCCCTACCGGTGCCCTGAACGCCACGCGCTACCAGAACCCGGAGGTGGACCGCCTCCTGGATCTGGCGGAGCGCACGCCCTCGGGTGAGCCGCGCCTGGCGCTCTACCGGCAGGCGGAGGAAAAAATCCTTGCGGATGCACCCGTTGCACCGCTCTACTATGAGGTGGAAACCCGGCTGCGGCAGCCAGAGGTGGAGGGGGCAGAGGTGCACCCCGTGTGGCGCTACCTGCGGCTGGCGCGGCTGCGGAAGCGGCCATCGTAGCGGCAGCGGGGCCGTAAGGCGATTACGGATGGATGGGGGTGGGAGAGAGACGAAAGGGTGAAGAGGTGACCCGGGCTCTTCTCATGTACTCATATATTGCTACGCCCGGCGGTCTCCGTGCCTGCGGCTGAATCGGAAGTCGGTAAAGCGATGATCGGTTATGTCCTCCGCCGCCTTGCCTGGGGCCTGGTGGCGTTACTGGGAGTCACGTTCCTCGCCTTCACGGTGGCCTACCTGGTGCCCGGCGACGCGGCGCAGCTCCTGGCAGGCCCCAACGCCCGGCCGGACGACGTGGCTAACATCCGGCGGCAGCTGGGACTCGATCAGCCCTGGCTCGTCCAGTACGCGGGCTTCCTCTGGCGACTGGCGCACGCGGATCTGGGTCGCTCCTACACCGGCCAGCCGGTGGCGGAAATCATCGCGCAGCACCTGCCGCCCACCCTGCTGCTGGCGGCTACTGGCTGGATCTGCTGGCTGGTGTTCGGGGTAAGCCTGGGAGCGCTGGTCGCCTGGCGGCGCAATCGGGCGGGGGACGCTGCGCTGCTGGTATTCTCGATTGTCGGCGCCTCGGTGCCCACGTTCTGGGTCGGGGTACTGCTGCTCTATGTGTTCGCCGTGCGGCTGGGTTGGTTCCCGATCGGCGGGTCGGGAAGCGGGCGGCACCTGGTGCTGCCCACGCTCACCCTGGCTGCCGCGGGGGTGGCGTACTACGCGCGGCTGGCGCACGCCCACCTGGATGAAACCCTGACTCGGGACTACGTGCGCACCGCGCGCGCCAAGGGGCTCCCGGGGCCGCTGGTCCTGGGCCGTCACGCACTGCGCACCGCACTTCTGCCGCTGGTCACCATCGCGGGATCGGATCTGGCGGGCCTCGTGGGCGGCGTGGTATTCACGGAGAGTGTATTCAACTGGCCGGGGCTGGGACGGCTGGCGGTGGAGCGAATGACGCAGCAGGATGTGCCCGTGATCCTGGGCGTGGTGCTGGTCTCTGCCACAGCGGTGGTGCTACTGAACCTGGTGATTGACCTGGTGTATCCGTTGCTGGACCCCCGCGTGCGAGTGGGTGGGGCGCAGGAAGCAGGTTGAATGAACCGGCCCCGTCCCGAAAGCTTTCGGGATCGGAGCCGGTCTCATCCATTGCCGATTGCGGGACGCGGAGAGGAACGATGGCCGGTGCCGAAGTGCGCGCGTTCCTGGGACTGGGCTCCAATCTCGGGGACCGCGCTGCCCATCTGGACGAGGCGGTGCGCCGTCTGGACGCGCTTCCCGGGGTGCGTATTGTCCGCCGTTCCCGCGCGGTGGCCTCCGAGCCCTGGGGAGTACGGGCGCAACCGGAGTTCCTGAACACCGTTCTAGAGATCAACACGACGCTTGATCCCGAGGCGCTGCTGCGCGAAGCCAAGCGAATCGAGGCCGCTATGGGTCGCCAGCCCACTTACCGCTGGGGCCCGCGTCTAATCGACATCGATCTGCTGGCCTACGACGACGTCCGCATGGCCACGCCGGAGCTGACGCTTCCGCATCCGCGCTTGCTGGAGCGGCCGTTCGCGTGGCAGTTGCTCGGCGAACTGGCGCCGGAGGTCCTGGAGAAGATTCGCGCTGATGCCGCTGTATCGCTACCAGGCTCAGGATAAGACGGGCACAGAAGTGCACGGCGTGATGGACGAGCGCAGCGAGGAGGTGGTGTCGCGGCGCCTCCAGCAGATGGGCTACGTGACGACCGCCATCACCCGCGCGAGCCTGTCTACCGCCTCAAAGACGTTGGGGACCGCCACGGCGCCCGCCTCACGCCTGACGGCCGGGCCAGCGGATCTGGCTCGCTTTTACGGCCAGTTGATGATGTGCTGGCAGGCGGGGCTGCCCGCATTCCAGGCCCTCTCCGAGGTGGCCACGCAGGTGGCACACCGGTCGCTGGCGCAGGCGGCGGTAGAGATGGCTCACCGGGTACAGGCGGGGACTCGGCTGGAGGACGCCATGGCGGCGCACCCTTGCCTGTTCTCCCCCGGCGACGTGGGCCTGGTGCGCGCCGCAGAGATGGGCGGGTTCGTGGTGGAGGCCCTCCAGGAACTCGCCGCCCAGCACGATGCGGATGCGCGCGCCATGGCCGCCTGTCGCTTGCCGTTTATCTACCTGGCCTGCCTGCTGTTCCTGGGGCTCTTGCTGGTGCTGCCCGCCGTCGAAATGTTGCGGACCACCGTGCGCACGGAAAGCGCCACGCTGGGCGCGCAGGCAGCGGTTCGTGTGGTGCTCACGCACTGGTTGCCCGTCGTGTTAGCCTCCGTGGCACTGGTCTGGCTGGTGGCGCGCTTCGTCAAGGCGCCGTCCCGCCGGCGCTGGTGGCACAGTGTGTTGCTGCGCGTGCCCGTCGTGGGAGGGATTGCCTGGCAGCGGAGCCGCGCGGCGTTCAGCGCCGCCCTCCGGCTGCTCTACCACGGCGGCGTGGGCCCGGGGGCCGCCTGGGAAGCCGCCGCCGACGCGGCCCCCAACCGCGTGCTGGCGGAGCGCCTCCGCCTGGGCGCTGCCGAAGTGCACGCGGGCCGCGGCTTCGCGCCGGCGCTAGACCGGACCGGGGTCTTCTCCGCGATCGATGTGGGCCTCGTCGCCACCGGGGAGCGCGCGGGCAAAATAGAGCAGGCGCTGGCGCAGATCGCCGCAGATCATCATACGGCGGCAGAACAGGCGATCCAGCGGCTCCCCGGGACGGCTTACGGCCTGGCGCTCGGCATCGGGGCGATCTTTGTGGCGGCGATGGTGGCCTATGGCGCGCTGAACTACGTGTCCATCCTCATCAACGGCATCACCGCCGAGTAACGGGGGCGAAGGATGAACCACAGGGAGGACAGGTGGCCGCGAGTAAACGCGAACGCGAACGAGAAAGCACAGATCAGTGAGTCGCCTTCAGAAACTCCCGTACTCTTGTCGTTGATAAACCGCTGCGCCTGTCTTGTCGGGATATGAGGTCCCTCAAACACTTCGACCGCGCCCAGGTTCGGGATGATCTGCTCCGCGCGGCGAACGGCCTGATCCACGGGAACGAAAGCGTCATCCCTGGCCAGCAGCACTAGCGTCGGCGCACGGAAGCCCTGCAGATCCTCTCTCGTGAACGGTCCCGGACCCGCCACGTTCCATTGGACGTGGCGGATCACGGCGCCAAAGAATTGCAGGAACGTCTCGTCGGGCTCGGCGGCAAACGGACGCAACACGTGCAGCAGCCGGTCACGGCTTGGAAAGAACCTGTACAGTGTAAAGGGGATCAGGAGCTCGAATACCATCAATATAGAGCCCCTGGTGAGACCTCCAGGCACCACCAGGACAGCCTGCGAGATACGTTCGGGGCAGTAGGCAGCCGCGTCCAGGAGAATGCCTGCGCCAAAGGAAACGCCCACCAATGCGGCGCGGTCGAGGCCCAGGCCGTCGAGGACGTCTGCTACCCATTTTCCATAGTTGTTGTCGCGCGGCGCGGGGCGAGTCTGTGCGCTCCGGCCGGGCTGGCCAACCGTGTCCGGCGCATAGACACGGCACTCCTGGGTGAGCGGGAACCACAACTCCAGGTTGAACGGGCCGCCAAAGTGTACGCCGTGCAAAGTCACTACCGGCGGCGCATCCTCCGGCCCGGCCACCAGCACGTGGGTGGGGCCAAAGCGGGTATCCACCATCCGGCTTTCGTACGGGATGGGAAGGCGGGCCAGCTCGCTCTCGTAGAGCGCCATAACCTCCGCCTCGCCCGCCGGACTCCTGTAGATGGATACGTTAGGCACTGAACCCTCAGTGGTCGCCGGCACGCCTTCCCTTTCTCAGCCATTTACGCCCATTCGCGCTCATCTGCAGCTCATTCCCTGTCTGCTCTACGCTCCCCCTGGGTTTCCGCCAGCTGTCTACGGCACGGGACGGTTCAACCGATAGCGGACAGTTCTACCGCCTGGCTGGTAGCGGCACTCTCCACCGCCGCGTAGGCGATCTTTACCGAGTTCAGGTTGTCCCGTCCCGAGGTGGCGGGCTCACGCCTCTCCGCCACTGCTGCCATCAGCTCGCCCATACTGCCGCCGAACGCGTCGGGGAACCATCGCCCCTGGATCTGGAACACCTGGCGGTGCTCGGGATGATCCTTGAACGAGACCATCAGCTCCTGTTGGGTGCCGATCAGGCTTCCTTCCGTGCCGTCCACGAACCACTCGTAGCGGTGGGCGGCGCGCGTCTGCACGATGTTGTTGAAGTGCACCGCCGCCATCATGTTCGCCTCGGGCTCGTATTCCAGGCTGATTATGAAGGTCATCGGCGACACAGCGGCCTGGCCAGGGACCATCGTCGTGGTGGCCTTCACACGGAGGGGCGTGCGGCCCGTGAAGTAGCGGGTGAGGTCCAGGTAGTGGATACCGTGGTCGATGATGTTGAAGTCCTTAAGCGCGACGTACCAGGTGCCAGGGTGGTCCTGGGACGAGCGGTTCACCAGCACGACGCTGTAGACGTGGCCGAGGATGCCTCGCTCGATGAGGACCTTGATGGCGCGATGGGCAGGTGCCCAGCGCGCCTGCTGGTTGATCATCAGCGTGACGCCATGGCGGGCGCAGAGGTCCACCATAGCGCGCGCATCTGCGTAGTTGAGGGCGAACGGCTTCTGGCTCAGGATCGGCTTGCCCGCGGAGGCGATCTGCTCCATCACTGCCCGCCGCTGGCTGGCGTGCACGGCCAGATCGATGATCTCCACCTCCGGCCGCGCCGCCAGCTTGGCCGCGCTCTGCGTGGCGAACGGAATATCGTATTCCGACTGTGCCCGCTGGACGGCCGCAGGGTCGATATCACAGCAGGCGACAACGCGGTACCCGAACTGCCGGTAGGCGGGCAGGTGGGCGCCCCGCACGATGCCGCCGCAGCCGATGATGCCGATACCGTACTCCTTCTTCGACGGCGGCTGCGGCTGGTACTCTTTCGGTTCAAGATGGATGGTTTTCATGGTCGGATGCCTGGGAAGTCGCAGCGAGCTTCGGTAGGAAGCGGTGGTATTCCTGCGCAGCGGAGACCCAAGGTTCTGGTTTTTCGTTTCTGGTTTGTGGTTCAGCAGCCCGCAACGAAGGGACTACAGTTGTGCCTATGCCACTGTAGGTGCGCTTTGCCCAGTCTTTGGGATTAAGGAGGGACCACTGAGCAGTGGGAGCCCTGCTGTCCGAAAATGACTGCCCCTCACGCTCTCATAAATGTGGGTACAAGTCAGCCCTGAAAGGGAAGAAGGCTGCGGGGTTAGTTCCGTAGTGAAAGATTGCTGCCGCCTGGCAAGACTGCTGGAAACTTGAATCGCACTCCCAGAAACGGTGGCCGAAGGTCGGGGTGAGGAGGCTGCCGAACGAAGCCAGGGAAGGAGGCGGGGAGAGGCTGTTCTGTAATGGACAACGTCCCCCTGTACAAACTTGCTGACAGGCGCGTAAAGCGGTGACGGCTCCGGAGGCCAAGTTCGGAGCCGCTCTGAAACCGCCCGCCCGGGGGTCTCAGACTTCACCACCAGCATCCGATCGGCCGGTACGCCGGTCCATTGCTGACTTCCACTACGCAGAACAGAGATTGATTATCGAGCTGGATAGCGGGGTGTATCCGGGGAAGAGCAACGCCAGTGCAAGCGTAAGTGGAATTCGTTGCCCTCGTGTAATGAATGGTTATTTTTATGGTTAATGATTTTAACCAGTTTTGAAGAAGTCCTGGCCAGATCCTCAACCTGTGTAGATCACCTTCGCCTACGAGGGCTCCCAACCAGGTGCTGCGGATAGCAGCCAGGGGGTCCCTGCGGGCCAACCCCGCCACCGATGATGGTGGTTAGCAAAGGAGTACCTGATGGACATCGGCATCCGTGATGGCAGCCTCTATCAGGCGGGGTACCGCTCCGCCATCGAGGGGCTTCGCACCCTCGGACTCAGCGTGGTGGAGCTGCAGATAGATCGCGACGGCAGCATGCAGTCCCTGACTACGGGCGAGCGAGTAGCGCTGCAAACGGACGCGGATCGTGAGCAGTTCGCTGCCGCGTGCCGTGCTGCGAGAGTCCGCGTCTGCGCGCTGCTGTGCACGCAGGACTTTAACGCGCCGGACCTGGCGGTCGAGATCGACTACGTGGCGATGGCGGCGCGCGCTGCTGTCGCGCTCGGCGCAGGGACGGTGCGGCTTGACTCCATCATGACAGGCCAGCGAGAGCTCCCCCTGGCGGAGCGAATTCGGATTTTCGCCGCCGGCTGCCACGCCGCCCTGGAGGCCTCGGCGGACACCGGTGTGGCGCTGGGCATCGAGAACCATGGCCACCAGGGTAACGATCCTGCCTGGATGGATGGCGTGCTGAAAGCGGTTCCCAACCCCCGCCTGGGTCTCACCCTGGATGTGGGAAACTGGTACTGGTACGGCCACCCGCTGAGCCGCGTCTACGAGATCTATCACCGCTACGGCGCGCGGGCAAAACACACCCACGTGAAGAACATCGCTTACCCGGCGGAGCTCCGGGAAGTGCAGCGGGAAGTGGGCTACAAGTACGAGGAGTACTGCGCCCCCCTGCCGGATGGCGACATCGACATGGCACGTGTGGTGCGCATCCTGCGTGGCTGCGGCTACGACAGCGTCCTGTGCGTCGAAGACGAGTCGCTGGGGAAGGTGCCCCAGAAGGACCGCCCCGCTGTCCTCGCGCGGGATATTGCCTGCCTGCGCGCGGTGTTCTGAGAAACAGAGCCGGGTTTGAGCGCAGAGGAGCAAAGGGCCCAGGAGATCGCCGAGAAGCGGCTGCGGAACCGCCGCTGCGCGCTGCGGCGCCGATGAAAGGACGACGGGCGCCGGAATGGAGCCCGTACGGCGGCAGTACGCGGCTTCGTTCCCTCGTCTTGCCGGCTTAGTGTGCCATTGGCGTCTGCTGGCGCTCAGCGGCGGTTTGGGCTCGGGACGCCGCGCTCCACGCTCCGCAACTGGTCAGTCAACCAAATCTCAACCATAGCACCGAGGGCGGGAGACACCGCCTGTAACAAGATAATGGGGCGGTCGTATGGCTGATAGGCGCGCCTGCGCGCCGCCCGCAGGCGTATGGAACGACGAGGGCCACAATCGGCGCTGATCATTGTTCTGGCAGCGCTGTTTCTCCTCACCCCAAATCTCCGCGCTAGGGCCGCCGGAGAAGCGCAGTCGCAGCGCACCCTCCCTGCGGTGCACGCCTCCCCTCCTCCGTTAATTGACGGAGACCTCTCCGACGCCGCCTGGAAGTCGGCCGCCGTGACCAGCGGCTTCGCGGACGAGTTCACCCGCTCCACAAACATCGACCAGACCGAAGCCTGCCTCTGCTACGACGACCAGGCGATCTACGTCGCGTTCCTCTGCTGCGACGCCCAGCCTGCCGCCATTGTTGCTCGTGAGATCCGCCGGGACGCGAATTTCCAGGGCGAAGATACAGTAACGTTCCTCCTCGATCCATTCAACTCGCGCCGCGACGGGGATATAAACTGGTTTACCGTGAATGCCCTGGGTACATGCCGTGCCTGGCTCGCGGGCGGGCGCGCGCAGAAGCCGGAGTGGCAGGGCGACTGGACGGCAGCCGCGCGTCGCACCGACACAGGCTGGACGGCAGAGATGCGCATTCCGTGGCAGATGGTGAACTTCCCCGCCGGTGATGGAGCGCGGCAGATGGGGATTAACTTCCTGCGCCGGCAGGAGCGTACGAAGGTGGTCTCCCACTGGAGCTACCTGGGGACCCGCTACCGATACGAGTTACAGGGCGCCTGGCCAGGGGTAGCGCCACCCCGCACCGCATTCCGGCCTACGCTCAGCCTGCTGCCCTACAGCGCGCCAGGCTATACCCTCGGCCGCGGTAGACGCCTGCGCGGCGGCCTGGACGCGCGTTTTGCCCTCACCCCTGAGCTGACTGCGGTGGCCACCGCGAGCCCTGACTTCGCCAGCGTGGAGCAGGCAGTGGCAGGGATCGAGTTCTCGCGGGGAGAGCGGTTTCTGCCCGAGACGCGGCCGTTCTTTCTTGAGGGCAGGGATACACTCGACACCTCGGGTGGCAGCCGCTGGGGCCAGGCTTTCTTCAGCCGCCGCATCCCCGAGTTCGACGTGGGGGCCAAGGTCTATGGCCGTCTGGGGAGCAAGAGCACGATCGGCTTCCTGGGAACGTTGGACTTTGGGCACCGCTTCGATATGGTGGCCCGTCTGGCGCGCGATATGGGCCCCAACTCCTACATCGGCGGATACCTGGTCCAGCGCACGCTCCCGGGCGATCACAATACTATCCTGGGCGTCAACGAGAGTGTTCGCCGTGGGAACTGGTCTCTGCGCAGCCATCTGGCTCGCTCTCTAGGTGACCAGGCGGGAGGTAATGCCATTTCGGGGAGTGTGCGGTGGGATACGGACTGCCTGGGCGCAGAACTGGGTTACACACACGTAGACCCGGACTTCCGCGCTGCTAACGGCTTTGTCCCGTTCGTGGATTACCGCGGCTGGAACGCCAATATCCGTTACCACTCGGAGTGGCGATCCGGGCTGCTGCAGTCGCTGTCTCTGTTTGCCGGCACACAGAATCAGGATCGGATAGATGGGCGGTTCTTCCGCCAGTTGCACGATTTCTCTGGCTTCATCCAGACGCGGAGCGACTGGGGCTTTCGCTTCGGCTGGAGCGGGGGGCGGTTTGAGGACGAACGCGACAGCGAGTTCTCACTTGGGTTTACCAAGAACCTCAGCAACCGGTTCCGCCGCTGGGGGATCGGCTACTCGTTCGGGACGCGTGCCAACCGGCCCATCTCTTTTCTCACCCCCCAGTGCACGTTTCGCATTCTGGGCGGCTGGGATATGGGGATATCAGCCAGTTTCCTCTCCCACGTTGAGAAGCATCAGCAGATCATCTTCAGCCTCAACCGGGAGCTGGATGCCCACCGCGCCCTGGGCGGCCAGATCATCGCGATCGACGGTCGGGCAACCTTCTTCGTTTCCTACCGGATATCGGGCGGCCGCGGGATGGAGACCTACTTCCTGATCGGGGATCCAGATCCCAACCGCCGCCCCCTCCAGCACCGGCTCCTCACCAAGTTCGTGTGGCCGATGTAGGGCCGCCAGGGGCACGGCGATCGTGGACACTGGCTCGGGGTCTTGTCCCGTTGGTAACCGGACGAGGCCCAGACGGGTAGCGAATTCCCGGTCCGTATCCCGCCATGATACTTCGTGTTTCCACCTCCGGGAAGCCTCCATTTCGTGCGGAGACTGTAAGCCAATTTGTATTACCCTGTCCGCCCTCGTGACGCGGTTTGTTAACGCATTCGTTAGCTAACGGTTAGCTAGCCGGGCGGACACAAGGCATGATCCCGTTCAGTGTGTGCGCTCCTGCCCGCAGGCACGGAGAGGGGGCGCCTCCCGACCGGAAAGGCTGTTTCTCGGGCGTCTACGGGGTTCTACTGCGGCCCTGCCTGCTCGCCTGTCTCTCCGCTGCGGGCGGCAGCGCTCCTCTCGCGCTTGATCCGACGCAGGGCCCACTCAACGGCCCGGCGGATGAACGCGGACCGCTCATTCGCGGGCACGCTCTCCTCCACCTCTGCCCAGAGCGCCGGCGGAAACCGCACCTGGCGCGAGATGTACTTCTCCCCCGGCGGTTTCGGGGGCCTGCCCATGCGCGTGCTCATACATCCAGTATACCGCGAAAAAAACTTTCGAGCAACCGCGAAAACGCTTGACACCCTGGGACTTTCGAGGTATACTGAAATTGCAGAAGACAAGCGAAGGGGACGCCCCAGGCGGCAAGCAAGAAGCGCCCCCTTCCCAGACCAACCCGAAAGGCTGATCCGATGTCCAGTGTAGCACAGACGACCCCGAACGGGAACGCGCCGCTGACCCTTTCTCGTGAGCAGAAGCAGGCAATCCGCCTGATTGACGACCACCAGTTCCGCTACGGTAGTAGCGCGGTGAAGATCAACGGCCAGTGGGTGAACGCCGAGCAGGTCCGCCGCAGCGAAGTCGATGCCGCCGTGGTTCTCGCCCACTTCGCGGGCAAAGA
>JACQGL010000022.1 GCA_016199525.1 Armatimonadota bacterium
CCGCTATCCAGGTAGATAGGCTGCTGATGCAGCTCCCCGATAAAGTTCCTGATGTCGCGGAGCGTGACTTCCTTAAGGAGGCGCTGGTCTGCTTTCGCTATGGTGCGTTCCGTGCAGCAATTGTAATGTGCTGGAACCTTGCGTTTGACCACCTCTGCAATTACGTCTTGAAGAGCCACCTGTCGGACTTCAACGGCCAGTTACCTGTGGTGTGCCGGAAGGCACGGCCCGTGAGCAGCAAGGACCACTTCTCCGATCTTAAGGAGTCCCAGGTACTTGAAGTCTGTCGTGCGGCGCGTATTATCTCGGGAGACGTGCACAAGATCCTGGTTGAGAAGCTGAATAAGCGGAATACTGCTGCTCATCCATCCAACGTTGTAATCAGTCAGGTCCAGGCCGAAGAGCTCATTACCGACCTCGTAAACAACGTTGTGCTTAAGCTGATGTAGTTGTTCACCTCACATAGCGTCAGACTCGTGAGAGGCCATGTACACATCAGAAGACCGATGCGTCGATCGCAGCAGCTATGCTCCTCACGCACCCCCCGTCAGCGGCTCGGGCTCCGGTAGCATTTCCTCGTCGGCGATCTTGGGGTTCCAGGTCTGGATCACGCGGTAGGCAACCGCATCCCCATCACGTTAACCATGGTGCGAAGCATGTTGAGGATGCGGGCTATGGCAAGCGGGAGAGCGATGCCCTCCAGCGGCAGATTTGCGGCGGCGAAGACCGGGCTCATCGTGACCAGGCCCGCGCTGGGAAGGCCGGCCGCACGCTCCGGGGGCACCGGCGGCCCGTACGGGCTTCCCCCGATTACGCCCAGGCGTGCCGCCCTATTCTGTCGCGGTTAGACAAGGGGGGCTGGCGAAATCTCACGATTATTGAGCCGCTTCTGCGACCTTGACTCCCCCACCCGCCGCAGGGATAATGGAGTGGCTCGCCCTGTGGGTGAGCCATCTGCGTCAATGGCCAGTCTGATCCAAGAAGCGGGACCAATCTCCGGGGGTGCGGTGGGTGGTTATAGCCACTGCTCATCGTCCTTTGCCTGTCCTGCGTCCCGGCCGGCGCTTCCTGAAGGTCCGTCATTGGACCTGGGCATCTACATCCATATCCCATTCTGCGTGCGCAAGTGCCTGTACTGCGACTTCAACACCAGCGTCGCGGCGGCGCACGTGCAGGAAGCCTACGTGATTGGTCTCTGTCAGGAGATCCGAACCTCGCCGCAGGCGGGCCGGCGGGCGGCTACTGTCTTCTTCGGCGGCGGCACTCCCTCCGAGATGGAGATAGAGCAGATCGAACGTGTGACGGCGGCGCTGCGCGAGACATTTCCGCCTCTGCCGGATGCGGAATGGACCCTGGAGTGCAACCCGGGGACGGTGACGCGCGAGAAGCTTGCGGCCTTCCGCGCCCTCGGGTTCAACCGGATCAGCATCGGAGTACAGTCGTTCCACGACCATCACCTGCGCGCCCTGGGGCGGATCCATAACGCGCGGGAGGCGGCAGAGGTAGTGGCGTGGGCGCGCCAGGCGGGCTTCGGGAACCTGAACCTGGATCTGATCTTCGCGCTGCCAGAGCAAGACCTGGCAGAGTGGCAAAGCGACCTATGCCGCG
The DNA here is from genome assembly GCA_016199525.1 of Armatimonadota bacterium. Classification (GTDB taxonomy): domain Bacteria; phylum Armatimonadota; class SYMT01; order SYMT01; family JACQGL01; genus JACQGL01. Next base: position 1,609 of record JACQGL010000022.1, read on the forward strand.
CCCTGGAACTGGGGCCAGAGCATCTGTCCCTCTACCAGCTCACCATCGAGGAGAAGACCGAGTTCGGGCGGCGGCACGCGGCAGGTCGGCTGCCGACCATCGACGAGGACCTGGCCGCGGACATGTACGAATTCGCCCTGGACACGCTGGCGGCGGCCGGTTACGAGCGCTACGAGATCTCCAATTGGGCCCGCCCGGGCTGCCGCTGCCGGCACAACCTGCGCTACTGGCGCAACGAAGAGTACCTGGGGTTCGGTCTCAGCGCCGCCTCTTACGTGGGCGGCACGCGATGGACCAATATAGCTCGGCAGCCCGAGTACCTGGCCCGTTTGAGGGCGGGCCGACCCGTGTGCGAGTCCGCAGAGCGTCTGGGAGGCGCGGACGCCGCAGGAGAGGCGATGATGCTCGGCCTGCGCGTAGCGGAGGGAGTGGATCTGGGCGAGATCGAGCGGCGCTACGGTGTGAGCCCTCGCCTGTACGCGGAACGAATTGATCGGTTCCGAGAGATCGGCCTTCTGGCGCACCAGGATGGCCGCATCTTCCTGACGCGGCGGGGAACGCTACTGGCGAACCTGGTGTGCGCCGAATTCCTTGATTGAGAGGCTGTGCGAGAAGTCCATCTGGGCTTCAATCCTGGCCATGTCCGGACGAGGGCGGGGGCCCGGAGGGGACACCGCTCGTCGCGACCAGAGGTGCGGTACTCCCTTCAGGGCCCAGGGACAGCTCTGCCTCTGTCGTTCGGGATACGTCTGCCCGACCCTGCGGTCGCCCGTGGGCAATCTCGGACCTTGAAGCGGTTTCTCATACCCTCTGAGGAACAATGAATAGGGGGCCGGCGGCCGGGTGCAAGGCGCGAGGTGGGGCGCCCTCCGAGCCCCCGTTCTGGGGAGGGTAGTGTGGCAAAGCGACGACCCGCAGCGGGGATCGGAGCGGCAGACGGCCGGCGACATAGCGGCGGAGTGCGGACCACCCTCACACTGGCGATGCTTGGCATTGGCAGCGCCCTGATCGGTGCGTTTGTCATCGGGCCGCGGCTCACCGGTTTCCTGGAGAAGGATATACAAGCCTCTTCCCGGAAAACCGCGCGCTCCACGAAGCGAGCACCGCAGGTCTCGCGGGATGTAGACATCCGGCCGGTAGAAAGACGGGGGACTGACAAAGCGGTGCCGGACGGGCGGCGGGGCGGAGGAACTCCCACTCGCGAACGCCTGCGGGCGGCGCATGAACGGCCCGAGGGATCGGCAGCTCTGAAACCTTCCGGGACTCCCGCGATGGAGCGCCCGCCCACTGTGGATCCGCGCCGGGCAGTACGCGCCACTCCGCCGGTCGGCAGTCCCTCCTCCGCGGCCAACGCTCCTGCGTCACCGGAGGGCAAAAGCCCCGGCGCGGCCGGCTCGACGCCTGCTACCAATGGCAAGCTCTACCGCGTCCGCGTGGGGCCGTTTGGCACCCGGGAGGATGCGGAGCTGGTCCGCGATCGCCTGGTGGAAGCAGGGATTGAGACCGTGCCCGTGGTGGTGACCGGGGGACCGGGCTACTCGGTCCAGGTGGGCGCCTACCGCGAAGAGAAGAACGCTATTTCCATGGCAGATCGCGTGCGGGCCTCTCAACACATTTCAGGGTTAGCGCCCAAAGTAGTGGAAACTGAAAATGAAACGCCAACCAGAGAGCGCTCGCGCGGGCCCGACCGCCGGTGATGGAAAGAAGCCGATTACCGGCAACCGGCGTGCGCGCTATGAGTACGAGATTCTGGAAACGGTAGAAGCGGGTCTGGTCCTTACAGGGACGGAAATCAAGTCTATCCGCGCCGGTCAGGTGCAAATCCAGGACGCTTACGCGCGGGTAGAAAACGGCGAGGTGTGGCTGTACCAGATGCACATCGCCCCCTACGAGCAGGGAAACCGCTTTAATGTCGAACCTCGCCGCCCCCGCAAGCTGCTCCTGCACCGCTCCCAAATTGAGCGCCTCCTGGGTAAGGCGCAGGAGCGCGGCCTGACCCTCGTTCCCCTCTCCCTCTATCTCCGGCGCGGCTTCGCGAAAGTGGAGCTGGCCGTGGCGCGCGGACGGAAGCTCTATGATCGTCGTCAGGCAATCGCCGAACAAGAGGCGCGCCGCGAGGCAGAGCGCGCTCTGCGCGGGCGTAAATGAGTGAGCCCGCGGCACGCTTGGAGCGCGACGGTAAAGGCCGGGAGAAGCCATACCGCAGGCAGGGGGGCGCGCCGGCCCCACAGGCTGCCAAGGGAGGACCAGGGCTCCTACGAACGCTTTCGTAGTTCGGAAATCAGCCGGCGGTGACTTTGACCAGGCTGGGGCGTAGCACGCGGTCGTGCAGCTGGTAGCCCTTGCGCAGCTCTTCGACCACCTGATGCGGAGCCTGGCCTGCCTGCGGCTCCACCTGAAGGATCGCCTCGTGGAGGTTCGGGTCGAAGGGCTGCCCTACGGCGGGGATCGGTGCCACGCCGAACCGCTGGAGCACATCCTGGAGCTGCCGATAGATCAGCTCCACCCCCTCGCGGTAGGCGGGGGGAACCTCGGCCTGCCCGGCGGAGCGCAGCGCGTGCTCGAAGTTGTCCAGGACGACCAGCAGCTCGCTGACCAGTTGCTGGTTGGCAAACCGGCGCGCCTCGTCAGCCTCCACACGAGCGCGTCTCAACGTATTCTGACGGTCGGCTTCGGCACGGAGCCAGCGCTCCTGGTACTCCTCCGCCTGGCGGCGCGCCTCGTGGAGTTCCGCATCTAGCTGCTCGATGCGAACCTCGAGCTGGGCAATCAGGTCGTCTGTGGCAGGCGCGGTAGGGGCCTCCGCCGCCACTGCAGTAGATGAGGGGGGTTCGTGGGAGGAATCTGGGGTGGGTACGGCGCCGGCAGTGTTCTGGCCTGCATCGCGTTGTTTGTCTGCCATGAGATCCTGGTTTATCCCTGTTCGTGGGCGGCACGCGGATAAGAACGCTGCGAAGAGCGTTCCCTTGCGCGAGTGATTTCTGCCTGTCGATTCCGCGGCCGCGGGCAGCCTGACCCGATGGCTCGTCGCGCGGGGGCTACCGTTTCAGACTACCCTGCGCTCAGCCGCGTGAAAACTTGGGTAAGCACTGCCGCCGCCGACTGCACGGCGGGCAGCGCACGCTCGTAATCCATGCGCGTCGGGCCGACGACGCCCACCCAGCCGTGCAGTCGGTCTCCGGCTTCGTAGCGGGCGGAGACGAAGCTGCAGTCATGCAGATCGGGGTGGGGGTTTTCCTCGCCGATGACTACCGTGGTGGGCGCCTGGCGCAGCAGTATCCGCAGCTGCTCGATCATTACCCCGCGTCGTTCCTCCAAGAAACGGATGAGCGGCTCCAGTCGAGCGGCGGAGCGGAACTCCGGATGCTCCAGCATGCGCGCCGTCCCTTCGCAGTAGAGCGGCTCCCGGGACTCCTCCTCGGTACTGCTCTGGACCACCTCCCCCAGGCGACGAAGCATCGGGTGATAGGGTGCCAGCGCATCGGCTACATCATCCGGAACGATGGCCTGGCCTACTTCCTGGCCAGCGAGCATTTCGACCAGTGCGTTCCCCAGGCGATCTACCTCGGCGGGTGTGAGATCCTGTACCAACTCCACAAAACGGTGCACGACCTGGCCCGTATCGAGCACAGCAACCACCAGAAGCCGGCGGCTGGCCATCTGCACAAGATGAATCTGGCGGATCCGCGGACGCTCGCCAGTGGGGGCGACGGCCATGGAGGTGTAGCGAGTGAGGCTGCTGAGCACGCGACAGGTCTGAAGCAGGAGGCGTTCCACATCGCCATCGCTCAGCAGGCACAGGCCCTGCATCTGCCGTCGCTCCGCCGATGCGAGGGGTACGACGCGCATGAGGAAATCGACGAAATAGCGGTAGCCCTGGTCCGAAGGCACGCGCCCGGCGGAGGTGTGCGGCTGGCGCAGGTAGCCCAGGTCGGTCATCGCCGCGAGTTCATTGCGGATAGTGGCAGCGCGGACCCCCAGGGCCAGGGTGGTGGCCAGCCATTCGGATGGGACGGGCTCGGCGGACTGAACGTGCTGGTGGATGAGGGCTTCCAGAAGAACCCGCTTGCGAGCGTCCAGCGCCGCCGCCGATGGGCCGGGTGCGGCCGAGACAAATGGCGCTCGCGTTCCACGAGACGCGAACGACGGTGGTGCATACGTGCGCGTCCGAACGTCATCCATCCGTAGTTCTCGGGAGACAGGCGAAGGCCGCGGCCTCGCTTAGTTTTAACACTCGACTGGGGTGAGCGTCAATCGCAGCCAGGTAGCTCCCTTGCCAATCGTCAGGTCACGGTTCTACAGGGCGTCTGGAATCTCCTCGGAGGAGGTGCGCAGGCGGCCGTCACGCATTTCCCACACGTGATCCGCGGTGGCGGCGGCCTCCTCGCTATGGGTCACCAAGAGCACGGCGGCGCCGTGCTGCGTGGCAGCGAGGCGTAGAAGGCTGAGCACCTGGGCGGCAGAGCGGGAGTCGAGGTTCCCGGTCGGTTCGTCTGCCAGGAGGAGCGGAGGCTGCATGATCAGCGCCCGCGCGATGGCCGCGCGCTGCAGTTCGCCGCCGGAGAGGGCGTGGGGACGGGCGTGGCGGCGATGGCCCAGCCCCACACCCGCGAGCAGCGCCTCCGCCCGCGCCCGTGCCGACCGGCCGTCCTCCCGCGAGAGCAGGGCGGGCAGCGTGACGTTTTCCAGCACTGTCAGGGTGGGCAACAGGTTAAAGAACTGGTAGACGATGCCGATCCGCTCGCGCCGGAGCTGGGTGAGGGCGTCGTCGCGGAGGCGAGAGAGGGCCGTCCCCGCCACGTAGATCTCTCCCCGGGTGGGGAGATCGATGCCGGCGATCAGGTTGAGCAGGGTGCTTTTGCCGGAGCCGCTGCGGCCCATAATGGCGGCGAACACGCCGCGGCCGAGGGTGAATGAGACATCGCGGACGGCAACGATGGGGCCCGCGGCGGAGGGGAATTCGCGCCGGACGTCCACCAGTCGCAACGCGGGGGGCGTGGCAGGCACGCCCGGAGAGGAGACGGGAGCGGAAGGTGTTTCGATGCTCACACGCGCCTCTCTACGCGGTGAGGGAGGATTTCGCCCGCGCGCCGCGAATCTGCAGGCGCCCGCCTCCCATGCGAGGTTGTTATGCTACGTCTGTTGCTGCTGTTGCTTCGCAATCCGATTATCCTGGTGCTGATCGCCGTCGCTATCTGGTGGTGGTGGCGGCGTCACCGGGCGGCCGCGCGGGCGTCTCTCACCTGTCCGCGCTGCGGCGCGCGTGGGCAGATCCAGCAGCACGCCACCGGGTCTCACTGGGTCTCACGCTGCCGCGTGTGCGGCTTCGAGCGGCGGCTCAGCTTCCGCGTGTGACCTCGTAATGTGCCACGAGGATTACGGCACGAGGCCGTGCTGGCGCAGGTGGTGGACGGAGTGAGTGACTCGCTGCCAGGTTTCCGCCTCGGAGAGGTTCTCTCCCTGGATGCCCTCTAGCTCCATGGTGAACGGCCCGTAGAAGCCGCGCCCATTCAGTATCCGAAACACCTCGGGAAAATCCACCACCCCCTCGCCCAGGGCGGGGAAATGCCATGAGTGAAAACCGCCGTCGGTGTCCTTCAGGTGCACAGCGACGACGTAGTCCTTGATGCGCTCCAGATCGCTCAGCCCCTGGAAGTCCTGGTTGTAGAAGTAGACGTTGCCAGTATCGTAGTTCAGGCGAACGTGGGGATGATCCACTCCGTTTATGGTGGCCAGGGCGGCGTCGGCGTTATGGGCGAAGGGGGGATGTGTCTCCACCGCCAGTGTAACTCCCACCCGGGCGGCGGCATCGCCGATGCGGCGCAGGCGCTCATAGCAGAGGGGGAGGGGGGTGTCGCCGTGCTTCACGCTCACGAATGCGATGCGCGTTCCCAGGGCGGTGAAGGCAGGTAAGAGCGTGGCGAAGGCGGCCGTGCCCTCCTCCGAGGAGACGTCACACGGGGTGAGGAGCGTAAGCGTGCCCAGCCCGTAGCGGTCCAGCTGCGCGCGCACGGCCCCGATCTGCTCTGGAAGCGGAACGGGGATTTCGACGTACTGCACCCCGATCTCGCGCAGGTGGGCGAATGCGCCGTCGCGGTACCTGCCGTAGCTGCCGATGTTGCCGGCGAGCAGATTCCTGTGGGCACCCTCGCTCGCCGGTTCGATGCTGTTCGTCTCTGCCATGTTGCTCCTCTTCGCGCACGCCCGATCTCTGTGTGGATCGAGCCCTGTTACACCTCAATAATGAGCGACCTCACCTTGCCCAGGGTTATCGGGACCTGGAGCAGAAGATTCATTAACGGCGCTGTTGACTGCCTGGGCGTGATCGCCCTCCCAGCCATCCGTCCCGGTGTGGCCCTGGCCGCCGACAGGGCGCTCGCGCTTGCCCCGCTCGGTGGCTTATCGCATCCGCGAGGCCGTGGGGGAAGAGCCGCTCCTTGGGCGCCTGGGGCTATTCGCGGAGCGAGCCGCGACGCCCTGAAGCAGTTCGTGGGGGAGGAGAGGCTTTCCTGCGGGGTGACGCTCACCGGCGGTTGCAGAGCGGAGAGCGCCGGCAGAGGGTGCCGATACGGCTTCGCGCAGTGATGGAGCAAGATGACAGATGGTTTGGGATCTCACGCAAAGGCGCACGGAGCACAGAGGGATCTTGGTCGAAGGGGCTGATCGATGGGGCAGGAGCCCCCGGACGGGCATACAAGCACAAATTCCGGCCTCAGCAATGCGCTGGCGCACCATCCTCTCAGAATCGGAAACCATTCCGCCGCGCATGCCGCTAAACTTACTGTAGGCAACGCCGGGCATTCCCGCGCTGTCGGGACCCGGTGAACGCCAAGAGGAGAAGGACAATGTTTGGATTGGGCGGGCAGGAGCTGTTGATTGTGCTCCTGATCGTGCTGCTGATCTTCGGCGGGAGCAAGCTGCCGGAGCTGGCGCGCGGCCTGGGGCAGGGAATGAAGGAGTTCCGGAAGGCTCAGCGTGAGGAGAATGAGGACGATCGCACAGGGTAAGCTGAGCGCCCGCCGATCGTGCTCGTGCTTTTGTCTCCTACTCTTACTTCCAGGCTCCAGTCGTGTGCGTGCGAGTGGGAGACTCTGTGGCCGGGAAGAGGTCTGTTAATGCATGCGGAGGCCGGGGAGCACTCCCCGACCTCCGCGGCGCTCAGTCAGTTTTGCCCGAAGTAGCGGAGCACGCCGCGGTGGATACCTTTCGCCACCTCCCGACGAAAAGCGGGTTCGGCGAGCTTCGCCTCGTTCCCCGGGTGGTCAATGAACGCCACCTCGACGAGGACGGAGGGCATCTGCGTCCGGCGGATGACCGCGAACCCGCGCTGCTTGATGCCGCGGTCTTGGTCGTTTACTACACGCACAACCTCCGGGTGAATGGCTTGCACCAGTCCGAGGCTCTGTGGCGTGTAGTAGTAAGTTTCCGTGCCGGAAGCGGTGCCGGCCCTGGGCATCGCGTTGCAGTGGATGCTGATGAACAGGTCCGCATTATTAGAGTTGGCAAACGCGATGCGGTCGTCCAGGGAAACAAACGTGTCGTCGATACGGGGGAGAATCACGGTAGCCCCTGCCTCCTGAAGGAGTTCGGCCAGGTCCAGGGCGATTGCCAGGTTGACATCTTTTTCCATGAGCCCGGTGGGGCCGCGGGCGCCGGCGTTCTCCCCGCCGTGGCCGGCGTCTACGCAGATCACCTTGTGGGCCAGGGGGGCCCCAGGCGGAATGATCACTGGCGTGCGGCGGAAGGGCAGGTCTCCACGAGCCGCCAGGTGGCGCCGGGGCCGCACGGCGATTGGCTGCCGCGCTGGCGTTTGGGGCGCCTCGGGCGGCGGTAACTGTTCTACCACTCCCGCCGCCACCTCGCCCTTCCCCACCCGGGCGATAACCTCACGCGTCGGTGCCAGCGGGAGAGCCAGGCAGCGGAATTCGAGATCCACTACCTCCAGCACGAGCCGCGCGACACTGCCGTGGAATTGCCCCATCCGCACGCGCAGGACGGGTCCCGTGGGCGCGGGCGGCGGCGCTCCCTCCTGCCAGATAGCGCCCTGAAAATCGAATACGATCCTAAACGGATGGGAGAGCCGGAACGTGGTCACCGCCACCGGGGAAGAGGCCTGGACGCAAACCTCGACTGTGTCATCGTGGATCGCCAGCGAGGGGGAAGCCAGGCGCGCGAGTGCCGCCGGCGACGAAGGCGGCGCGGTTGGGACTGCAGGGGCTGGTTGACCGGCCTCCTGCGGTGCCCGACGCACGCTGGTCAGGTTGATCTGCTTGTCCCAGCTGACCGTCAGACCAAGGAGCCGCGCTGCTGCCCGCAGGGGCACATAATAGGCGCTCCCCAGATAGAGGACCTGCGGCGGATCGGCGTCGTCGTTGATCTGCTCGGGCTCGGTAACGATGGGCCAGGTAGCGAGGATACGACCGGCGCGCAGCACGCGCACCGTATTGCCCGCGATGCGGAATTCCACGTCGAACCGGCCCAGCTCACGCGCGACGGGAGCGTAGATCTCCTTGTCCTCGGGATAGCCGTAGATCTGATAACCGCGCGGCTTGCGGCCGTCGATACTGATGCGCGTCCCCATCGGGCCAATCTCCGCCCGCGCGGGAACATTGGCAACGGCCAGCCAGATAAAGACAGCAATAAGGACGCACCAGGCCCCTGATTGGCGTGACATCAGATATTCCCTGTGAGTGATCCGGCGGGTAATCGGCGGCTTCTCCCACCCGTCCGCCGGCGGCTGCCTGATCCCGAGTGCTCTTTGAGACGGTTCAGAGAAACAGGCGCTGCGTTCGCGGCGGGATATGGACCGGAAGCGCTGTCGGAGCGCTCGGCCCGTCCGCGGGCGGCGCGGGGTTATATTCCGGGAACGAGAGGTCGCCCTGCGCCCGAAGCGGTTGAGCCGCAGGTTGACGGACGGCTCAACAGGAATAGTCGGCCCTGAGCGGGCGGTTGTTTATGGCCATCTGGGAAGCAGCCGGCAACAAACCAAGCGGGCAGAGCTGCATATCCATACACTCACACACGGGCCAGGCTACTTCCTCCCCGCCCCGGCTCCGAGCTCCACCCTTGACCAGCCCTGGCAAGGCTTCAGAGCACTGCGCTTTTTTACCAAGTAGACAAGGATACCTGCGTTCCACGCTCCCCGATGCAGGCTAGAAGCTTGTGCTATCCTCTACAAGAACGCGGCAAATGGTGGGTGCGCGGCGGCCGAGAATAGAGTCGGGTCTCAGTTGGAAGCCGGGCCAGCGCCCGGCTTCTGTAGGATTATTCAAGCCGGGAGGAGAGCGATGAAGTGGACCGGTTGGCTGGCGGTAACTACGGTGACCATCCTGCTGCTGTCGGGTACAGGCCACGCGGCGGACGTTTACTGCGGCAGCATGAGGTGCTTCGAAGTCAAGATTGCCGCCGGCGGCCACTCCGCGCAGGCGCGGGCCGACCGCGCGATGAACGTGCTGAACCAGTACCTGGGCGGGAAGACCGGCAAGTTCACCCTGCGCACGAAGCGGAGCCATGTGGAGGTCTTGCTGAACGGCGATCTGCTGGTGACGGTGACGACGGCGGATGTAAGGGCGGCACAGAGCCAAAGCACCCGCGCGCTGGCGGGGTCCTGGCGAGCGGCGCTCAGCCGGGCTTTCGAGGCAACGAAGGCGCAGAAGTAAGCAGGGTGGTAATCAGCGCCGCAAGCACGCCTGCCAGGGAGGTGAGGGAGAGGAACAGCCCCACACGCACGGAGTGCGGCTGGTAGTTGAAGGCCACCACGTGCTCGCCCGGCGGCAGGTGAACCGCGCGAGCCCAGTAGTTCGCCCGCCAGATGGGCGTCGGTGCGCCATCCACGGTGGCGAACCAGCCCGGGAAAAACCGGTCGGTGAGGACGAGCCACCGCGGCCCCTCCGCGCGGATCGCCAGGACGACGTGCGCGGGCTCGTCGCGAAGCCAGCGCACGGAGTCCGTGATGGCGGGCGGCGTGCTGGCGGGCGGTGGGATGGGCGCTTCGATTACCGCTTCCGCGATCCCCATCAGGTGTGACAGCGACTCCGCCTCCGTAGAGGCGCTCTCCCAGTGCGAGGCCAGATAGGCGCGCGGCCGAGCTTCCGGGTTGCGGTAGAGAGTGAGGCCCGCCGCGCGGGCCAGCGGGAGGAAGCCGAAGGGGGTCAGGTTGCGTGGGGAGATCACGTAGGCGAAGCCGAGCTTCCCCAGCGTGCGGGCGACGGATTGGGGAGGCTGGGTTGCCTGCCCTGTCAATTCTCTAACAACCGGGGCAGGCTGGATTGCCCGCTGTATCGCACCGACCAGCCCCGCCCAGCGATGAGGCGGGAGCGGCGCTCCGCCGTGACCGACGGCAAGGCGCTGCGTGAGGGCCATGCTCCACGGGAGCGCCTCGCGTCGCGCCCAGGCGACTTCCGCGCCGCCCGACCAGCCCGAACGCCCCGCAGTGAGCGCCATTTCCCAGTTGGAGAACCCGTCCAGCCAGATGCGACCGCGCGCGCCGTCGGCGTGGATGGCGGCAGTGAGCGCAGCGGGCCGGGTGTGATAATCAGGTGCGATGAGTGGTTGGTAGCCGAACCCGAACCGGAACAGATCCGCGGTGGCCAACCCTGCAAGGGCAGCCAGACGCGTGGTGGGAGAGACCCGCTGGCGCAGCGCGAACGCGGCGCCCACCCCCAGGAGCGCCAGCCAGCCAAAATCAGCCAGGCGGCGGTTGAGATAGGGATCCAGCCGCCGCCGGAGCTGCTGGCGGTAGTAATCTGGCTCCCGCGGGCCGAGTCCCGATTGCGTCGGGACCGCGCGAGCATCCCGCCGCTCCAGGATCGAGCCCGCGAGCGATCGCACTGCAGGACGCGTGACGGCCAGCAGGAGGACGGCGACCAGGCCCAACACCGCCACGCCCACTGCGGCCCTTGATGCCCAGCGGGGGGGAGTGGAGCGCAACCGATCCACCCCGTAGGCGGCCAACCCGACGACGCCCACGGTGAAGAGCAGCAACCAGCGGGACGGGGCCTTGAAGAGGTTGAATCCGGGAAGTGCGAGCAGCAGGTGGTAGACCGGGTTGTCCTTCCCCAGCGCGAGGGCAAATCCCACCCCAGCCAGCAGCACGAAGGCGCGGCCCGCGGGATCTCGCCATGCCTGGCGGGCTCCCAGCGCCGCAAGCAGCAGGGGTAGGGCACCGATAAAGCCGTTCAGCTCCCAGTAGTTCGGCGCGCCCCAGTAATCTCCGGTGGCTGGGGAGCCGAACAGGTTGGGCAGGATGAGCGTCGGCGACTGCAAGATGGGGAGCGAGAACTGAGTGAGGTAGTCATAGCCGCCCACCATGGCGCGGGCGCTGTGGCGGTAGAGCTCCCAGGTCGGCAAGAGTTGAGCGGCGGCCAGGCAGAGGCCGGCCCCGATGACCGCCGGGATCGCTACCCAGGCGGCGATGCCAGACCGAGTGGTACCGGAGGACCTCCCCCACCCCGCGGCGAGCGCGGCGATGAGGAGCGCCGCTAGCGAATAGAAGGTCTGCGGGGGATGGAAAGCGGTTGCCTGCACACCGATGGTGAGCGTCAGAAGCAAGAGCCATCGCGCGCGAGGTCTTCCGGATGCTGTCCGTGCCGATTCCAGCAGGGCCAGCTCCAGCGGCAGCCAGATGGCAGCTCGAAATACCGGGAGGTGGATGATGCGCGCCGTGAGGTAGCCCGAACTGGCGAATAGAACACCCGCGAGCAGGCTGGCGGCGGAGGAACGCTGGCATCGGCGGGCCAGCCCGTAGGTGAATAGGCCCGCGAGCCAGGAGTGCAGCCACAGCGTTCCCTCCAGGGCGAACGCCGCCGGGAGTTTCCCCAGGTGGAGCAGGAAGTTCAGCGGATAGCAGGCGCCCACCTGTCCTTCCGCGAAGATCGGGTAGCCGCCGAAGATGCCCGGCGACCAGAGCGGCCACTGGCCGGCGCTGATCATCCGCCTTACCGTGAGGTGCAGCGGCAGATGCTGATCTCCCAGGTCCCCGAAGTAGTAGGTGGCGGATGAGAACAGCGCGCGTGCGTGCAGCGCGGTGGCCAGGAGAGCGAAGAAAAGGGCAGCGAGGAACCATTCTCTGGCGGGGGCGCGACGTGCGGTAGGGTTGGCGTCCTGAGAAGCGCGGGTCATCACCGTTCCGGTAGGGCAAGGGCTTCGGGCTTTACCGCCCGCACTTCAGGGAGATTCCGGTAGCGCTGGCGGTAATCCAGGCCGTAGCCAACCACGAAGAGGTCCGGCAACTCGAAGCCAACGTAGTCAATCGGCAGGTCTACGAGGCGGCGGTAGGGGCGGTCGAAGAGGATGCAGATGCGGAGCGAGGCGGGGCGACGTTGCTCGAGCACACGGCGAATGTAGCCGAGAGTGAGGCCGGTATCCACTACATCCTCCACGATGAGCACGTGGCGCCCGACGATGCTCTCGTCCAGGTCCTTAGTCAGGCGGACCTCGCCGGACTGGCTGCCCCCGGCGTAGCTGCTAATGGCCAGGAAGTCCAGGCTGACAGGGCAGCGGATGGCGCGCGCCAGATCCGCGAGGAAGAAGACGCCGCCTTTCAGGACGGTGACCAGCTGCACCTCGTTGGCCTGGTAGTCGCGGGTAATGCGGCGGCCCAGCTCGCGGACGCGGCGGCGAATTTCGGCCGCGGTGAAGATGACGTCCCCGAGGATCTCCTCGTCACGCGCCAGCATCATCAGGTTCCTATGTCTCCCTTCGCTACCAGCCAGAGGCGGCGAGCGCCTCTGTTCCGCAGTTCGAGGCCCCCTATACAATCCCCTGCAATCGCCTACAAAAGCGCACAATCTCCAGCCTGGAATCGCGTCCCTTCATACAATCCTTTGCAATCGCCGCGAACCCTTTGCAACCCAGTTTGGTTGCAGAATGGTTGCAGGTGTCTGCAACACCGGCGCCGCTCCCGAGGACTTCAGAGCCGACTGCGAGTAACTGGTAACCGAAGCATTGGTCGCGTGGCAGGATGCCTACCTTGGCCAGCGCTGCTTCTGGAGGCCCTCGTCGTGTCTGAACCCCAGCTTCAACTCGAACTGCCAGCGTTCACCAACCGCGGGCTGTTCGCAGACCACTACCTGGAGAACCGGCTCCCCGGGCTGGCCGAGCGGAAGGCGGAACACAAGCGGCTCACGGCGCAGATCGTCGCCCTGGAGACGGAGCTGAACGACCGCGTATACCGCCTCTTCGATCTGACGCCCGAGGAGATCCGCATCATCGAGGAGAGCACGAAGTACCGGTACGGGGAGGTGTGAGGACTGACGGGAAGACGGGCCTCAATGAGGCGTTCATCGTCGATCGGGCTACCAAGCCATCACGCACGCTCCGGGCGGCTACGTGGTCACCTACCAGCAGTTCTTCCCCGCGTAGGAGGAGCACACGGGGCGGGAACGGAGCCCCGCCCTTGCCTCTCCATCGCGGGCTGCTGCCGCCCGCCCGAGGAAGGCCCGCGGAGGGCCGAACAGGTATCCCCTGATGAGGTCCACCAGGCGCCGGACGATGGTGCGCAGCAGCCGTGGGTAGTCGGTGGCAGCCTCCGCGAAGGCGTGCGAGGCTTCGGCGAGGATCCGCAGCCGGGTGGCGTAGCGCTGCAGCTCTTCGGTTGCCGACCCACCGCGCGGAGGGCCCGCGCGGGTGCTGTCAGTCATCGGTCCGTGGCCCTGCCGGCTGCGTGGCTCTCG
>JACQGL010000242.1 GCA_016199525.1 Armatimonadota bacterium
CCGGCAGCGCGGCGATGGCGGCGTGCATCACCGGATCGATGCCGATACGCCGGTAGACCTCCGGCAGGGACAGGTGCAGTCCCAGGAAGCGCCACACCGCCTCCAGGGGAACCGCCGGCCCTGCCACTTCCACCTTCACGCCGTCCGGAGTTCGGGTGAGGGCCAGAGCAGAGGCGCCAAAGGGGCCGTGCCAGGCATTCGCCGCCCACTGCCAGCGAAAGATCTGCCCTGATTCAAAGCAGAGCGCCAGGTCGAGCGGCTCATCAGCGGAGATAGGGAGGAACGCGGGTCGCTCGGGAGTGACAGGCTGGGAGAGACTTACCCCGGCCGGCGGCGCGGCAAGCGGCAGACGTGGAAACTTCATGGCTGATTATGGCAAACGAGAACCTGCCACCGGGCTAAACTTCGTAAACATGAACGGGTAGCAGGCGACTCTCACTGGGCTTAGGACCTCTGATGGCTCGTCACCAACTGCTTATTCATCCTCGTTTTTCCCGCTTGCCGCCGCCGGTGATCGTGATTGGGATGCACCGATCGGGCACCAGCCTGGTGGCCGCGATGCTCGAGGCGCTGGGCGTCTACATGGGATCACGGCGCGCCCTGAGCGGCGGGAAGGATCTGCCTGCTCCAGATGAGTGGCTGCTTCTCAACGGGTACGCGGAAGCGGATGACTTCCGCCAGCTGAACGATCTGCTGCTGGCCCGCGCCGGGGCGGCCTGGAATCGGATCGAACCCTTCCTGGCACGTCGAGAGCGGCCGGGTTTTGCCCGCACCAGCATCGCGCTGCTCCAGCTGGCCACCTTCACGCGTCTGCGAAGCCACTATCTGCGGCCTCTTCCCGCCACGTTTCACGGCCCCTGGGGTTGGAAAGATCCGCGCACCAGTATGACGCTTCCCTACTGGCTGCGGCTCTTTCCCCAGGCGCGGATCCTCCACGTGCGGCGGGATCAGGAAGCGGTGGTGGACAGCCTGCACCGTCGAGCCCACGTGTGGCGCCAGGCGGCTGGCGCGCCGCTGCCTGTGACTCAACGAGCGCGCTGGTGGCTGCTGCACCCATGGGGCACACTCAAGCGGGCGGCGCGGCGGGCAGGTCTCTCACCGGCGGCGGCGCCGGACCCGTGCCAGGATCGGGACTACTGCCGGTATCTCTGCCAGCTGTACGTCCAGGAGTGCCTCCGCTACCGGGAGCACGGGGATCGCTATCTGGAGGTCGGCTACGAAGACATCCTCGCCGCTCCTGCCTGGGTGGTCGGTGAGCTGGTGGAATTTACCGGAGGCGCACCTTCCCCCTCCGACCTGCTCCGGGCCGCCGCGCTTGTGCAACAGAGGACCACGCGTGGGCGCGTCCTCGGCGGGGGAACGCCCTGACCTGCCGCGCGAATGATACGACCCTCGCTCGCGCCCCCGGCGGTATGAACGCGCTTTCCTGGCGGGTCTGTTTACGCGGCGCGGTGCACCTCCACGCGCGGCTTGTAATCAGGGCACTTGTGGGACTGTGAATCTTCTGTCGGGCACTCCGCTTCGCTAGCGTAGACGTAGAAGCCGTGCAGACCGCATTGTTGGTAAGTAGGATCGTAGTGGCCGCAGTCGCAGCAGCGCTTCAGCACGGTACCGCAGACACTGCACTTCATGCTCCCGATCAGCTCGCGTCGCCCGCAGAGGCTGCAGAAGACGTAGGTCTCCATGAAGCCGAAATCCTGGGCTACCAGATCCCTGCGAACGGCGCGCACGAACTTATCCAGATCGTCCAGGAGCTGGGTGGACGAAGCCAGCAGCTGGTTTACCTGCTCGAAGTTGAGGAAGCGGGTGACCTCGTCGTCCAGCAGGTGGTTCAGGGCGGTGACCGCTTTCTGGTATGCGGCCAGGAACTCGGCGGCCGTCTTGCGCTTGAAGTTCTTACGTCGCTCCAGTTTGACGCCCTGGCGCTTCAGGATTTCTTCCGTGGCATCGAGAGAGATGCGGAGGAACGCCTCCTTCCGCTGGGGGGCTTTGCGAATCGCCTCCACCAGGCGTTCCGTCTCGTCCACGGAAAGGCGCTCTTTCTTTATTTTGTCCAGCACGCGCAGCTGGGTGGGGTAATCGCGGCTGAGGCCACGTAGGGCGCGGGCGTGGCCTTCCGTGAAGCCGGAGAGCGCCTGCTTGGCGGGCGGCAGGCAGAGCTCGTCCTGAATTGGTTGCGGCAGTTCGAGCAGCTCCAGGTAACGCCGCAGGGTGCTATTGCTGCATCCCAGATTCCGAGCGGCTGCCTCGACTGTCATGAACTGCAGCAGGCTCTGAATCGCCCGCGCCTTTTCCATAACCGTCAGGTCTTCTCGCTGGAAGTTCTCCAGGAGAGCCTCCGCCAGCGCTTCCTCATCGGTCAGCTCTTTGATGACCGCCGGGATCTCGGCCAGCCCGGCGATCCGGCTGGCGCGGTAGCGGCGTTCGCCCGCGACGATTTCATAATGATCGTTCTTGGGACGAACGACAATCGGCTCCATCACGCCCCGTTCGCGGATGGAGGCGGCGAGCTCTTGAAGCGCTGCTTCGTCGAAGTACTTGCGAGGCTGGTTGGGGTTGGGAACGATCTGATCGAGCGGTAGAGTGTACACCACTACCCTCCTGGAGACGCGCGGCTAGGCTACTCGGCTGATTATCGGAGGGGCAGTGTGGATTTGCAGGGCCTTCCGGGTGCGGATTGCAGATTGGGGAGATCAGGCCAGGATGCGAAGGCGCGCAGAGTTCCAGACCTTCGTTGCGTCTCGCCGCCTGTGCGCCGGTTCCTTAAGAAGGTGGGCGCTGGACGCTCGAGCTCCCACTCTCCCCATTCCTCCACCCTCCCCCTACCCTGGGGGCGCTACTGCTGGTAGGCGGGGAGCTGGGGATAGGGCGTATCCAGGGTTACGGGATGATACCGCAGATCCTGAAGAGAGACGTCGTCCGGCTCCAGGGGGACCCATAGCTCGACGATCAGCCGCGCCACCAGGCGTGCCACCTTGAGCCGGCTGGCACGCAGATCGCTCATCTTCTGCTGCCCGAGGTGCACGGTGGCCGCCTCACCCGGCTTGAACTCCGCTACCAACAGGTGGGCGGGCAGAGTCGCCTGCAGCCCCCGCTCCTTCAGCCAGTCGGGGACCCAGAAGCGAAGCGTTAATTCAAACCGGTAACCGTTGCTCAGCAGGTGAACCTCAAACCAGTGGCTGCCCTGGCCTTCCTCGCGGGCGTCGGTCCAGACGAGGATGCTATTGTTATCGCGGGCGAGCAGATCGTCGAGGTGCTCCGACAACCGATCTGGCAGGGACAGCCGGGTAGGAAGGGAGGAAGCGAGCATAGACACCTCCGCGCTAATGAAGCGTTAACCGGTTGGCAGGTTTTCACGCTTAAACACCTCAACCTGGCGACGCTCGAATCTAAGGGCGCCGGGTACCTGTCATGATAACAGTGGGGCAGGACAGCGGCGATTCCGCGGGCGTCGAGACCGGAGGGAAGCCACATCCGGGCGCGCGAACCTACCGGTGACGGACGCCGTCGCCCCTCTCCTTAGCGAACCTGCGGGCTGCCGGCGGGCGTCCCATATAGTGGAGGAGGAATGATGCCCCAGTGCCCCACCTGTGGCGCCGCGGTGGAAGACGCCAGCGAAGTGTGCGCGGAGTGCGGCACCAACTGGATGGTGGAGGTCTCGGAACCGCCGCGCGCTCCGTCGCCGCCTCAGGCGCCCGCGCCCGCCTCGCCGCCACCAGAGGCGGCGCCGCGGCTCATCTTGAAACGCGCCGGCGCTCTCACGGAACAGATCTTTGATCTGGGCGAACGGGTGGTGCTGGGCCGCTTCGATCCGCATTCCGGGCCGGTGGACGTGGACCTGGGCGGTCTGCCGGAAGCGGGCTACATCTCCCGCCGGCACGCGATGATCTTCCGAGACGCCACCGGCGCGTGGTACCTGCGCGACCTGGTATCCGCGAACGGCACGTTCATCCGTCCCGCCACGGGCGATCGGTTCCTGCGGATCGCCGCCGACCACCCGCTCAACGATGGGGATGAGATAGCGCTGGGCAACGTCCGCTTCCTGGTTTGCTTCGGGCCGCGGGAATAAGTTACGGGATGCGGGGCCCGGCCATACGGCCCGTAAGCAATGGCACCCCGGGACGCGGCGTATCGGAACGCCCGAACACCGGAACACCCAACGCCCTCGTTAATCCGCGATTGAGAGCGCCGTCGATGTTGAACCTGGTCGTCAGGCCGCACCGTCAGTACCTGCTGGCCGGCACGGGCGGGCCGCAGAAGCTGTTCGTGATGCTCCGCTGCCTGCCGCGGGTGCGCGAAGAGGCGCGCGTGCCCGTTGCCCTGGCCCTGGTGGTGGATACCAGCGGCTCGATGCGGGAACGGGTCGAAAGAGGCCTGAGCAAGCTCGAGCACGCCATCCAGGCTGCTCACCGCCTGGTCGAAGATCCTCGTCTGCAGCCCGCGGACCAACTGGCGCTGGTGCAGTTCGCGGACGAGGCGTCGGCGCTGCTGCCCCTCACCCCGCTGGCGGAGCGAGAGCAGATCCACCGCGCCATCGGCCAGTTGGAGCGTTTTCACGGCAGCACGCGGATGGCGCGTGGCCTGCGGGCCGCGCTGGATGCCCTCCAGCATTGCCCGCCCCAGTACGCACGGCGAGCGTTTGTACTCACGGACGGGATGACCTTCGACGAGGCTGAGTGCGGCGAGGTCATCGCTCTGTTTTCCGAGCAGAACCTGCCCCTGACCACCCTGGGCGTAGGGACCACCTACAACCATGAACTCCTCCTCGAACTGGCGGAGCGCTCCCGCGGCCGCCCCGCGCACCTGCGCAGCATTCTGGACCTGGACGGAATTGTGGAAACGGAGGTGGACCTGTCCCTGCGCGAGGTGGTGAGCGACACGCGCCTGGCAGTGGAGACGGTGCGCGGCGTGGAGCTGGAATCACTGGCGCGCGTCTACCCGGTAATCTGGGAGGTGGACCGTTACGAGCGTCCCTACCGGCTGGGGAACCTGTCAGCAGGCGACTTTACCGTGTTCATCGTAGAACTCTCCGTGGGAGGGATCGTGCGTCCCCCCAGCCGCGCGCGGCTGGCGCGGTTCACCGTGGAGTACAGCGTCTTCGGCCAGACGGATCGGCAGATCGAAGGGCCGCGCGATCTGGAAGTTGTGTTTACCACTGACGAGACGCGGGCGGCAGTGATGAACGATGAGGTGCTGGGCTACGTCCAGCAGAAGAACGTGGATCGCCTCCTGCACCGTGCGGCACGGCAATCTGGGCACGACCCCGAGGGCGCGCGGCAATCGCTCCGATCGGCGATCCGCGTTACGCAGCGGCTGGGCAACTTCGGCGCCACGCAGATGCTGCGCCGTGCCCTGGAGGAACTGAACGGCACGGGGGATCTCTCCCCGGACACGGTGAAGACCATCCGCGCGGGCGGCCGCACCATGACGGTGCGCACGGAGCTTACCGAAGCGCCAGACGGCCTGCCTTCCGAGGAGGAGATCCGGCGGATCACGGGGACGTGACCCCGTTACACGGTGCTACCTGCCGTTGGGAACCGCACCGCGCCATCCGTGTTGGCCGTGCCACCTGCGCCAATCTTCGGTAGGATATAGCTAAGAATTGAGGGCCGGAGGGCGTGGTCTCCCGACAGGCGGCAGGGCGCGTCTCCGCCGTCTATCGCCATCCCTTCCCGGTTTCGTCTGCTGGCGAAACAGGAATGACTTCAGAGGTCACCTCGAAGGCGTCCGGGGGTTTTGCCGGTCACAATCCGGAACACAGCTGCCGCGAACGGCGCGCCTCTCCCCTCGCGGTGGCGCTCCCAAGTGGCTGACGAACTCCGCAGCAAGAGCCTTAAAGCGAACCTGAAGGAGTGGCACAATGGTCTGCAGCACCTGCGCGGCGGAAAACCCGGCGGACCGGAGCGCGTGCCGAATCTGCGGCGCGCCCCTGAGCGAGCGGGTGGAGAAGGACGAGGCGCTGCCCTCCGGCACGCGGTTGGCGGAAGGGGCCTACGTGCTGGAAGCTCTCCTGGGCCGTGGTGGCCTGGGGATTACCTACCGCGCCTGGGATACACGCTTGCAGCGTCAGGTAGCGATCAAAGAGTTCTTCCCCGAGGGCAGCCGGCGGGCGGAGGCGGGCGTGCAGCCGCCCGCGGACTGGAGCGGGGAGGAGTTCGAGAGTGCCCGGCAGCAGTTCGTGGCGGAGGGGCAGCTACTGGCGCGGTTCACGCAGCGGGGTATCGCGCAGGCCTACTACACATTCCAGGAACGGGGGACGGCGTATCTGGTGCTGGAGTATGTGAGGGGGGAAACGCTGGCGGAGCGGCTGCGGCGGGAGGGGCCGCTACCGGTGGACGAGGTGGTGTCGCTGGGGGAGGAGGTGCTTCTGGCGCTGGAGGAAGTGCACGGGGCGGGAGTGGTGCACGGAGACATCAAGCCGGAGAACCTGCTCTTGTGCGGGGATGGCCGCGTGGTGCTGGTAGATTTCGGATCGGCGCGTGGGAGTGACGGGAGCGGGCGGAAGGGAGTGTGGGTGACACCTGCCTATGCGCCGCTGGAGCAGTACGCGAAGACAGCCCCGTTGGGGCCGTATACGGACTTGTACGGGTTGGGAGCCACACTCTATCACGCCCTGGTGGGCGCGCCCCCGCCCGGCGCGCCAGAGCGGGCGAAAGGAGTGAGGCTGCGGGGACCATTGGAGGTCCGGCCGGAGGTAACGCGGGGCTTATCGGAGGCGATCTGCAGGGCGCTGGCGATGGAGGTGCGGCAACGGCCGGGGAGCGCCGCGGAGTTCGCCGCTGCCCTGCGGCGGGGACTGCCTGCGGCGCCAGGCCAGAGTGATCCCGCGCTGGAAGCGTCTGCCTGGAGCAGTTCCCCCTGGAAGAACGCCTCCTCTCCGTCCGGCCGGGCGCTCCGGGGGGTCGGATGGCCGCTGCGGGCGCTGGCGGCGTTCGCGGCCATCGTGGCGCTTCTCCCCCTGGTTGCCGGGTTAATGATCGGCGTGGTGAGCTGGGGTCGTTTCGGCGGGCGGGAGGCAGCCTTCCCGACAGGTGAAGCCTACAACCCGCCTCCCGTGCTGGCCATCGAGCCCACCCTATCACGGGTCACCTGGGACGGCCGGCGGCCGATCCGCGTGCAGTGGCGGATCTTCGCGCCGGTGGAGGCTGAACTCCCTTCCGCGGCCTGGGTGAGTGGGGAGTGGTCGGGAATGGATGCTGTGCCCGGCTGGCCTGCAGGGGAGGGAGCGTCCTCCGCAGTCACCCTGCCTCCGGGGCGCATGGTGACGCACCGGTTCTACATCCCGCCGGGGGTGCTCGCCCAGGCGCGCCAGCGGGGGGATAAAAGCGTCTACTACCGCCTGACAGTGAAGATCCCTGACGCATCCGGCGGTAGTGCCTGGCAGGCGGCGACCGCGGGGATGGCCTCCGTCCGCATCACCCTGCCGCCGCGCGCGGTGCTGGATCAGATCCTGCGTCCGTGCGTCTCGTGCCGCGGGTTGGCGTCCCGTTACCAGCCGACCCCACCGGCGAGAAGACCCTGCGAGGGCGAATGCGGCAGCGAAGGATGGCTGCTGCGCTGCCCGATCTGCGGCGGCGACGGGCAGGTATCCGCAGCGGATCGACGTGCGCTGGACCCGCAGGAGCGCTGGCTGGCCGATCCCAGCGGTCGTTGTACTCTCTGCCACGCCACGGGTTGGGTAAGGGGCGCCGACCTGGCCTGGTGCGAAGAAAGAATCAATAATCCGCACCCTCCGGTAGATCCTCCCTCGGGATTAGGACCGAGATTGCGTCGGAGAGCCGGGCGGGGACCGGTCGGCTAATCAGCACACGCCGATTGGACGACAGCGTGGTACGGGTATCTCCGACCCCCTCACCACCGCAGGAGCCAGGCGATTGCTCGGGTGCAGAGGTCCCCACCAGGCCAGTGCCGTGCCTGCTATTGCCTGTCGGGCGGGACAGAGCGGTTACGGATTCTTCGCCAAAGAAACCACCAGGCCGGCGATAGTCACGATGACGGCGGTGGCGAAGAGGAAGGTGAAGATCGGTCCGGCGTCCATTGGATTTCCTGTTGCACGCGTTTTCGCTTCCAGGTCCCCCGCCCCCATCCCGACGGCGTCGGGATGGCCGGGGACACCTTCGGCGGATAGGGCCAAGCAGAATCATTGTATCGCCGGCGGAGGGCGCCCGGCCTACGTGTGGGCGAGCGCAGAGTGAGGGTGGTCGGAGCTGAGTGCCCAACGCTCCTGCGCCCGTTCACCTTAGCGCATCTTCCCATCCGGTGGTCCGGCGGCGCTAATCCTCCAGGAGCCGTCGCACCGCGCGCAGCTGTGGATCCCCCAGCGCATCCATTTCCGACCGCACGCGGTTGAGCCCGAAGATGCACCGCTCGAACTCGTCCGCCAGCCGGCGCAGGATCGGCGCTTCCTGGGCATACGGCCCGTAGTCGAAAGTCGCCGCGATGCGGTAAGAGCTGCGTCCCTGCTCTACGTAGTCGATCAGGTGGTCCTTGCGCGCGGCGGCGCGGAAGTAGCGCAGCATCTCGGGGTAAACCCCCGTCCAGAAGAGGGTGAAGTCCCCAATGTGTTTGTGCACTTCGCGTTCGCGCTCGAACGAAGTGGCGCTGAGAGCCACATCTCCGTCCGCCAGCATCTCCGCAACTTCCTCGATGGGGCGCCCGCGCGCGTCACGGATACGGAAGAGATTATCGCGGTGAGTGAAATCGACCAGCAGATTCGCAATATAGCGCGGCACGCGCATGTCATGGAGGCCGACCTCGCGTGTGAAGGTGGACTCCACCAGCGCCTCGAACAGCTGTCTTAACGGATGATGAGCCGATATCTTCGCTGGCACGGTACTGCCCTCCCTGTGGCGAGCACCAGCGACCCACCCCATATTCCCCTGCGTCCTGCCGAAGGGCCGGACTTCGGATAGGGGCGCCGACCGAAGCGAGACGTATGCCTGCTTCCTATTTGTATTCTATCGGTAGACGTTAGGGGATTCCCTACCCGCGATCGAGCCCAAACGCGGCATCGTGCAGATGCAGGTTGGGGCCGCGAACGGGCGGAACAGGCGCATGGGTCCGGAGAGGGAGAGCGGGTGAGTGGGTCAATGACTGAAGGGGTTGTAAGCGACAGGACTTCTCTTCTCCCATTCCTGCTCTGCCGCTGCGCCTTCAGGCCCACGCTTTGGATGACTTTGCGCCCTTGGTGGCCAGTGCTGTCAGGCATCCGGAGGAGAAGAGATGACGGAACGAATCCCTCTAGCTGTGGTAGGCTGCGGCGGGATGGGCCATCGTCACATCTATGGCCTTGCTGAGCTGGAGTCCGTCGGTCGCAGCCCATTCCGGCTGGTGGCTGCCTGTGACCTGAACGAGGCGAACGCACGCTCGCTGGCTGAAGAGGCAGAGCGCCGGTTCGGCACGCGCCCGGAGGTGGCCGGCGATCTGGCCGCTCTGGCGCGGGCCGCGCCAGACCTGGCCGCCGTGGATGTGTGTACCGATCCCGGCCACCATCATACCATCGCGGCGGAGGCGCTGGCACGTGGCTGGCACGTGATGGTCGAGAAGCCGATGGGGTTGACGGTACGGGCGTGTCAGGCGATGGAAGCGGCGGCCAAGCACACGCCTGGGCGAGTGCTGGCCGTGGCGGAGAATTACCGGCGCGACCCCATCAACCGCTTGGCGCGAGCGCTGCTGGATGCGGGCGCCATCGGCACCCCCCGCCTGTGCCTGGAGCAGGGCGTGGGCGGCGGCGACCGGATCATCATTAGCGCCTGGCGTCACCAGAAGGTTGGCAGCGGTCTCCTGCTCGACGTGGGCGTCCACTTCGCGGACATCCTGGAGTACCTTCTGGGCGAGATCACCCACGTTTATGCCCAGACGCGCCTGCACGAGCCGATCCGCCACCGCCCGCAGGAGGATGAAACCGGCGTGCAGGGCTTCTACGCCCGCTGGCCACTGCCGGAAACGATTAGCGCCACGGCAGAAGACGCTGCCTATGCCGTTCTCACTTTCCGCAGCGGCGCTGTCGCCCAGTATACGGTAGACTACGCCGGCCACGGCAGGCCCTTCAACCATCGCCTCGTCTACGGCAGCGCGGGGTCGCTCGAATTGCCCGCGGACCGTAAAGGGCTGCCGATCCGCTTGACCACGGCGAAGGGGGAGGTGTACGACGACGCCCGCATCCTGGAACGGGTCCCCGGGTTCCGGCTGGATGAGGTGACCACCATCCTGTTCGGGGAGGAGCGGGCCTGGGAGTACGGGTTCCCGTTCGAGGAGACGGACCGGAAGATCCTCGCCATCGAGTACGCGGATTTTGGCAGCGCGATCCGGGAGGGCGGCACGCCGGAGGTCACCGCGGCGCAGGGTGCGCGCTCGGTGGCGATCTCCTACGCGATTCTGGAATCCAGCTGTGCGCAGCAGACGCTGGCGGTGGATGACGTCCTCTCCGGCCGGGTGCGCGCCTATCAGCGGGAGGTTGACGAGTACCTCGGCCTGTAGGCGGGCTGAATCTCGATGCCGAACGCTCGACATCTCGGGCGTGCTTAGCCGCCGGGCGGCGGAAAGAATCGCATCAGGCACAGGGTGACAGCATTATTGAGTATGTGAATCGCGATGGGCAGCGTCAGGCTGTCCGTCCGGTTGTAGGCCCAGGCGAGCAGCAAACCGATGGCGATAATGGCGGGCAGAGCGATGGGATTCATGTGCATCGCAGCGAACGTCAGGGTACTGAGCACGGCCGCACGGCAGACGGTCGCACGCTCTGCCAGGCCGCCGAACAGCAGCCCGCGGAAGTAGACCTCTTCCGCAATCGGGCCGATCACGGCCGCTACCAGCAGCATCCCCAGGAAGGCGGGCACCGGCGTCTTCACCAGACCGGCGAAGATGTGATTGGCTACCTCGGATGGCTGTGCCAGTTGGCGAAACAGCTCGATGGGCAATACCGCCTGCAGCCCCGCCCGCCACGCGATGGTGATCCCCTCGCTCAGAACCACGATCGGCACGAGTAGCGCCGCGGCGACGAGGACGCGACGTAGGGGCCAGCGGTCCCGCCAGCCAAGCCAGTGCACACTCCCCTTGCGATGGCGCACGACCCAGAGCGTGGTCGCCAGCATCAACAGGAATGACAGGCCCAGGGAGAGGAGCAGATCCACGCCCGCGAACCACAGACTCTGCCCGGCCAACAGCGCCAGCAGCGGCCACCAGTAATCGCTGGAACGGAACCTTTCCCTGGGCAGGTCGGGCGGCGGCGGGCGCAGTCGCCGCCAGAGCGCGTTGCCGACGATGATCACCAGGGCAGTCAGGCCAAAGGCGACCAGCAGCGCCATCCAGATCAGGGAGGAGCCGTTCAAGGCGCGCAGAAGGGACTGTCTGGCCGCCTGGTAGTCCCCCATCTGGAGCCGGGCGAGGGCGAGGATCATATGGGCGGCGGATCGGTCCCTCGGTTCCAGACCCTCACGGCGCAGGGCCCGTTCGGCCGCATCGCGGGCCGCCGTGAGCTGGCCGGTCAACAGGTAGCAATGGGCGAGCATCAGGCCGTGCGGTCGGTCATCCTGGGGGTCTTCGGCGTCGCGGGCACGGACTAACCACGGGATCGCTTCGCGGAACCGGGCGCGGGCGAGCAGTTCCCAGCCGATGGTCGCGTGCACCCGGGAGTCTTCCGGATCCAGTCGCAGCAAGGCGAACGCCGCGTCCAGCCGCTCCTCGCCGGTTGCCGCCCGCCATGCCAGGAAGGCGAGCCGGGGAGAGTCGGGTTGACGGGTGCGGCCGGCGCGGATCACCTGCTGCGCCAGCGAGCCCCGGCCCAGTTGTAGCAGGACTTCGGCCAGGTCGCTGTAGCCTGCCACAGAATCGGGGCGCAGTTCCCGATAGCGGGTCAGCACCGCGGCCAGGGCCTCCTGAGCGGCGCGCTCCCGGGTGGGATCCAGTCGCCGCCGTGCCCGGTCTATCCGTGCTTGGTGGAACGCCGCCAGGGCGCGCCACCAGGCCGCGTGCTGCAGTTCGGGGGCACGCCATAGGTCCGCGTAGACCTCCCCGAGGGGCAGATCGTCCGACTCTGCATTGGCCCACTCCAGGCGAGCGGCGGCTACCAGCGCGCGCGCGTCCTTCAGAGTAAGGTAGTCGCGCATGCGCTCTTCATCCAGGGCGGCTCTCTCCTTCAGATGGCGCAACTCCGCCTGCGCGTTGTCCAGGGCGGCAGCCAGCCGGCGCCAGGCCAGGTATTCGCGGGCGCGGGCTACGGCGCGCTGGTGGTCGTCAAGGAGCAGGGCAAAGTCCGCCAGGTAACGCGCCCGGTGCACCGCCGCGTCCAGCCCACGGGTCAGGGCCGCTCGCTCCAGGTCTACGACGGCCTCCACCGGGGCGACCGACGGAATGCCGGCACAGCGCGCCCGCAATCGCGCCAGGACGCGGCTGATGCGCCAGTCGCCGCCCGCCCACTCCATACGCAGACGCAGCGTGACGTGCGCCCACCCGGCTGGACCGCGAATTTCACGCAGCGGCCACTCCACCATCCAGTGCTCATCCTGAAAGCGTGCCCCGCCTGGGGGCGGCTGCTCACTTTCCAGGAGCGTACGTAGCCGGCGGGCCCGCCGGGCAAGCACCGAGGGTGAGGGAGGGGGATCAACGCCCAGGCGGGCGAGCGACTGATCATCTAGCTGCCAGACGGCCGTCCACCAGCGGCGCGCCACCAACTCGGCGCCCTTGGGCGCTTCGGAAGTCCCGAAAGCTTTCGGGACGGGCACCACGAGCGCCAGCAGGAGCGTGCCTGTGAGCAGTGTGCAGCGTTTGCAAAAGGGCATTTCTTGTAAGGCCAGGCGAGTCATCTGGAGGCCCTATTCGCCGCGCTCTCCTTTATTCCCTGGTATTCTCTGGTAGGGATGCGCTTAAGCCACACGGGGGAGGCGCCGATAATCACCAGGAGCAGGGCAGTAGGGATCACGGATAGGGCGACCGAGAGCGCGCAGAGGGGAGCGTGTGAGGGATGAGCGCCGCGATTGAGATCATCAATCTGTGCATCTCTTACCGGCGGGGGTGGTGGATGCCGCCCACGGTGGCGGTGGCCGGTCTCAACCTGCGTGTCGCACCTGGGGAGGTCGTCGGCTTCATCGGCCCCAACGGCGCCGGGAAATCCTCGACCATTAAGGCCCTGATGGGCTTCCTGGCCCCCGATGCGGGCGCGGCGCGGCTGCTGGGGCGAGAGGCCGGCCATCCGGAGTCCCGCCGCCGCGTGGGCTTCCTGCCCGAGGTAGCGCTCTACTATCCGTGGCTGACGGCACGCGAGACTCTGACTCTCTACGGTCGTCTGCAGGACCTTCCCGTCCCCCTCCTCCGGGCCCAGACGCAGGATTTGCTGGTCCGCGTCGGCCTAGCGGGCCGCGAGGACGAGCGCCTGCGGGGCTTCTCTAAAGGGATGCTGCAGCGCGTGGGCATTGCCCAGGCGCTCCTAGGGAATCCCGAGCTGCTGGTTCTGGATGAGGTCAGTAGCGGCCTCGATCCGCTCGGCCGACGGGACCTGCGCGAGATCCTCACAGAGCGGAAGCGGGCGGGGGTGACGATCTTCTTCTCCTCCCACGAGCTGTCCGAAGTCGCGCAGCTGTGCGACCGCGTGGTGCTCATCCACCATGGACGGGTGGCGGCGGACCGGCGCGTGGATGAACTGCGCAGCGCGCTGCGGCGTTACTGGGTGCGCTTCCGGGCGTCGGAACCGCCCCTACCCGCCACGCGCGTGGGGGAGTTCTGGGAGGCGGAGTTTGGTAGGCTGGCGGAATGGCGTCAGGCGTTGGAACGGCTGCGATCCCCGCTGGCCGAAGTCGTGGACGCGGGCGAGCGGGAGGGGATCCTGGAAGATTACTTCGTCCGCGTAGTAGATCCCGCCCGCAGGCACCCGCCTGTAGACACGCCGCCCCTGCACGGGGCGTAGGAGGGGCGATGCGACGCCGGTGCATAGCCATTGGAACGCTCGCCTGGGCGGCCATGCTGGAGACGGCGCGTCGAAAAGACGTGTACGTGGTCTGGTTCCTGAGCCTGTTCATGCTGGGGGCGGGATCGGTGTTCGCCCTGATGGGCGTGCGCGGCTTGGAAATCTTCTTGCGTGACCTGGCGCTTACGGTGGTCAACCTGCTCTCGCTGATTGTGTGCGTGTGGCTGGCCGCTCGCCAGGTGCCGGAGGAGATCTCGCGCCGGACCCTGTTTCCGCTCCTGGCGCGGCCGATCCGGCGCTCGGATGTGCTCCTGGGAAAGTGGCTCGCCGTGTGGGTGATGGCGACGGGAGCGCTGCTTGTCCTGGCAGGAATCGCGGCGGGGGAGCTGGCTTTGTTCGGGGTGCCGGTGCCCCGCATCTTCTGGCAGTACCTTATCTTGCGGACTTTTTCCTTCGCGGTGATTGCCGCGCTGGTGGTCGCTCTCTCGCTGGTGACCACGCCCGCCGCCACGGTGACGCTCTCCCTGTTGCTTACCATCGGCGCCACCTACTTCGCGGGCACACTGACACTGGTCTACCACCAGGCTGCCAGTTGGACGCGCCCGCTCCTGGTGGCGGTCTACTACCTGGTGCCGCACCTGGATCTGTTCGATCTGTCAAAGAAGACGGCGTTCGGCTGGCCGCCGATCCCCGCCTGGGTGTTGACCACGCTGGCCTTGTACGGAGCGGCCTATACGGCGGTCTTCCTGGGGCTGGCGCATCTGCGGTTCCGGCGCATCGCCCTTTGACGGAGGCGAACCGGTTGATAGGTCAAAACCTGCAAACGTTCCGACGCTCTAACGTGCAAACGAGGGCGCAATGAAGAGGTGGCCTGGGGAGGGCGCGACGGCGGTGCTCCTGGCGGTGGCGCTGGCAGGGCTGGGGGGCATCGTGCCGACGTTATCGGGACTGGAGCGGTACATTCGCGTGCCCGCGGGGGCGGGGTCGCCCGCGGACTCCCTCCTCGGCCAGGCGCGCGTCGCCACCAGCAGCTTTCTCTGGCAGCAAGTGGAGAACACGCTCCACGCGGGGGCAGCCGTGGGCACTGCGTGCGTGGATAAGCATCCTATGCACGACGACCACGCGGCGCCGGAGGGGGCACCACCCGCTGGCGCGACGATGGCGCACGCCCCCAGCCCGCGGGCGGACTTCCGCGGCTTCCTGGGCGAGTTGGAGAGCCAGATCCACCCCACCTTCGCTGCCGGCGGTCATTACCACGAGAACCCGGAGAAGACGATCCCGCTGTTCCGCCTGATGACGTGGGCGAATCCATACTTCGTGTCCGGTTATACCGTGGGCGCGAACATCCTGTGTGACGCGGGCCGGCACGTGGGCGAAGCGATTGCCTTTCTTCAGGAGGGAGAGCACCATAATCCGTTCAGCATTGAAATCCAGACGGAGCTGGGCCGCTACTTTGTATACTACCTGCGGCATTACGCCCTCGCCGAGCAACACCTCCACCGCGCTCTGGACCTCGCCCGCGGCCGCGACGCAATGCCTCCGGACGAGGCCGAGGCCGTTTGGAACGCCTACCGGTGGCTGGCCCTCGCCTACCAGGCGTGGGGAAAGCACAGTCAGGCGGTGGCGGTGGCGAAGGAAGGGCGGCGGCGAGTGGGGCCGGACATAGTTCTGGATGGCGTGCTTCGCCAGAGTCACTTCCGATCCGGGGGTTGATGAGCCCCGGCGGCGGTGACCTCCTCCACGGTAGCGCGCACCTCTCGGCGCGGCGTGGGCATTCGCAGGGCGAAATCGGAGAGAGTTACAATCCCCACGCAGGCGCCGTTCTCCTCCACAATCGGCACGCGGCGGATGCGGAAGCGGCGCATTATCTCCAGGGCCGTTTCCACCGGCGCATCCAGGGGGAGGGTCTTGGGGTCCGCCGTCATGGCATCCAGCGCGGTGACGGCCATTGGGTTGCGATCCTGCGCCACCACGCGGCTGATGATGTCACGGTCGGTGATGATGCCGATCAGCCGGCGGCTTTCCAGGTCGGTGACCACGGGGATGCCGCCGCAGTCATACTGCATCATCAGCAGCGCCACTTCGTTGAGGCGAGCATCCGGGGTCACGTAGACCGGGTCAGGGGTCATGATTTCCCGCACCTGCATATCGGGTCTCCGATGCGCAAAACGAAGAACGGAGGACGAAAGCCGAACGGCAGAAGGGCTGCAGACGAGAAAACGAACGGGGAGGGAGCCGGAAAGATAGCCCTGCTTTACTCTGTTCTGTTCCCTTCTCTGCCCGCTGTATCGTTTCCTCGTTGCTTCCGCCGGTTCGTCTTCCGTCCCGCCGTGGTGGTTACCGGCCGATCGCCAGCAGCGTCCCGGCGATCGATCGGTAGCGCGGCCGGTTGCTGGGAAGGTCCCATATCAGGCGCGGCGTTTCGTCGGGGTACTCTCCCATCGGGGGAACGAGGGTGAGGGGGTGTCGCTCGCTGCCATCGGGGCGCGTGAGCCAGCCCTGCGTGGCGCCATCGGAAACGGGTACGGACGCGACCCAGGCACCATCCGGCGACCAGCAGGGGTCACACTCCGCTTCCCGTGGCGGTGTCAGGCAGCGCAGGTCCGTCCCGCTCGCGTTCACCACGTAAAGGTGCGGACGGCCGTTGCGGATGCCGCGGAAAGCGAGCGCATCACCGGCGGGAGACCATTCCATAGGGCGACCGGGGAACGTGGCCGAGGGCGGCTCGTCCGAGACCAGCGCCAGCCGCGAGGCTATGAGGCCCGGCTCCGCGAGCCGCAGCTCGCGCCGGGCGCCCACCTGCCGCCAGTAGGCTACCCGGCCGCGCCCGTTGCTCGCCGCAGGGAGCATCACCGGCCCCAGGGTCAGCTGCACTTCGCCCTGCGCGTTCACCACCACCGGGCGGGCGAGCGCCACGCCGAGCAGTCGCAGGGCAGCGCCATCCGAAAGGGAGCCAGTTCCATCAATCTGGCAGGCGGCCAGACGGAGGGTGGCGTCCGCATCCAGCGCGGCGGCGACCACCGCCAGGGCCGCATCTCCTCCAGCGAGATAACGCGCGGTAGCGATGGCCGCCGCCTGAGAGCCGTGAAGCCTCTGGAACTGGAGTGCTGCCCGCGAGAGGTGTTGGGCCAGCGACGCCTCCAGCGGCCTGCCGGCGGCTAGCTCCACCGCCGGCAACCCATCCGCAGGCTGCTCCTCCGCTCGTGCACCCATTCCCCAGGCTAGTGCGAGTGCCAAGATGAGTAATCCTGACAGGGCGCGGCAGGGGAGGACGCCTCGACTCATTGATCTGCTTTCCACCTTAGCTAGAGATCGCTTGCCGATGAAATCATCGGGGCAAATCTTTTGCTGGCTGATCAACCAAAAGTAGGAATCCCGCTCCGGGTCCTTCGCGCCTTATGAGGCGGATTCGACTGGCAAGCACATCGTGTGGAGGACAGTGTGGTGGAAGTGAGCATATCCCTGGCAGTGCATAGAAGCAGAGACATGCTGCCCGGCGCAAGCGAGGCGAGAATTGTGGTGCTGCGGGGCAGGCCGTGGTGGATATCCCTCGGGGCGTGGGGAGGAGTCTGGTTTGCCGGCAAGCGCGCGAATCTCCGACGTGCGATCCGGCCGCCCGTTCCGTTTATGGCACCATCACCCCCTGGGTATATGCCCCGTGGCGCAGGGTGGCCTCCGGTTGGAGAACGGCAGCGTGCTGGCACGGGAAACGATTATCCTTAGTCTCCTTTGCTTTGGAGATCTCTTTCATACTGTGTATCTGATCCAGGTGCACGGCTGGAGCGAGGGCAACCCGCTGATGGCGGCGGTGCTGGCGGCAGGGCTGCTGCCGTTCATCCTGGTGAAGCTGTTGAGCTTCATGCCCGCGCTAATTCTGGCAGAATGGTGCCGCCGGCGTCGGCCGGGGTGCATCGAGCGCGTGATGCGGGTGGTGGCGGTGCTCTACGTGGCGATCTACGCGGTCGGCTTGCTCGGCATCAACGCCCCCGCGATACGGGAGGCGGTCCGGCCGCCTTTCCATTCGCCAACCGCCGCGGTCGTGGAGCGCGGCGGGTAGGGCAGCGCGAAACATGAAGGGAGCCGAAGGATAAGCAGGAATACCCGCTGCCACCGATCCTCGCGTTGTGCGCGTCAGGGGCGCTCCAGGATGCTTACCGTCACGTAGGTGCCCGTGCCCGCGTGGCTATGGATCAGTCCCCGCCGCGCGTTGGGAATCTGAAGCGTTTCGTCCCCGCCGAAGTGCGTGCCGATGGTCCCCTGAAGCTGCCAGTGGGCAAATACCGCCTGCATAAGGCCCGTCGCACCCACCGGGTGGCCGCAGGCGATCAGCCCCCCGCTCGGGTTCACGGGGATCTTTCCCTCCAGAGTGGGATGGCCATCCTCAATGAACTGCCCGCCCTCTCCGTAGCGGCACAGACCCAGGTCCTCGTAGGTCTGGATTTCGGA
>JACQGL010000243.1 GCA_016199525.1 Armatimonadota bacterium
AGGCTGGAAGCCTGCGCTACTGGATCTATGCTCCACGACATCACCCCACGCTGGCCAGCAGCAGGCCCACGAACTTCCGGTGGATGAGTTCCCACAGCGGGACGTGCTCCGCGCCAGCCAGATCCGGGTCCTCCGCCACCAGCGCGAACGCCTCCCGCCGCGCCACTTCCAGGATCTGCTGGTCGCCGACAATATTGGCGATGCGCAGGGGCGGGAAGCCGCTCTGCTGCGTGCCGTAGAACTCTCCCGGCCCGCGCAGCCTCAAGTCCTGTTCGGCGATCTGGAAGCCGTCGTGAAGGCGGATCATCGCTGTCAGCCGCTGGCGGCCCTCCTCCGTGGTCGGATCGGCCAGCAGCACGCAGAACGATTGCTCCGACCCGCGCCCTACGCGGCCGCGCAACTGGTGCAGCTGCGCCAGCCCAAACCGCTCCGCATCCTCGATCACCATGCAGCAGGCGTTCGGCACATCCACTCCCACCTCGATGACCACTGTGGCCACCAGGACGTCGATCTCTCCTGCGCGGAAGCGGTCCATCACCTCGTCCTTCTCGTGGGATTTCATCTGGCCGTGGACCAGACCCACGCGCAGGTCGGGGAAGACTTTGTCTTGAAGGCGGCGGGCCAATTCGGTGGCCGCCTGCGCCTGGAGCTTCTCGCTCTCCTCCACCAGCGGGCAGAGGAAGTAGACCTGGCGACCCTGCCGCACCAGAGAGCGCACGCCCGCGTAGGTGCGCTCTCGCTGGTCCTTGGGTTTCCAGTGGGTGACCACCCGCTTCCGCCCCGGGGGCATCTCGTCGATGATCGACACGTCCAGGTCGCCGTAAATGGTGAGCGCCAGGGAGCGAGGAATGGGGGTGGCGGTCATCACCAGCACGTGCGGCGCGCGCTCCCCCGCGCCTTTATCGATCAGCGTCAGCCGCTGGAGCACCCCGAAACGGTGCTGTTCATCGATAATCGCCAGGCCCAGGTTGGCGAAC
Organism: Armatimonadota bacterium; assembly: GCA_016199525.1. Lineage (GTDB taxonomy): Bacteria > Armatimonadota > SYMT01 > SYMT01 > JACQGL01 > JACQGL01. The sequence goes on from JACQGL010000243.1 coordinate 978, forward strand.
TCTACCGCCTCCTGGATGAGCGCGTGCGTACCCAGGAAAAGGGCGGGTACGCCGGTGCGCATCTCTTCGTAGATGAGGCGCTTGCCCTTGACGCGGGTGCTGCCCACCAGACGCCGCACGGTGACGCCCATCGGCGCCAGCAGATCTGCCAGGACGCGGGCGTGCTGTTCGGCAAGGATTTCGGTGGGCGCCATGAGCGCCGCCTGATAGCCCGCTGCCACCGTGGCCAGCGCCGCCGCGGCGGCCACCACCGTCTTGCCCGAGCCGACGTCGCCCTGAAGCAGGCGGTTCATCGGGTGGTCGCGCCGCATGTCGGCGTAAACCTCACCGATTACCCGCTCCTGCGCGCGGGTGAGCGGGAAGGGCAGCGCCTGGCGCAGGCGATCTGGCACCTCCGGGCCGATCTCCATCGGGATGCCGGGCAGCTGGGGCCCCAGGGCTTGCTTCCGCATCGCCAGCGCCATCTGCAGCAGGAACAGCTCCTCGAATACCAGCCGGTGGCGGGCGCGTTCCAGCGCCTCTTGGCTATCGGGGAAGTGGATCTGCCGGAGCGCCTCCGCCGCGTGCGCCAGCTGCAGCCGCTGCCGCAGGCTGACAGGGAGTGTTTCCCGCACGTAGCGCCCGAACTTTTCGAGCGCGTTCCAAACCATTCCCCGGATCTGCTTCGGGGTGAGGCCCTCAGTCGCGGGGTGGATCGGCACGATCCGGTTCACGTGCAGGGCGTGCTCATCCGTGGTCAGCTCTTCCCATTCGGGGCTCTGGAAGGTGAGCAGGCCACTGCTGCGAGACGCCTGCCCGAAGACGCAGATCGGGCTGCCCTTCAACTGATTGAACCGGCGTTCTAGCCAGGGTTGATTGAAGTAGACCAGCTCCGCCCGCCCCGTGGCGTCCTGAATAACCACCCGCACCAGCGCCATCCCCCGCCGTGGGGTGCGCTCCGCCACAGCGCCCACCACCGTGCCGCTGCTGCAAACCGTTTCCAAGTGCTGTACCCGACCCAGGGGCGCAAAATGCCGGCGGTCCTCCCACCGCAGGGGGAAGTGGGATAGCAGGTCCTCCACCGTCTGGATGCCCAGCTTCTGCAGAAGGAGGGCGTAGCGGGGGCCGACGCCCTTCACGTACTGGACGGGCGTGGCCAAACCCGTGCCCGTGGGGCGCTGGGTAACTTCGGCGGGAGAGTTCATACGGCGCGCGCTCAGAATGAGGACGAGGTCGACCCATTATAACCCCGCCGTGACGAGGCAGCAAGCGACCGATGAACGTGACGCGCAAAACGCATCACGTGTTTGCGCGTGCCTAAGCTCCGCCCCGAAGGGGCGCCGGAGAGTAGCCTGCAGCAAGCGAAGCGC
>JACQGL010000229.1 GCA_016199525.1 Armatimonadota bacterium
CCGTTTCGAGGATCGGTTGGGCCGACCCCTGGTGGGTTGTCGGGCGGTCTACCGTGACTATGCCCGGAGACGCGCTGGTTTAGACCGGCGCCTGATGAGAGGAAGGATGGCCGGCTATCGCGTCGAGGGCGACGGAACGCTGTACGTGACGGCCAGCGACGGAACCGAGATGACCTGTCCACTCAGTTCGCGCGATCGCAGACCGAACAGGCTGATTCCGGTCGATAGCAGCGTGCGTTCCGCGGGGATGGGCGGACGACCAGTCATGTAGAACTGCACCAACGCGTGCGCCAGGTAGCCGAAGTGGTCGTACGGGGCCCTGCCGAGCACGATGCTGCCCAGGTAGGGGGCGCTGTGGCCCTCGTAGCGCGCGCCCAGCAGGAACTCTGAGTCGTCGAACATGCGCGGCAGCAGGGCCACGACGCCGCGGGCGCCATCCAGATACTGGACAAGGACGATATAGGCTTCATCACCCAGGGCCTCGGGACTGCGCGCCCGTCCCCCCCGCGTCCGAGCCACGCCCAACAGCGCGTGGAGCACGTCGTCGCCCCAACGTTGGCGGTCGGGCATCGACCAGAATCCCCGTCCTACCTCCCGCACCGACGCCACGCCGGTCTCCCGCACGCTGCGGGCTTCCAGGAACGCCTGAAGCAGTTCCGCCACGTGGATCGCGTAGAGGCGATACGGTGCCGAGGCGATGGACACAGCCAGCGTGGGGCGCTGGCCCGCAGGCGGCGTCGGGTCCAGCGGCACCCATGGGACGACCGACCCGGCCATCAGCGGAACGCCGCGCCGGGTGGCTTCGGCGACGATGGTCTGGCTCTCCTCCCAGGTCGCGGCCAGGTTCTTATCGACGAACACCGGCACGCGGGCGCCGGCGCGGTCGAAGGCGGCCATCGTCTCGCGGAAGAGGCGGAACTGCCCCGAAGGCTCGGTGGTCCCGCCGCCGGTGGGCAGTGGCGTGCGCACCGCGATCAGCACCCCGTCGACGGCGAGCCTGGGTTGCGTGGCCCGGGGATCGTCAAGGAGCGCTTCGGCGACGGACCCGGCCAGGCGGACGCCGTATTTCGCGGCCAGTTCACGGCCCTGATGGTTGGGGCGTGGATCGGACTGGTGGAGCCATGCCACCGTGACTGGCGAGGGCAGCATGCGGTCGCCGAGCCGGTAGCCCTCCAACAGCCGCGTGCCAATCACATCGGCGTGCGAGACCGGATGCCAGGAGTCGACGAGGAAGGCGATGCGCTTGGCAGGCGCAGGCGCGCCGTCACCAGCGCCCGGAGCCAGCACGGGCAGCATCAGGACCAGGCCGAGCGCCACCGCGCGGGCGACCGCACCCCGCGGGATCATCGCAGCCCGCGGAAGATCAGCAGCCGCAGCGGGTATGCCGTCATCACAATCACGGTCCCGTCGGGAGCGACCGTCGACCCCTGGATGATGAGCTGGCGCGACACGGTGCGGGAATACCCCGGCGGCGGCGGCCCGAGCGGAGGCACCCGGCCGACGATCTGCGGCGGGCCCATGTCGGGCGGCACCCGGTTGATGAACAGATCCTGGCCCAAGACTCCGGTGTAATAGACGATGCCGTCCGGTCCGAGGGCCATGGTGTAGTGGTTGCCCGACGGTCCGGAGACCTCGGACGTCGCTGCCCCAAGGATTCTGACACCGACCGCGCGCTCGCGTGGCTCGAACAGGTAGACCTGCCCCGACCGTCTCCCGACCCCCAGGAACCGCCGGCCGTCCGCGGCCGCCACCATGGCGTAGGGCGGCTCATACGTGCCTGAGCCCAGAACCTGCAGCGGCGATCGCTCGATGGCGCCTGTCGCCGCCACATATCGGGCGATCGTCGCCCCGGGGAACGGGTGGAAGGCATCGCCGTTGGCCAGCACGATCAGGTAGCGCGTCGGCGCCTCCCCCGGCGAGCCGAACTGGCCGCGGTCGCTGAACGTTCTGCTCCGCGGGTCGTAGGTGACCAGGTGGCTCTCCGGATCGGTGAGCGCGTAGACCAGCCCGCGGGATGTATCCACCCCTACGGCGATGATGCTGACTTTGGGCTTGATGATCCCGAGATCTGTGGTCGTGTTCGTGCGCGGATCATAGACGAGCAGATGCCCCCCAGGGTAGTTCTCCTGCCACCGGGGATTAGCGGCAGGCTTGCCCGACTTCGTCCCAAAATACACGCGGCCGTCCGGCGCGATGACGGGTTTGGTGTGGATCTTCGCCTGAGCGTACGGCCCCGGGTTCCGTTCGCCCGTGGCCGCCGACATGTCGGCAAGGCTCTCGAACCGACCCGTGGTCAGGCTGTACGCTAGCAGGTGGGCATACCCGTCGTAGATGGTGGTGCCGAGGTATACTCGGCCACCGGGGCCGGCCTGGATTGCCGTGTAGGCCCCTCCGGTGTGGTACTCTTCAGGAACGTAGATCACCGTTGGCGTCAGCACGGGCACAGACGCCAGCGATCCCGAGACCGGAACGAGCAGGATGACACACAGCATTCCGGCAACGATCAGACGCAGCATGGCGACCCTCCTGGACCTGTCGGCCGAATTCTCGGGGGAGGCAGGGCTCCCCTGCTCGCTCTCCGCGCGACGTGGGAGGCCAACCGGGAGAGCCTGCGGCTCCGTCTAATAGTATTGACGGAGGGTCGCCGGGAGAGGTTTCCCCTGGCGGTCGTCGAGAAGAAATTGGTCTAGAAGATGTAGGTTTTGTGCAATAAGGAAAATGCCGGAGCGGCGTCGGCGCGTGGCGCCTTGCTCGACCAGAGCGCCATGGTCTCACCCCCTGCGATCACCAGTGGCTCGGTTAGGGGGGCACTGAAGCCGCCGGCCACCCCGGAGCATTCGGAGGATGCCATTGGCGTTTGAAGACCTGTTCGCCGCGCTCGCACGCGTGTCCCGCGTGCCCCCGGGCGACGAGGGGAGTGCGATCCTTGCCGCGGCCGTGCGGGAAGCTGCGGCGCTGACGGGCGCGGCCATCGTCGTCTTGCGTGTGCCCGACGGACCGTCGGATGTCCTGGAGGTACGCAGCCCGGAGGGGACGGCATGGCCGTCGGCGCGGCTGATCCAGCGGTGGCACGCGGAGGTCGCGCACCGCAGACGTTCCCGCACCCTCTCCCCGCGCGACCTGCCCCGCCGGCCCGCAGTGCGCTTCGGCAAGGTGTTCCCGATCTTCACCTCGACCGGCACCGTGGGTGCGCTGGGTGTGTTCACGGCAGACCGGACTGCGCCGTCTGCGGCGCAGTACGCGATGCTGATGCTGCTGGTCGAGATCGCCGTCGCCCGGGCCGAAGCCGCCCGCATCTACCAGCACGCGCAGGCCACGACCGCCGCAGAAGTGCATGACCGGATCGCCCGCGAGATTCATGATGGGCCGCTGCAGCTGCTGTCTGGGATCATGCTGCACCTGCGGCTGGCGCACGCTTCGGCCGATGCGAAACTGAAGACATCGCTGCGGGATCTGGAAACCGAGATGGAACAGGCGATCAGGCAACTGCGGGCGTTGATCCGCAACCTGCGCGTCGCCCACCCGGAGGCGTCGCTGCAGGCTCGGGTTCGGAATGCGCTGGCCCGCCTCGAGCAGACCCGAGGCCTGTCATGGTCGCTCCGGTGGCGCGGGCGCGAGGGGCTGCTGCAGAACCATGTCGCCGACGAGGTCTTCCAGGTCATCAACGAAGCGCTGGCCAATGTCTATCGGCATTCCTCAGCGAAGCATGTGGAGGTCGCCTCCCGGGTGCGCGGCGGCGAGTTCGAGATCACGGTACGGGATGACGGCGTCGGGTTCGACGTCGCCGAGGCCCTGCGCGCGGACGCGCGCAGACTCTCGTTCGGCCTCACCAACATGCAGGAGCGGGTGAACGCGCTGGGCGGGACCCTCACGGTGCGGTCGCAACCGGGGCGCGGGACCCGCGTCGCCATCAGCGTCCCTCTCGGCCGCCTGGAGGCCTCCAAGGGGGCGTAGGCTGCGCCCGAGACCTGGCGGCTTTGGGGACGGCTGGCAGGAGTCCAGGGACAAAGGTGGAATCATGACGCACCGACCCAATTCGCGGCTACTGTCCCTTCGTCGCACTTCTGGTTCACTGGTCATCGCAGAAGCGGGTGTATTGTCGAAGACCGAGCCCCGTCGGAGGAGCGGTTTGATCAACGTCCTGCTGGTGGAAGATCAGTGCCTCGTCCGGTCGGGCCTTCGCGCGCTTTTGGACCGGGAGCCCGACATCAACATCGTGGGCGAGGCAACCGATGGGGAGGAAGCGGTCCGGATAGCCTGCGAGCTGCAGCCGGACCTCGTCCTGATGGACATCAAACTCCCCAAGGTGGACGGCATCGAGGCCACGCGCCAGATCAAAGAGGCGCATTCGAACGTTGAAGTCCTGGTCCTCTCAGCGTACGAAGACGACGAGACGGTGTTCCAGGCTATTCAGGCCGGGGCGAGCGGGTATGTGCTGAAGGACATTACCCCCACGAACCTCGTGCGGGCGATCCGCGCGGTGCGGGCCGGGATGTCAACCGTTCACCCCGGCATCACGCGCAAACTGCTGGAGCGCATCTCGCTGATGGCGCGTGCGCGGACGCCGGGCGCCGCGCCGATTCACAGCGATGGTCTGACGGACCGGGAGGTGGAGATCCTGGTCGGGATCGCCAAGGGCGCCAGCAGTCGCGAACTGGCGGCGAAACTCTTCGTGTCTGAGAGCACGGTGAAGAGCCACCTGCGGACCATTTACCGCAAGATCAATGTGCGTGACCGGTCGCAGGCGGTCGCGTATGCAATCCGCAAGGGGTTCGTCCGCTGACCAGCCTGTGGGCGCGGTGCGGATATCCACACACCATCGGGAAAAGGGAGAACGACCGTTGCGCGCCGCTGTCTCCCGGGCTCTTGCTGTCCTCCAGCGGGTCACGCGCGATCCGACGCTCGTCCCTGAGGTCTGGCGAAAGCTCCACGGCCGCCTGATAGCCCGGCGCTACCAGAGGCGTACGCGTCTCTACGCTGAACTGGCGGTCCCGTGCGTCGATGGGCTGGCCAGAATGCTCGACGTCGAGCCCGCTGTCGTGCAGACCGTCATGAATGGGGAGCCTCTTCGCGGATACCTGGCTGACTTGGAAGCCTACCGGGTCCCGCAGCAGGCTCGGGCAATGGGAGGAGCAGCCTTCCTGGAGGTCTGCTACACTATTGTGCGCCTGACTCGCCCGAAGGTGGTCCTGGAGACGGGCGTCGCGCACGGCTACAGCACGGCGATCATGCTCCACGCGCTCGAGGACAACAACGAGGGAGAGCTTCATAGCGTGGACCTGCCGATGTTTCTTCCCGGCGTCGCCGCGTTTACCGGAGGAGCCGTCCCCCCGCGCCTTCGCGCCTCGCCTCGCTGGGAACTCCTTGTGGGGAGCGACCGTCAGGTTTTGCCCTCCCTGCTCAAGCGCATCGGGCTCATCGATTGCTTTCTCTACGATTCGGATAAGAGCTACGAAGGCATGCTGCATACCTGGAGGCTGGTGTGGCCGCATCTGCGACCAGGTGCCGTGCTGGTGTTGGACGACGTCCAGGCGCACGATGCGTTTTTGGACTTTGTGGGTGCCCTCGGTCTGACTCCGCTCATCATCCCCAAGCCTGCGCGCCAGGGCGTCTACCGCTGGGACGACGTCTACTATGTGGGATTGGTGCGGAAGCCACAGACCTAGGGGCAAGTGGCGTCCCCAGGGACTGCAGCATCGGGAGCGTGCGCATGCAGAGCGATGTGACCTTGGTCCCCATTCAGACGACGCTGTACCGGCGCATCGAGTCCTCCCTCGACCGGCTGCAGCAGTCATCCGTAGAGGCGTTCGTGGAGTATGTCGTGCGCGCCGCGCTGGCTCCGCTGGAAGGCTCGGGGGAGCTCAGCCCGGCGGAGGAGGCCGAGATCGTCGA
>JACQGL010000235.1 GCA_016199525.1 Armatimonadota bacterium
AGCGCGCCGAAGTCGAGCCCAACAATACCGTGCGTGACGTGCAGCGGATCGCGCCGCCGGTGATCATCAACGGCCTTATCTCGCGGCCCGGCGACGTGGACGTGTTCCGGTTCGAAGGCCGCGCCGGCGAGGAAGTCGTCGCCGAAGTGTATGCTCGCCGGCTGGGCTCCCCGCTGGATTCGCTCCTGCGGCTGACGGACGCATCAGGGCGCGTGCTGGCGTGGAACGACGACCATGAGGACAGGGAAGCCAGGCTGCTCACTCACCATGCCGACTCGTATCTATCGACCCGGCTGCCGAAGACGGGGACTTACTTCGTGCGGCTCGCCGACTCGCAGCAGCACGGCGGCGATTCCTACGCCTACCGCCTGCGAGTCGGGCCCCGGAGGCCCGATTTCGCCGTGCGCGTGACGCCCTCCAGCGCCAACATGCGCGGCCTCCCCGTCGCTCCGCTCTGCGTGCACGTCCTGCGCAGAGATGGGTTCAACGACGAGATCGAGGTGGTGCTGAAGGACGCTCCTCCCGGCTTCACGTTGAGTGGCGGACGCGTTCCCAGCGGCCGTGATTCCGTTCGCATCACCCTGGCGGCGCCCCCGCGGCAGATCGACGGGCCGGTGGCCCTACAGCTGGAAGCCCGCGCCCGGATCGGGGGCACGATGGTTGTGCGACCGGTCGTTCCCGCCGACGACATGATGCAGGCGTTCGCCTACCGGCACCTGGTGCCGGCGCGGGAGCTCCTGGTCGCCATCGGGGGAGCCGCGCGATATGCGCCACCCATCGGGTTGGCCGACGCCGGTCCCGTCCGGATACCCGTGGGCGGCACGGCCCAGGTGCGGGTGAACGCCCCGAGACGTCCGGCGCTCTCTGCCATCCGCCTGGAGCTCTTCGAGCCGCCCAAGGGCGTGATCCTTGAGGACGTGACCGTTGAGCCCGATGGCCTGACGCTCGTCCTGAAGGCGGATGCCGGCGCGCCGAAAGCCGGGTACGCGGACAACCTGATCGTCGAGGCTTTCACGGAGATGGCAGGTGGACCGCAGAACGGCAGAGCCGCGAACCGCGGGAGGCGACTCTCCCTCGGGGTATTGCCGGCCATCCCCTTCGAGATCATACAGCGCTGAGCTACGGCTCTCTCGCACTTCTGGTGAGAACCGGTCGCTTGGCGGCCCCATCCCGAGGGACCACTGGTCCTGATTGCATCGGGACTGGTGGGCAGCAATGGCCATCGCCATGACGGTAGAGCAGGCGTGCTCGGAGCAGTGCGAAGCCCGCCCGGCCATACATCTGCCGCTTGATGAGCTTCAAGTGTTCCACTGAACAGGAGTTGGGTCGAACTCGCGCACGTACTCCGGGGCATCGGCAAACAGATCCGGCTCCCAGCTCTCAACGCGCACGCCATAATCGCTCACGCGGAAATACCAGACGACCGCCACTACGAGCAGGCAATTCCAAAATGGCTTGGCGTACTCCGCCCAGGTCTTCGGGCTGAACCCGCGTTGGAAGGCGTAAATCGTTGCTTCCATTGCCAGCCACCAGGGCGCCGCTATGGTCAACCAGTGGGCGCCCATTTTCAGTAACTCCCGACCCAGACTGCCCCAATCCATGGTGTTCCCCCGCTGAAAGTTTCCTTTCCACCGGGGATTCAGTGGACGAAGGTAACTTTTCTCTAGTCACATTCACCCTCTCCTCACCGGTGGCTCTCCGGACGGAGGTTCACGCAGCGTGCGGGTTGTACCTGCCTTTCCGTTAATGGCGCCAGTAATGCGGCTACCCAGAAGTGCGAGTAGGCGAGCATCGGGCTATTCCGCGCGGAATAACCGCTTCAGCGGGTGAAGAGGCCCGCCGCGCAGTCACATTCACCCTCTCCTCATCCGATCCACCGGGCTAAACTGGCGATGCTGCGCCTCCAGATCGGCCTGCGCCAGCGCCAGGGAGGGTTCACCATCGCCAGATCGTATGCTCCAGCAGATCCTGCAGCGCGTGGATGTGCCCGCCCGCGCTGCAGGTGAACATCAGCGCACGGCAGGTGAACGTGGCCGACCTGGAAGCGCAGCCCCCGGCACCACTCGCAGGAGCAGAGCGGGCCGTCCCGGCTGCACCGGGCACGAATGACCGCAGGTGACCGGACACGGAGAGAATCTGACGCGAAAGCGGGAGCAGGCCCCAAACGCTTTCGGGACGCAGACCGGCGCGGGAGTCACCCCGGCCCGTTGCCGCAGCGATGCAGCGTCAGGCGGCCATCCGGCCGACCTCCTCACTCCTGCTCTCCCCGAAGTCCACCGGCCCCGCCACCTCGCGTCGAGAAGCGACCTGCGGGGCCGTCTGCCGTGAAGCGAGCCAGAGGCCCAGACCCACTTCCAGCGCTCCCAGCAGCCGGGTGATCTGCGGATGCTCCACGAACCACTCAATGAACTCCTGGTAGGGCTTCGGGCCGAACTCCCACACGCGGCAGTGCCGCTTCGGCTCCAGCACCCCCAGCATGCCGTCGCCGATCATTGCCATCGCGGCGGCTTCCCTCACACGTGGGTCAACCATCGTCCGTCTCCCCGTCCAACGAGCGCGTACTATCCTATTCTCGTTTTACCCGCTGCCCCGGCCTGTGGAACATCCCCTGGGTGCCGCCGTGGCTCACTGGCTGGTCGGCGGCCCAGTACCCTCTGCGTGCCGCCCCCGGCGGGCGCCCGCGGGTCGGGCTGACAGCCAGAACCACGCGCCGCCCACGCAGAGGGCACCCGCCTGCCCGAGGCGGCCCGGATTAGAGCGTGTTATGCACTTCCCGGGGCCGGTGGAAGATCAGGTGTGCGGTAGATCACATCATGCAGAGGGCGTTCCGGACGGCGGAGAGCCCCTTCCGGCCTGAGGCGCTCCTCGGCCCAGGCTCACGGCAGGCTGCCGGGACCGCTCAGAGTCATAACACGCTCTAGCAGTAGCCGCTGCGGTGATCCTGGCTCCAGGCTTGACGTTCCTGGGTGATTGGCTGCGTGATGAGTTGAAGGCATACACGCCGCCCAGTCCGCCGCTCACCCCCCTACACCGTACGTGGATGACCTGGCAGCGCTGATCCTGACTGGTGAGGACGTTAGGTCGAATGGGCCAGCACACTCCCGGATCGCTTGGTTGTGCTTCCGGTAACGCTCCCGCTGGCGCGCGCGGAACCGTCACGCAGAGGCCGTAACGGTTGGCCCCGATTGCATCGGGACACAGACGCCCCGTCCCGATGCAATCGGGATCGGGACCGAAAAAGGGAGCTCGAAACCGGGGATGTGCAGGAGCGCACACACCGAATCGCTTCATGCCCTGTTCCCACCCGGGTTGCAACCATTCTGCCACCAAACTGGGTTGCAAGGGGTTCGCGGCGATTGCAAAAGATTGTATGAAGAGACGCGATTTCAGACTGGAGATTGTGCGCTTTTGTAGGCGATTGCCGGGGATTGTATAGGGGGCCTCGAAGTGCGGAATACGGGCGGGGGAGTACGGCGTGAGCAAGTCTGCCATCGTCGGCCCTCCGTTCTCTGTCTGTTCCATGACGCAGAAGGGCACTGCTACGCTGGAAACCACCCCAGACCTCTCCCCTACCAGCAGAAGGGAGCCCTCATCTACCGATGGCGACTTCGTAGAACAGATACGCCCCTTCTCGGCGAGGGAAGGGGCAGAGGGTTAGGTTCGTGTGGGGTGCCACCCCCGCACTTCTGCGAACGCGGGTGGCGCGAGCCTCCTCTCCGCAGGCGCTCTCCTTCACCCGCCGAGGTACTTGTCCCTGACCGCCGCCTCAAACGCCTCCAGGTAGCTCGGCCCGCCCGTCTGCAGGGCGTACTCGTCCAGGTGCAGGTAGCGCAGGAGCGGGGTAAGCACCTCCACCAGCCGCTGCGGGCGCGGGGCGTCTATCGGCTCCACGATCTCCAGGTACACGCGCAGCAGGGCTTCCGTCCCCGAGGCGCGGACCACGCACCAGTGGCGGGGATTGCCATCCGCGCCCAGCACGTCGATCCGCATCCCGTCCTCCGGTTTAGCACCGCCTGCAAACCACTCCAGGCGGGAGCCGTCTGGGAAGCGGTAGGCAGTCACCTGCGGATGTTCGGGGTGCCAGCCATCCGCCTGGCGGGCCAGCAGGGTCACTCCTTCGTGGCAGGTGGTGGGAAGTCGCTCCGCATCCCCCAGGGAGTAGCCAAACAGCTCCAGGAGGCGCCCCTGGTTCTCTTCTTCGCGAAGGGCAGATAGGCGAGCCAGCACCCGCTGCTTGGCTGCCTCCGCTTCCGCCACGCGTGCGGGATCTTCCGCCACCGGCTGGTTCGGCAGGTAGGCATCAATCCGCTCAAAATACGCCAGCCCGCCCAGCTGCGAGGCCATCTCCTCGTAGAGATCGAGGAGCGACCGGCCCTGGCAGTGCTCGCGCCCGGCGACGCAGAACAACGCCAGCGCCAGAGCGCAGGTGTCCTTATCACGGTGGATGGTATCGCCGCGCTCGTTCCACGGCTGGAATGGGCCGATCTGCGCCCCGCCGCTCTCCTCCATCAGGCACAGGATCACGTCTCCCGCCCGCCGCGCGTCAATTTCGCGGGCCAGCCACCCCAGGTTCTTGAATCCAACCGCAGTGAGGTGGAAGCGGACGCCGTAGCGCCGTGCCAGCTGCCCGGCGATCACACTGGTGGCAATGGAGGTGATCAGGTGCAGCTGGCGGGGCGCCAGGTCGCCCCGCAGCAGGCGCCGGCGCACCTCCTTCGGCTCCCGAACGCCCAGGAATCGCTCTGCGGCGGAGAGGAGCCGGTCGTAGGCGATGAGGGTAAAGGCCTGGTTGGCGGTGAACCGTAGGGCCCACACGGAGCCGTGGTCCGCGGGAAACTCGGTGACGAACAGGCCCAGCTCGCGGGCGCGGGCCACCCGGTCGGCGGGAATGAGCACCGCCTTGCCGATGCGATCCGCGTCCATATCCGCGGTTACGGAGATCAGCACGTTCGGATGGCGGGTGAGAAAGTCAATGGCCCCGGAAAGGACCAGGGTCTGCGGGTCGCTGGGATCGGGCTTGGCGATGCCGCCGATGCGAGGGTCCACGCACTCGTTGAGGAGGTGCACCCCTGCCTGCCAGGCGCCGGGCAGAAGGGTATCCAGGTAGCGGCGCATCGCCATGCTGCCCACGCCGAACAGGCCATCGAATAGGAACCCGGCTCCACGCGCTAATGCTTGCCGAAGCGGCGCCAGCGTCTCCGCATCGAAGGTGGCGCGCAGATAGGTTTCGGCGTAGATCCCCTTCGCATCGCTGATTTCCACGCTCGCGGCGGGAAGCGCCCCGAAACGAATAACCCCGCCCCCCCGCGTGAGGGCGCGCACATGGTCCGCAA
>JACQGL010000233.1 GCA_016199525.1 Armatimonadota bacterium
CAGGCCCCGAACGTCCCGGGCGAAGCCCGATCCCGAAAGCTTTCGGGACGGCTCTGTGCCGGAGCTTTCGGGGCAGGCAAGATGCCTGCGCTACCCACTGAACACGAACGCACCCCCCGCGCCATTACTTACCTCCCCGATGGTGGCTTCAGCGGCGCGTGGTCAAGCGACGGCGCGCTCTACCTCCTCACAGGCGATCTGCATCCACTGGTCAAACCGCTGTGGATCGTGGTTACACGTGTGGGTGTCCTTCAAGATCATCTCCACGATGCACCCGCGAGTAATCGCCAGCGTCTCCCGGATGTAGCGGCGCACCAGGTCCGGATCAAAGGTTACCGCCGCCAGGTGCGCCGGGTTGGGCTTCCAGGAGAAGATATACCGGTCCCCCAGCTTCTCGGCGGCGATGCGCACATCGCACCAAGGGCTGATGGAGATGCGCCGCAGGTGCGGGACCTTGAAGAGAATGCCCAGCTTGTGGTGCAGCGGCTCGCAGCAGCCGTAGCAATTCAACCCGAAGCGCTCCAGGAGCGGGATCTGGTAGGTGAGCACGAACTCGTCGTGCATCGCCGGGGACACGTCGGTGATCTCCTGGGCTTCGGCAAAGCCCCAGAGATCGCACAGGCGCACCGACCCGTTGTTACCGGAAGCGAGCAGCTCATCGCTGAACCCCAATCCGCCGGAGCCCACGTAATCGTTGCCGTAATTCGGGCTGAGCAGGTTGCGGTCCTCCAGGGATTGCAGCCATTGCAGGCGGCCTTCCATGAGGAAGCGCATCGCCCGGTGCACGAACTCCGGGTTATCCATCATATCCAGCATAATCTGCTGCAGGCCGCGCAGCCGCGCCAGCTCGCCGATGAGACCCATCGTCCACCAGTGGGAGGTGCGCAGCTCCACGTCGAGGATATCGCCCAGGAAATCCTGCGCCATTGCCAGGCGCTGCTGTGTGGCTTGTTCATCGCAGGTCGTCTGCGGTGGGTGCAGGCGCTCCAGATCGGCGGGTTCTTTAATTGGCGCATCCCAGACGTAAGCGCCGCGCCGCGTGCTGCTGTAGATGTAGGTAGTCTGCAGACCCCAATCGGTGGTAGGGCACACCCGATCCACACGGAAGGCCCGGTCCACCACGTGGTCACCGGGAAAGTGCGCGGCGGTATAGATCTGCGTGCGGAGCCTGTGCTCCCATTGGCGCAGCAGCGGGTCAGTCGTCTCGAGGACGCTCTCGGGCAGCAGTTCCTCCCAGCTGCCTTCCGGGAAGCAGAGAACCATCGGCCGCCCGTGCTCAAGCCGATTGTGCGCGTACCAGCGCCGTCGTTTCTCCTCCTGCTGCGGCTGCGCGGCGATTTCTGCTACCCTTTGCGCCAGGTCTCGTAACAGGGTACGCTCGCATAAGGTGATCATCGGCTTCCTCCGGCCTCAGAACCGGTGCATTGTGCCGTCCGCGCGCCGCAACATCGGCATGTAATACGACCGCGGGGGGAATTTCTGCGCGAGTTCTTCGTTGAAGTCAATCCCCAGGCCCGGCGCCTCGTTCGGACGCGTCATGCCGTCGTGCAGCTCGCAGGGCGTAGGGAAGACATCGCACAGCGCCTGCTGGCTGCGGAAGTCCGTCCACTCCTGCACCCCGAAGTTGGGGATCACCATTTGCAGGTGGACCGCCGCCGCCTGCGAGATCGGCCCCAGATCGCCCGCGCCGTGGAACGCCGACTTGACGCTAAACGGTTCCGCGAGCGTCAGGATCTTGCGCGCTTCGGTAATGCCGCCCACGTGCAGCGGGGCGATGCGGATGTAATCGATCAGCCGCTCCTGAAACAACGGCAGACACTCCTCCCGCTCGGTGAATATCTCCCCAATGGCGAGGTGGGTGGCGCAGGATTGCCGGATCAACCGCAATCCCTCCCGTTCTTCGAGGGAGACGGGGTCTTCCAGGAAGAAGAGCCGGTACGGCTCCAGTCGCTTCGCCAGCCAGGCCGCTTCGGTGGGCGTCAGCTGCTCGTGAACGTCGTGGCACAGCTCCACTTCCATACCGAGCGCGTTGCGCAGGTGCTCGAACAGCCGCGGCATTTCCAGCAGGTAGCGCGGCGGCTCGAAGATATCTATACCAGGCAGGCCCTCGCGCAGGGGTGGCTCGTGCCGCAGCACGCCAGAGCCGCCGTAGCCCCCCATCTGGCAGCGGACCACCTTGTAGCCGCGTTCCAGGAACGAGCGCACGCTATCCTCTACCTCTTTGGGCTCGCGTCCGCCCGCGTGCCCGTAAACCGTTACGCCGCGGCGGGATGCGCCGCCCAGCAGCTGGTAAACGGGCAGGTTGGCGATCTTCCCCTTGACATCCCACAGCGCGAAGTCGATGGCGGATAGCGCCGCCTTGAACACCGGCCCAGACCGCCAGTAGCCGCTGCGGAAAATCAGATGCCACAGGTCTTCGCTGTTACGCGGATCCTGGCCAATGAGCAGCTCCTTGATGTGTTCCAGGTAACGGGCAACGACGACCTCGTTGCTCATAACCGTCCCCTCGCCCACGCCGTAGACGCCCTCGTCGGTCAGAATCTTGAGAACGACGTAGTTCTGCCTTAGCGGGCAGGTGACGAAGACGCGCACCTCGGTGATACGCATAGCGGGTGGTTCTCCTTGCGGTAAACAAACCAGGGGAGAGCGCTCACCCTCCCCTGGCCGTTATGTTCTCCGCCGTTAAGTTAGCGTCCTCGGCGAGTTTTCGGCGGCGCGGCAGCCTGCACGGTGAACGTTTTCTGCACGGGTCGGACCTTGAACGGCCCCCGCGGCGACATGTCCGGTTCCAGGAACAATCGGCTACCGTCATCCGCCAAGGTAGCTTGCCTCTCTACCGGGGAGGCCTGGGCCCACGTCGGGCAGGCGGCCGGCGGGGCGGAACGTGCCGGAGCCAGAGCCGCTCTTCAATGCGCCGGTTCAGGCGCAGCGCGCCATCTCGGGCCTTCATCCAGCCCTCATGCCGGCGCACCAGGCCCCAGATCTGCCGCACCCGCTGATCGTGCGCCAGGGCTAGCGCCTGCTGGATCTGGTTGCGGCGCAGGCGCGCACAGAAGCCTTTGGGACATCTCAGGGTGCGCTGCCCCTGCCGTACCATGACCTCGCCCTCGTCCGCGCTCACCAGCGTCTCGTCGTTCTCCTCGTCGTAGAACACGCTGAATAGCGTGCCCGACACGCCGACCACCGCGCTGGGCGTCTCCACCTCGTACTTCGCCGGCTTTGCCGCCCCCTGCACGAACGACCACACCTGGCCGCTAAGCACGTTGAACGAGAAGGACCGGTCTTTCCCTACCTCGCGCAGCACCACGGTGGTTTTCGCGCCGATGCGGAATACGTGCCTGTCCGGCAGCAACAAGAGCACCGCCGATCGTGCCTCGGTTTTCACCGTGGTCATCGGCGGCAGCAGGTCGCCGACGTTGATGTTCTCCCACTTCGCCCTCTCGTCCCCGATGCGCTTCCGCACGGTACCGAAGGCATCCACTACCTTCGCTCGATCGCTCGTCACTCGGGGTGGCGGCTGCGCTTGCGCTAGCACGCTGCCGCAGATACCGAGAAGCAAGATCCATCCCCAAGCCTTCATTCTCCTCATGGCTGGTCCCCCGATCATCCGTTGCGCCCCCTCTGCCGGTTCATGCTTCCAGGACCCGGAGCGGGCAGTAGATCATTAACGGCTCTGCCTTGCCTTTGACGCGCACTTCACCGATCCGTTCTGCCTCTACCCGGTCTGCCACCCGCGTGAAGGTGCTCTCACTCATAATGATGCCCCGTCCCACCTCCCTGGCTACCCATTGCAGGCGGGATGCCGTATTGACCGCATCCCCGATAACGGTGTGCTGGATGCGCTTCCGCGCCCCCACGGTGCCCACGCGCACCATGCCGGTGGCGATGCCCACGCCGACGCGGAACCCCATCTCGCCCGCGATGCCCGAATCGCTGATGCGCTGCGCCTCCTCCTGCATCGCCAGCGCCCAGCGCACCGCGCGCAAGGGGTGCGGCTCCGCGCCGCGTCGCGCTTCAAAGTAGAGCATGATTTCATCCCCCACAAACTTGTCGAGCTCCGTACCCAGCCGCCGGGCCGCCTCCTCGCCGGCGGTAAAGTAGCGGCGTAGCAGCTCCTCCACCACCTCTGCGGGCAGCTGCTCCGAGAGAGCGGTGTAATCGCGCACATCGCAGAAGACAACGGTAGCCTCGCGCTCCGCCGTCTGGGCGGGTTCCTCGGCGGGCGCCTGCAGCATCCGTTCCGCCACCCAGGAGGGCATAAAGCGATAGAACACGCGCCGCATCCGGCGTACCTCGATGGCAGAAGCAAGCACGTACGTCGCCGCCAGTGCGCCGAGCGTCTCTACGGTATCCACCCAGAGACCCACCCGCACGAACAGCTGGTGGCTGGCGATCACCCACAGCAGCCCAACCCCCAGAGCCATCCCCGAACCCCGGCGCAGACCCAGCTTCCACACGGAGGCTGCCAGCAGCAGGCACAGCGCCATCTTCGCCAGGTAATTCGCCGCCTGGCCCCCGTGTCGCAGCCACGTCCCTTGCAGGACCGTCTGGGTGGCGTGCGCCAGGATCTCCACGCCGTGCATCTGCCCCACGGGCGTGTCGTGCTGGTCCACCAGCGGGTCGGTGGCGCCGAGGAGCACGATCTTATCCCGGAAGAGGTGCGGGTCGCGTTCCTTCCAACCGCCGCTGAACACTTCGTGGTAGGGCACGGACTCGAACGTGCCCGGCGGGCCCGCGTAGCGGACGAGGATCTCGCCCACTCCGCCGGTGGGAGCGCGGATGTGCCCGAGCTGGAACTGCCGCCGCACGACGGGCGTCTGGTTCACCTCCCCGTAATAGGCCGCTACCACCGCGACGGCGAAGTGGAGGTACCGCTTTGCAGTCCGGTCATCAACAGGATACGGGAGGAACCAGCGTACCTTGCCCAGCTCGGGCGGCACCAGGAGGGAGCTGGCGATCACGTGCGGGCGCAGGAGCGGCGCGGGTTCTTTGAACGTGACACGCTCCTCGCCGTTCTC
This sequence comes from Armatimonadota bacterium, assembly GCA_016199525.1. GTDB lineage: Bacteria > Armatimonadota > SYMT01 > SYMT01 > JACQGL01 > JACQGL01. The sequence goes on from JACQGL010000233.1 coordinate 5,019, forward strand.
TACCCACTGCTCCGCGGGCTCGATCCCCGTAACGACCCTCCCGTGCCGCCTGATCGCTTCGGCGAAGGGCCGGTCCTCTTCGGGTACGGAGCGCGTGAACATCACGTCGAAGGCGATCACGCGGGCGCCCGCCTCGCGCAGGATGTCCACGATCCGCGCGTGCAGCGTGCGGGGCAGGGGATAGGTGCGGTGCTTCAGCGGCAGATGCTCCAGTGACTCCTCGTCCATCCCCACGATGACGATGCGCGCGTCGGGCGCCCGCCGTGATAGGGAGCGGCAATGCCAGTCGTACGCCAGCAGCTCCAGCTTATGGATGGTCGGCCACCGCGCTACCAGCCAGCGGCTCACCGCAGGCACCAGCAGCGCGATCAGCAGGAGAGTGAGAAGTCGCCAGTCCCACCCCCGCACGCGCAGGCCGCGGGGGCCGTGGATGGAGAGACCGGGGTAAGAACGTGCCATACCTGGAAAAGCGGCGGCAGAGCTCGGAGAAGTAGCCGGAGTAGTATCGGTGGTTCGCGGGTATCTCCCCACTCCCGTAGCAGATGGGATCCCCTACGCCACCCCCGCGCGCACCACGTCCTTCAGATTCAGCACGCCGATGGGTCGCCCGGCCTCGTCCAGCACCGGCAGTTCGGAGCAGGGCGGCAGCTGTTCCATTAGCGCCACCGCCTCCGTTACCAGGCGATCCGGGGCGATGGTGCGGGGCTGGCAGAACATCACCTCGCCCACCGGGCTGCGGAGGAGGTGCTCGTCCTTCAGGAGCAGGCGGCGGATGTCGCCGTCGGAGAGCAGGCCCTGCAGCGCGCCGTCCTCCCCCACCACGAACACGCACCCCGCCTGGGCGCGGGTGATGGCGAATAGTGCCTCCCGCACCGCTGCCGTGGGCGGGACGACGGCCATCCGCTCCCCGGTGCGCATCAGGTCCGAGACGCGCATCAGCAGCCGGCGTCCCAGCGCGCCTCCGGGGTGGAACAGGGCGAAGTCCTCGGGGGTGAACCGGCGCGCCTGCATCACTGCCAGGGCCAGCGCGTCCCCCAGAGCCAGCATCGCCGTGGTCGAGCTGGTGGGCGCCAGGTTCAGCGGGCAGGCCTCTCGCTCCACGGCCACGTCCAGCACCACGTCCGCGTACTCGGCTAGCGTCGAGCCTGGCTTACCCGTCATAGCGATGAGCGGCACGCGCAGTCGCTTGAGGATGGGCAGGATGGCGCGCAGCTCATCGCTCTCGCCGCTGTAAGAGAGGGCCACCACCGCGTCGCCCGCGGTGACCATTCCCAGGTCGCCGTGGACGCCCTCAGCAGGATGGAGGAACAGGGCGGGCGTGCCGGTACTGGCCAGGGTGGCAGCGATCTTTCGTGCGACCGCCCCCGACTTGCCCATCCCCGTCACCACCACCCGGCCGTGGCAGGCGAGCAGGAGCTGGCAGGCGGCGTCGAAGCGAGCGTCCAGGCGATCTGCCAGCGCGGCGATTGCCTCCGCCTCCAGGCGCAGCACCTCCCGCGCCGCAGCCGCGAAGTTGTACGTCTCAGTGTGGATCATTCCGCTACACCTCGTCCGTGAGCGTTCTGCCATCCTTTAAAGAGATCAAGGGGATGAGCAGGGATAGAGAGATGATCTGAAAAAGCCTGCGATCCCGCAGGTTGGGTGGCATAAGCGCCCTCCCAACTTCCTCGGGATGCTTGGCCCCATAAGCGCGGTCTTCTGAAGGCTGCCAGCACTGCGTAGCGGAGGCGGCAGAAAAAAGAGGACATCCCCCTACCTCCCGATCATCTCCTTACCCCCTTCTTACACCCGCATGGTTAGCCTCGTTCCGAAAGCGTTCGGGACAGGCGCGCCACCGTCTCCAGGAGCGCAGGCACCTCCGCCAGCGGCAGCTGCGCCGCCGCGTCTGATAGCGCATTGGCCGGATCAGGATGCGCTTCCAGGAACAGCGCGTCCACGCCCACCGCCACCGCCGCCCGCGCCAGATGCGGGGCATACTCGCGCGTCGCCCCTGAGACGTTCCCCAGCCCCCCGGGCGATTGCACGCTGTGGGTGACATCGTAGCACACGGGGCAGCCTAGCGATCGCATAATCGGCAGGGAGCGGAAGTCGACCACCAGGTTGTGGTAGCCGAAGGCAGCGCCCCGCTCGGTGAGCAGGATGCGCTCGCACCCCGCGCTTTCCAGCTTCCCGATCACCGCGCGCATATCACCCGGGGCCGCGAATTGAGCCTTCTTGACGTTGACCGGGCAGCCTGTGGCCGCCGCGGCGAGCAGGAGGTCGGTCTGGCGTGCCAGGAAGGCAGGGATCTGAAGCATGTCCACGCACTCCGCGGCGGGCGCCGCCTGCGCGGGCTCGTGGATGTCGGTGAGGACCGGCACCCGCAGCCTCTCCCGCACGCTCGCCAGGATGCGCAGCCCCTCCGCCAGCCCCGGACCGCGGTAGGAGCGGATGCTGGTGCGGTTCGCCTTATCGAACGAGGCCTTGAACACGTAGCCCAGGCCGAGGCGGGCGCACGCATCCCGCAGCGCGGCGCCGATCTCCAGGCACTGGGCTTTGGTCTCGATCACGCACGGCCCGGCGATCACCGCCAGCGGCCCGCCGCCGATCTGAACGTTGCCCACATGGAAAGAAGCAAGGGGCATACTGCCGACACCTCAGAGTTTCCGTTGTCCGCCCGAACAACGGAAATGTCAGATTAACCCTTCTCTCACTCCCCCGTCCGGTTGGCTTTCCACCTTTCTCCTGCTCCTCCATTCTCCCTTTCAGAGCCGCCTCCGTTTCTCGACCTCGGTTACGATGAGGCAGAGAAGATCGTAGAGGCGCGTGTCCGTATCATCAGGCTTGAGCTCCTTGTTCTCGATCACAAGCGCGCCAATCACCACCAGGCTCGCGCACGGCATGCATCCCTTCCCCGAGGATGAGGGGCGTGCCCGCCTCCAGCCAGTCCACGCCGGCGCGGACGGCCACCTCAGCCACGGGCATGGCGTCCGCGATGGTGGCAGATCGAGAGATACCTGGACGATGGGTTGCATGGGTGTTTCTGACAGGCTATCGGATGTATCAGCGTATAAGCGAAAATTTATCGGCCACCCCTTGACATCTCGGCCCCTCTCATGTGATAATCGCAGCGGAAGCACAGCCGGTCAGCTTACGAGGGCCACGGCCCGGCGTGTGTTGTTAGAGTAGCTGTTCACTGGGCAGTGAACAGCTCCGTCCACCAGCTTACGAGGGCCACGGCCCGGCGTGTGTTGTTAGAGTAGGGGCTGCACCCAAGGAGTATTCCTCGCCATGACGCAGAACACCTCGCGTACACGCACAGGGCGACACCGAAGTCCGTCGTACCCAACTTTCAGCCTGCAATCTGCTGTTGATAAGGTTCGGCAGTTCTACGAGGTGCAGAAGCGCAACGCGGTTGATGTGGATGTTGCCACCGAGACGCTGGGGTACAAGGCGCGGAGCAGCCAGGCTACGCGTGCTATTGCCGCACTATTGAGTTATGGCCTTCTGCATGAGGAGGGCAGCGGAACCACGCGGAAGGTCAAGCTCAGCGAGCTAGGGCGGCGGATCGTAATGCTCGAAGGCGATGATCCAGACCGCCTTGAGGCGATCAGGCAAGCAGCTGTGACTCCCAAGATCTACCGTGAGATCAAGGAGAGATGGCCGGAGGATCTGCCCTCAGACTCAGCAATCGCCAAGTTCCTGAAGGTAGAGAAGGAGTACAATCCTGATGTAGTTGACGGCCTTATCAGGGATTTTAGGCATACTTGGGAGTTTGCGAAGCTCGGCCACGATGACACCCTGTCGAACCGGCGCCATGCCGATACTGACGGCGAAGAAGATGGAACTGAGCCTGCGTCCGAACCTGGTGAACACCCTCGGCACGCGGGGGCGGATGCACCTAGAGGGCCGATCCCAGCTAGGGCACCTATGGCGCAAGATGCGCGAGGGAACTCCCGTGTACTTCACATCCCTCTGCCACGGACTAGGTTAGCCATCCTTGAGGTGCCCACCGATCTCAGCGAGAAGGACGTAAATTTCCTCACCAAGTACATCGAGATCATGCGGGACGCAATCATTGGTGAGGTAACCGGTAGACACTATGTCAGTGTGGAGGGATCCCGTAGCGGGATTCCCTTGGACGAGATCTCAAGCAGGGCCGATACGGCGGGGGCCGAAACTGATGGTCTGCCGCTGACATGTAATGACGGCCCGAGATAGATTTGGGCTAGGCGCCCGAACGCCTAGCCCAATAGCGGGTGCGCTGCCGCCTGAATACGGATCATACACCGTATTCTACCATTGCGGAGGCGGTTCAGGCAACCCGCGCGCATCCTGCGGAGGGAGCGCGGAGGCAGAGCGATGCGGCCTGGCAAGCTGCTGACCCTGATAGGTATCAGGGACTAGCTGCCCACGTCAGCTAGGGGCCGGTCCGGAGGACGCCAATGGTCGATACTCCGGGCCGGCCCGACTGCAGATGCTCGCGTTGAGCTCGAAGCCCACAGCCCTGAACACCAGAGTCGCCCCCCGTACCCCCGTGGTTCCTTCGGCCCGTCAGTCCCGGTCAATCTGCGCCCGCTGCAGGCGGCCGCTGCACTCCATATAGGCCGTTTTCCATTCGGTTACCGTGTCCAGCATCGTCTCGCCGGCCTCGCGGTGGCCATTGCCGGTAGCGCGCGCGCAGCAGTTCAGCAGCACGGAACAGGATTTCCGCGCGGCGAGGCGCAGGGGTGCGCCGCCAGCGGTGCGGGAGCCCGGCTGCTCTTACCGACTCCACCCACACAGGACTTCGCCCGGCCAACGACTAACCCCCTAACGAGCAACGCAGACGCACTGCGCGTCATGTTTGAGACAGGACAAACCGATGCCCAGATTCGGCGCTATGCAAGGGATTCTGCGCCGCTCCGGCGGCGAACTGGTGAAAGTGGCCGCGCGCCTCGGCTTTGACGGGGTGGAACTGATCGTCAGCGGCTCCGATCTGAACCACCCCTACTTCACAGAAGCAGGCCAGCAGGTGGTGCGGGACGCGTGCGCGACCTACGGGATCGAGGTGCCCTCGCTCTGCCTGGGTGGCTTCAACGGGGCGGAGCTGGCGCTCAAGAACCCGCAGAACCACGCCCGCGCCATCGCCTTCCTCCGACGGGCGATCGCCGCCGCCCGTACCCTGGGCGCGCCGGTGTTGCTTATCCCGTTCTTCGGCGATGGGGAGCTGTTCACGCGCGCGGAGCAGCTCACCGCCGCAGACGCGCTCCGCGAGCTCCTGGCCGAGGCGGAGGCGGCAGGCGTGACTCTGGCCCTGGAGAATACGTTGCGCGCCGCGGATAACATAATGGTGCTGGAGCGCCTGGGGTCCTCCGCGGCACGGATTTACTTCGACGTCTCCAACGCCATGTGGTGGGGAATGAACGCGCCGGACGAGATCCGCGCCTACGGCCAGGCGGGCGTCCTCAGCCAGGTGCACTTCAAAGATGGCAAAGGAGATCACTCCAACGCTATGCTGGGCGAGGGGCACGTGGACTTCCCCGCCTGCGTGGCGGCCCTGCGGGAGGTGGGCTACGACGGCTGGATCGTGCTGGAGAGCGCCGCCCCCCACGATCCCGACGCCGACGCCAGCGCTAATCTTGCCTTCGCGCGCGGGTTATTTGCCACGTGACACAGTTTAATACCACAGATCCGGTAGCTTCCCCGGAGAGCGGCACGCTCCGCCCTCCCTCCTCCGCACCGCGCCCTTCCCCCTCTTCCCGCCAGAATCCCCCCGCCCACACGGCAGCACACATCAAGACCGCTGCCGCGTGCCTATCGCTGCTTGTCAGCGCGTTTCTGGTGGTGCTGAAGATGGGAGCAGGGCTACTCAGCGGCTCGGTGAGTGTCCTGTCGGATGCCCTGGACTCAGGGGTGGACGTCCTGGCAGCCACCCTCGCCTTCTTCTCGGTGCGCGCTGCGGAAGCCCCCGCGGATACCCGCCATCCCTACGGGCACGGGAAGGCGGAGAATCTGGCGGCGGCCCTACAGGCGCTCCTCATCTTCGCCGCCGCCGGCACCATCATCTACCAGGCCTACCGGCGACTCGTCAGCAACGCGCTTCCCGAACACCTGGGGTTGACCGCTGGGGTGATGGGTGTCTCCGCCATCATCCACCTGGTGGTGACGCGCCATCTGTGGCGTGTCGCCGCGGCTACTGAATCCCCCGCGCTGGCTGCCGACGCGCGCCACCTGAGCACGAACATCCTGACCGCTACCGGTGTGTTCCTGGGCCTGCTGCTCATCGAATTCACCGGACAGGCCTGGATTGATCCCGTCATCGGCCTGGTGGTGGGGGGCTTCATCTTCAAGATGGGCTGGGACCTCTCCCGCGAGGCAATCGGTCACCTGATGGACCAGCGCCTTCCCGAGGAAGAGATCGCTCTCCTGCGTGACGTTCTGGATGCGGAGCCGCGCGTCCTGGGCTACCATCGCGTGCGCGCCCGCCGCGCCGGCTCCCAGCGACACATCGACTTGCACCTGCTGGTGGATCCGGAGATGAGCCTGCGCGCGGCGCACGAACTCGCGGAGGAGGTGGAGGATCGCATCCGCGCCGCCTTCCCCGGCGTGCTGGTGGTAACCCATGTGGAGCCCGCCACCGACGAGGAGCTGGCGGTGGAGGTGAGCGAGCCAGGCATCTGGAAGGGAGTCCGTCGGGAGTCGCGCCCCCCTTCGTGAAGCAGGAAGCGCAGGCATCCCTGCCTGCCCGCTCCGGCATCTTTCCCTGCACGTCCCGGCGGGCGGCGGACGGGGAGCGCCGGTATTCATCCACCTGCGATGCACTCCATCGGCGCTGTGCTTCCGCCATCAGCGGCCAGGGGCGGTGGGAAGAGGGCGCTTTCCTCTTGAAATGTTCACAGGTGTGAACGCTGCTACGTTCTCGAGGCACCGGAGAACGGCCGCGCCTCAGACGAACTGCCCATTCACGATAATCGACGCCCCAATGCCGATCAGGGCGCCCGCGAACACCTCGAGCGGCGTGTGGCCCAGCAGCTCCCGGAGCGCTTCGCGCTCCTTGAAGGCATCCTGAATAAAGGAGAGGAGCAGCATGTCGTTCAGAATGTCGGCGTGCTTGCCTGCCTCACGGCGGATGCTCAGCGCGTCGTACATCACGACGAGGGCCAGCACCGTGGCGATGGCGAAGGTGGTGGCAGCGAAGCCATCTTTGAACCCCACTCCCAGCGCCAGGCCAACCACAAACGCGGAGTGGGCGCTGGGTAGGCCGCCCGTTTGCATCAGCTTGCGCCAGGAGAAGCGCCGCTCCAGCACCGAGAACAGGATGACTTTGATCACCTGGGCACTCGCCCACGCAGCGAAGGCGCTGACCAGAGGCTGGTTATGGGTAACCTGGTGGAACGTGTTCAATCTACCAGATCCCGACGCAGTCGGGACTGCGCCGGTTGGGGACGTGTGAGGAACGGAGCGTCCTGCCGATTATAGCCTGCCCACCGGGCAGCGTCAACCGCCTCCTATGGGCGGGCGTATGCCCGTGCGGCGCCTTCGACGGGGCAGTGGTGGTGGCGATCGTCATAAGGGCACACGGAGGCGGCAGGCGCTGTGGCCACGACCTTTCTGGAGTTTCCGGTTTGCGGTTCCCACCGCCGCTCCCCCACCCACCCAGAAACCAGACATTGGCAACCAGGGCTAAAGCCACCGGCGCAGGAACGGCCAGCCCTGGCGACCGCTGAAGACATGCTCGCCTTCAAAGACTTCCAGGCCCAGGCGATCCGCGGCGTCCCAGACGCGCCAGATGCGTCCCGCCTGCTCGAAGGCATACCGGGTGGCCGCTTCAGGGAAAATGGGATCCTCATGGCCGCTCTCCACGAACAGCGGTCGCGGCGCGATCAGCCCCGCCACGTCCCACATCTCCGCGTACTGCAAGATGCCCGGGATGTAGTTATCGACGCAGTGGGAGAGGGACATGATCGAATCGCGAAAGGTACTGAAGTAGCCGCTGATCAGGCAGGCTTTGAGGCGCGGCTCGAGTGCCATCCCGAAAAGGGTGATCGTGCCGCCGCCAGAGATGCCCATCAGGCCGATACGCTGCGGGTCCACCTCCGGGCGGGTTTGCAGGTAGTCCACGCTGCGGATCACGTCCCAGACCCGCCAGCCCACCATACACTGGTCGAACAGGAGCGCGGCCCCCGCGGCGGGCTGGCACGAGGTTGCTCCTGCCCCGTGCATCCGGGCCGTCGGGTCGCGCCGGTGGCCAAAGCCCAGCGGCTCCACAGCCAGCGCTGCGAACCCCTGCCGCAGCGCCTGGAGGGCGAAGTCGTGCTGGTAGCCGTCCGGATCCTCCCGTTGGCCGCCATCCTCCCGGATGCCGACGATGTCATCCACTCCGCGGCCGTGCCCGGGGATGCAGATCATACACGGCCCTGGGCGACTGAACTCCCGGGGCAGCAGGAAGTAGGCGAAGACGGAGAGGTTCTCGCGGCTCTGGAAATGGATCGTCTCCCGCGTGTAACCGCGGAACTCGCGCCGCGCCACCACCTCGGGACGCAGGGGGCAGCGCACGCTTGGGAAGCCGCCCAGGAGGCGCTCCAGCTGCGCCGACAGCCGTTCCTGCCACGCCTCCGCCTCCGCGCGCGTAGTGGCGCGGAACCCCAGGGAAGGCGTGGTCTGCGCGTACAGGGCGCGCGAGAATTCCAGAGTATCGAACTGGCGGTCGGGCATCGCTGTTGCCAGGTTGATGTGCTGATACGTTTCCACGTTCAAACTTACACCGTGCAAACGCCCCCACCCTCAGGATTCCGGCAGCGGGTAGGCAATCGCCCGGCGGCGCTCGAAGCGGACCAGTTGCCGGTACCCTGCCCTCCGCGCCATCTCCCGCGCTTCGGCAAACTGGTAGGTAAGATCGTGGGGAGCGTGGGCGTCGGCGTTGATCAGTAACGGGATGCCACGGCGGCGGCACTCTCGCAGCAGGCTGGGAGCGGGATAGGCTGCCGCGCAGGGCTTCGCCGCGCCTGCGGTGTTGATCTCCACGGCCAAACCCGCGGCGGCGATGGCATCCAGGGCGGCGGCGATCTCTTTGCTTAGATCGGCGTGGGGCGCAAAGCCGAACTTCTTGGGCAGATCCAGATGGCCCACGAAGTCGTAATTGCCGGAGCGCGCCAGCCCTGCCACCCGCGCCCAGTAGCCACGGAATGCCTCGTCCACCTCCGCAGGCGAAAGCGTGTGCCAGATATCCGCAGCCTCATCCACGGAGAAGCCGTCCACGTAATGCACGGAGCCGATGACATAATCGAACGGATAGGGCGCCAGCGCCTCGCAGAGGTCCGCCTCGTTGCCAGGGAAGAAATCTGCCTCCACCCCCAGGCGCACGGGCACCGGCGACCCCTCCTGCACCGCCAACACCTCCGCTATGTAATCCTCCAGGCGATCCAACGGCATGCTCCAGTAGACCGCTCTTCGGTCCGGGGCGAGCACGTAGTGGTCCGAGATGCCGATCTCGTCCAGCCCGTGCGCGGGCGCCGCGGCGACCATCGCCGCCACGTCGGTCGTCCCGTCGCTCCAGGTGGTGTGGTTGTGGTAGCTGGTGGTCACTCCTCTGGCGTCCTGTGATTGAAGGCAACCATCTCCTCGCGCCCCAGGCCTGCCCCGAAAGCTTTCGGGGGGAACCTTGCGCCGATCTACGAGAGCCACCGCCTGGACAATGCACCGCGCCAGCTCTCACACCCGCCGGACGGTGGACCGCTCCAGCGACCGCGCGTCCACCCCCGCGATGGCCAGGCGGCTCTCCGCGTCATCCAGGAGCATCGCCTTGGCGAGCAGGGAATCGTGGACACCGGTGCTATGCAAAGGCGCCGGGTATCTCCGCCCCTACGGGCGAGATGATGGCGAGGGTCGTAAGTCCTGCACACATAAGCATTGGGCCTCGGAATTGCAGAGTAGGTATTATGAATTACAGATTGGAATGGGTGGCGGAGCGCAGCACCAGCCGGTCTATCCCCGTTTGTCCCCGTCGGTTCCGTTCCGCGTTCGAAACCGGTGTTCGGCGAAGGGGGGCGAGGGACCTGCGGGACAACGGGCTGTTCTGCTACGGGGGATTCTGTCCTGCCTCCGTGCCTATCGAATGTGTCCGTAATGTCAACGTTGGTCGGTGTTCAGCGGCAGTTCCCTTCTTCCGCCGTGACACCCATCATCACCACTCCCGCAGCGCGGAGCATGAGCGCCAGGCGGGTAAGGGGCAGGCCGACGACGTTGGGGTAGTCGCCGTTGATTCCCTCAATGAGGATGGCACCGCGACCCTGGATGGCATAGGCCCCCGCCTTGTCCATCGGTTCGCCGGTGGCCACATAGGCGCGGATCTCTTCCTCTGCCAGGTGCCGGAACCGTACTTCCGTCCGCTCGGCGGCAGTCGCCACCTGCCACGGGGTCTGCCGGGTATCGACCAGGGCCAGGCCGGTGATCACGGCGTGGGTGCGGCCGCTCAAGGCGCGGAGCATGGCGGCAGCATCTTCTTCGTCCATTGGCTTGCCCAGCACGTGATCGTCCACCACGACAATCGTATCGGCGCCGATAACCAGCGCGCCCGGGTGGTGGGCGGCCACGCCGTGCGCCTTCTCTTCCGCCAGGCGCACGGCGAGGGCTTCGGGATTGGGGGTGCGGGCGGGGAGCTGCTCCTCTACGCGGCTCGGATCGATGGAAAACGGGAGGCCGAGCAGGCGCAGCAACTCCTGCCGGCGGGGAGAGACCGATGCCAAGACCAGGAGCGGCGTGGACATAGAGTGTGTAGAGATAGAGGCGTGGAGAGTGGAAGATTCCCCCTGTTCTCTCTTTCACCCCCTCTTTCCCTTCAAGCAGCGGCGGTGGCCGGAGCCGGGGCACGGCCAATGGCGGCGGCGAGGGCGGCCATCTTTCGGAGGCCGCGCTCGGTCAGCGCCCGATGGCGCTCCTCGCGCCGGCGAGGCATCCCGAAAGCGTTCGGGACCAACGGCGGCAGCACGCCCAGGTTGGCGTTCATCGGCTGGAAGTTGTCCGCGGATCCATGGGCGATGTACTCAACCAGCGCCCCCAGCATCGTCTCCGGCGGGAGGGTGAGGAGGGGCTCGGCGCGGGCAGCGCGGGCGGCGTTGATCCCCACCAGGATGCCGGTGGCCGCCGACTCAACGTAGCCTTCCACGCCCGTGATCTGGCCGGCGAAAAAGAGGGATGCCTCCCGGTTCGGCCTGCGCCGCAGGGCAAGCGTGGGCTCCAGCAGGGCGGGAGAGTTCAGATAGGTGTTCCGGTGCATCACCCCCAGACGCACGAACGTCGCATTCTCCAGGCCGGGGATCGTGCGGAAGATACGTCGCTGCTCCGGCCAGGTGAGCCGGGTCTGGAAGCCTACCAGGCTGTAGAGCGTTCCGGCGCGATTTTCGCGCCGCAGCTGCGCCACCGCGAACGGCCGCCCGCCGGTGCGCGGATGGCGGAGGCCGACCGGTTTGAGCGGCCCGTAGGCGAGCGTGAGTTCCCCCCGTTGCGCCAGCTCCTCGATCGGCAGGCAGCCCTCGAACAGCTTGATCGGTTCGAAATCCTTCAGCGGCACCCGCTCCGCCTTCAGCAGCTCCTCGCGGAAGCGATGGTACTCTGCCTCGGTGAACGGGCAGTTCAGGTAGCCTTCCGGCTCACCCTTGTCGTAGCGAGAGGCCTCCCAGGCGATGTCACGGTTGATGGTCTCCGCGTCCACGATGGGAGAGGCGGCATCGTAGAAGTAGAGCGCCTGCGTGCCGGTGAGGGCCTGGATCTGCGCCGCCAGGGCATCCGAGGTAAGCGGCCCTGTGGCTATCACTACGGGGAGCCCGTCCGGGATCTCGGTTACTTCCTCGCGCACGACAGTGATGCGGGGATGGCCTTCGATCGCCGCCGTTACCGCGGCGGCGAACAGATCGCGGTCTACGGACAGGGCGCCGCCGGAGGGGACGGCGGCGCGGTCGGCGGAGGCGATCACCACGGAGCCCAGGAGGCGCATCTCGTGTTTGAGCATTCCTGCCGCCGTGATGAGCTGGTTGGACTTCAGGGAGTTGCTGCAGACCAGTTCGGCGAGGTTGCCAGTCTGGTGGGCAGGAGTGCGGCGGACGGGCCGCATCTCGTAAAGGAGGACACGCGCGCCCTCCATGGCGGCTTGCCAGGCGGCGTCCGCCCCCGCCAGACCGCCGCCGATGATGATCACATCCGGATGGCCGGATTGAGGCATCGTTCTGGTTCACCGCCCGTAGAATAGAGGCGAGAGGAAATAGTGAAGTGGGAGAAGAGGAGATTCCTCCCCCGCTCTCCCTTTCATCCACTTGCTGCCCTGCTCGCCTGCGGATCAGGACCGGGAGCGCGAGCGGGCGGCGCGTCTGCCCGTACGGGCGTCGGGAGCACCGGCGCCGTCCATCCCGACTGCCTCGGGCCCGCCCGCCGCCTGCTTGCCGTTGCCGCTGGCCGTCGCCGTGGGACAGGCGCCGTTGGTGCACCGCAGCCCCAGAGCGCGCCCGCGGAAGCTCCGCTCCCCCAGCGGGTAGCCGCACGTCTCGCAGCGCTGATCGGTGGGCCGATCCCAGGTGGCGAAATCGCACTGCGGGTAGTTCGAGCAGCCATAGAAGATCTGGCCCTTGCGGGAGCGCTTCTCGCTCACCGTGCCGCCGCAATCAGGCCGCGGGCAGGAGGCGCTGAAATCTGAAGCGGGCTTCTTTGGATCGAAGACCGTCCGGCACTCGGGATAGCCCGAGCAGCCGAAGAACTCGCCGAACCGGCCCCGTCGCTTCACCATCGGCCGGCCACACTGGGGGCAAGCGGGGGCCTCCTCCGCCGCAGATTCACCATTGGGAGAGTTGCCGTTGGCCGCAGGTTCCAGATTGCGTGTGTAGCGGCACTTAGGGAAGCCACTGCAGCCGATGAACTCCCCTCGCCGGCTGGCGCGAATCAGCAGCTCCTGGCCGCACTCGGGGCAGATCTCCCCGGTCGGCTTTGGCTCCGGCCTGACGCGCTCCATCTCCACCTCGGCGCGCTCCAGTGCCGCAGCGAACGGCCCGTAAAACTCATCCAGAACCGCGATCCACTCTCGATCCCCAGCGGCGATGTCATCCAGCTGCTGCTCGATCTCCGCGGTAAAGTCCACACTCAGGATGCGCGGGAAGTGGCGCACGAGTTGATCGGTGACCACGCACCCAAGGTCGGTGGGCCAGAAGCGCTTCTCTTCCAGCACCACGTAGCCGCGCTCCACGATGGTGGAGAGGATCTGCGCGTAGGTGCTAGGTCGGCCGATCTGGCGCTCCTCCAGCGCCTTAACGAGCGTGGCCACCGTGTAGCGCGGCGGCGGCTCAGTCCAGTGCTGGGAGGGCAGTAGAGCGAGCAGATCGAGGCGCTGGCCGCTGGCCAGCGCCGGCAGGCGGCGGTCCTCATCTTCGTCGCTGATCTCGTCGCGGCTCTCGGTGTAGACGCGCATGAAGCCATCGAAGACGGGGATCCGCTCCGTGGCGCGGAACAGGCAGCCCGCCACGGGCACGTCCACAGTGGTCACATCGAACACTGCCGAGGCCATCTGGCTGGCGACGAACCGCTGCCAGATGAGGCGGTAGAGGCGGTACTGATCCGGGCTCAGGTGCTGCCGGATGTCGTCAGGCACGCGCTCCACGGAGGCGGGGCGAATCGCTTCGTGCGCTTCCTGCGCGCCCGCGCGCGAGCGGTACTGCCACGGCTTCTCCGGCACGTATTCGGGGCCGAAGCGCCGGGTCACGAACGCGCGTGCCTCCTCCCGCGCCTCGGCGGCGATGTGGACGGAGTCGGTGCGCATGTAGGTGATGAGGCCCACGTGGCCCTGCTCGCCCAGCTCCACCCCTTCGTAGAGCTGCTGTGCCACCACCATCGTGCCCCGCGTACTGAACCCGAGCTTGCGGGACGCCTCCTGCTGCAGCGTGCTGGTGATAAACGGTGGGGCGGGGTTGCGCCGCTGCCGGGTGCGCTTTATTTCCCCTACACGCCACTCCAGGGACGCCGCTTCTGGGCGGGCGAGGGCGCGGAATCCACCCGACGCGTCCTCCAGGATGTGCCCCAGGCGCTCCAGGATCGCCACGGCGGCGTCCCGGTTGGGCAGCTCGGCTTTGCCCCCATCCACCTGCACCAGGCGGGCCTCGAACGAGAAGTCCTGGCCCGCCGGTGTCAGTCGTGCCGTGATGCGCCAGTACTCTTCCGGCTGGAAGCGGGCGATCTCTCGCTCGCGATCCACGATCAGCCGCACGGCCACGCTCTGCACGCGCCCCGCGCTGAGATTCTTCTGGATCTTCTTCCAGAGCAGGGGACTGAGTTTGTAGCCGACCAGGCGATCCAGCACGCGGCGGGCCTGCTGGGCGTTGACACGGGCGGGATCAACAGAGCGGGAATGCTTCAGCGCCTCCCGTACGGCCCGCTGGGTGATCTCGTTGAACTCAATGCGGCGGGGATTCTCCAGCTGCAGCGCCTCCTGAAGATGCCAGGCGATGGCTTCCCCCTCGCGGTCGGGGTCGGTGGCCAGGTAGACGCAGCGGCTGTTCTGGACCGCGCGGCGGAGGTCCGCCAGCACTTTCTTACGCTCGGGAATGAGCGTGTAGGTGGGACGGAACCCCTGCTCCACGTCCACCCCCAGGCGACTCTTAGGGAGATCGCGCACGTGGCCCAGCGACGCCCTGACCTCGAACTGCTCGCCCAGGAACTGGCTCAGGGTGCGGGTTTTTGTTACTGATTCAACGATAATTAGGTCTTTAGCCATGCGGATCCGCTTTGGCCTCCCTTGCGACGGAGACAAGTCACCAGAATGGTTCACCGCGGCATCAACGAAGCGACCAAGCGAGGCACCTGATCCGGGACGCTCGTTCCTTCGCTTCCCCGCTTGATCTCCCCTCGTCCGCTCATCTCTCTTTCGTCGCCCTTCTTCCGTTCATGTATCGGCCCAGGCGCCGCCATATTATAGGGGGGCGGCTGAGGGGTGTCAACCGAACATGGAACCTCAGCAGTCCCTACTTTAGCCTCAAACCGGGGCCGCCACTTTCGGCTGAAAGCGGGGACTCCGGAGAATATGGAATGCCGAATGCGGAACTGGCGAGAACGATTCAACTTCAGGGTAACCTGCCCGGCGGCTCGTCTAACCGTGAACGATGAGCCTGTCCTTCTGGCAAGTCGCCTTCAGACGACTTAGAAACTATCTTAAAACGGCCAGACGCTGATGCCAGCGGTACCATAGCAGCCCGCAGGCCAGTTGCAGCAGCGCGAGGTAGTTGCGTGCCTTCTTGTCATACCGGATCGGGATCGCCCGACACTTGCTCAGCCAGGCTAAGGCGCGTTCCACGACCCACCGCCGTGGCGGATAGCGCTTTGTCCCCTCTACGTCCGGCGGCGTATCCCCGAACGCCTCCAGCAGCCGCGGGCCGCCCACGTGGAAGGTCCGCTCCCCGACGCGGGCGCAGACGCCGCGCCCCGGGAGCGCCAGCATCTGTCACCCCGAGAAGATACGCTTCTTGCAGCGCTGCGTTTGTAATTGCCGGGAGTTGGGCATGCCAGCGGCAAGAGCGATAACGCATTAACGCAGCCGGGATCGTGGCCCGTGCCGCTAGCGCCTTAGCGGCACCTGCGGCGCGGGCTTCGCATTTTGGCACGACCTCCCCGGGTCTCCCAGGCACCCATACCTGCATTTCCTCGGGGAAAGGAGAATCCCATGTCAGTGTTCCGAAGGATGTCCCGCAGCGGAGTCCCGCTGCTTTTCACCGCCCTGGTCCTCGCCGCCACGCAAGCTGCGATGGCACAGACCGGAGAGCGAGAGACCATTCCAGCCGATACCGTGGTCCGCCTGAAGATGGACTCGGCGTTGAACAGCCGCGACGCCAAGGAAGGTGACCTGTTCGCGTCCGTGCTGGCGGAAAGTGACCGCAGCGGCTTTCCCGAAGGCACCCGCTTCCAGGGGGTCGTGCGGGAAGTCCAGCGCCACACGGATAACAAACCCGGCATGCTGGACGTCGAGATCCACCGCGCGTACCTTCCGGGCGGCGGAAAGGTCGCCGTGAGCGGGCGATTGGCCAGCCTTGCCGGCGATGACGTGCGCCGGATGGAGAACGGCCGCCTCGAAGCGCGCAAGCGGTCCGGCAGCAAGATGGACTGGAAGTGGGCCGGGTACGGCGCCGGCGCCGGCGCGGTCCTTTCGGCTGTAACCGGCGGCAAGATCCTGAAGGGCGTGCTGCTGGGCGGTCTTGCGGGCGCCGTTTACGGCTACTTCACGCGTGACAAAGGCGAGAAGGACAGCTTCCGGGACGTGGACCTCCCCCGCGGCACGGAGTTCGGGATGCGCCTCGAGCGGCAGGTGGTGTTCGACAACCGCGCCAGCTACCGCTATGCCTCCGATCAGCAGCCGCCGCAAGGCTCGCGCGAAGACGAGCGGATTCTGGGCGAGCGTCAGGAGATGCGCTACCAGGAGGCGACCGTGCGGCTGGACGGCAGATCGGTGCAGCTTGACGAGCCCCCCATGAACCTGAATGGCATCCTCTACGTGCCGCTGGAGCCGATCGCCAGGGCCGCCAACCTGCGCCTTACGCACCGGCCGGGGCAGCACAGCTTCGCCCTTTCAACCGCTGCCGGGCGTATGACGGCGTCCGCGGGTGAGACCAGGGTCACGATGTCACGTGGAGAAGCCGTGACGCTCACCGAGGAGCCGGTGTCGCTGAACGGGATGATCTTCGTGTCACCCGATTACCTCAGTCGCGTAGCCAACCTGCGCGCCTATTGGGATGCTGCCAACCTGCGGCTGGAGCTGCAGACCCAGCGGTAGCACGGGCATCCGAACAGCCCGTGAGAGCGGATCTTAAGAAAGAGAGGCTACAATACCTTACGTGCCTTACCTGTATCGAGACGACGGTTCCGCTGCGTGGGGAATGATCGCAGCCTTCGTGGCGGTGCTCGTCCTCGCGCTCGGCGTGGTGGGATTCCTCGTGCTGGGGCAGTCGCAACCCGCGCCGGTGCTGGAGCGCCGTACGACGACGGTCATACAGACGCCGGCGCCTCAGGCGCAGCCGTCCCCGAGTCTGATCCCTATCCCCACGCCAGGTCCCGCCGGTCCGACCGGCGCCCCCGGCGCCCCCGGCGCCCCCGGCGCCCCCGGGAGCCCGGGCAGCCCTGGAAGCACCGGCCCGGGCGGTCCCTCCGGCCCGGCGGGAGAACCTGCTCCCGAACCGCCTGCGGAGCCCGCACCGGCAATGCCGCGCGGCCCGTAGCACCATCGAGCGTGCAGACGGCCGGGACGCGCCGGCCGTCTGCACGCTCGGACCCACTCCGTTGTTCAATGGAAATGATATGAGCATTCTTGCCTGGATCGTGGTGGGCCTGGTTGCGGGTTCGCTGGCGAAGGTAGTGGTGCCGGGTCGCGAGCCCGGCGGCTTCCTGGCGAGTACAGCAATCGGCATCGTTGGCGTCGTCGGCGGCGGCTGGATCTGGCGCACCTTCTTCGACAAGACGGGTGCTACCGGCATCAATTTCGGGAGCATAGCATCTTCGTGGCGTTCGTGGGCGCGGTGGTCGTGCTCATAATCTACCACGCGATCACCAACCGGCGTTAGCGTGCACTAGAAGCACGGCCGAAAATCCGTCTACCTGCAATCCAGCTGGCTTCCTCTGTCTTCGGGCAGCTCGCCGCTGCTGCGCCCAGGCTGTTCCGGGATGGAGACTTCGCCGCCTTCTACGCGGACCGGATCGGCCGACCCAGCGTGCCCCCCTTCCAGCTGGCGCTGCTGACGATCTTGCAGCACCACGCCGGCTGCTCGGATGAGGAAGCGGCGGCGCGCTGCGGTTACGATCTGCGCTGGGCGGCGGCGCTGGGGCGAGAGGGCGGTCGGCCCCTGTGCGCCAAGAGCACATTCCAATGCTTCCGCGCCCACAGGAAAGGCACGGCGCCCGGGCGGACCCCCTCCGCCACCGATCCGGAGCAGCAGCACGGTGGATCTGCTGAACCGTGCGTTGTCCGCGGCACTGGACAGCTTTCGCACGCCGACGTACATTTGGGCGCACCGGCACGACAGGTTGCGTTCCGCAGAGGAAGCGTTCTACCACCGGCTCCTGGCGGACACCTTCGCCGGGTCACGGGTGGTGCTGGACAACGTGGGCCACTGGGCGGAACGGGAGCCAGCGCCGGGCGAAGCCTCCCAGTTGCAGGCACGAATCCGCCGCTCTGTCGGCGCCCTGGCGCGTGGCCGCCCGCTTATACTTCACGACACCGCGGTGTTGAGGATGGATATTACGTTGGGGACCGATCTCCTGGCTATGTAGGCCCACTTTTGACCTTCGGTGCGCGATTCCGGCTATAATGAGGGTGCTTCCCTGGGCGAACGATCGCCGAGCGGAGCCTTCCCAATCCAACGCCTAATCCCATTTTGGGGGCGGGGGAACCATCCCTGGGGCGAAGGATGGGCCGGGCAGATGCGATGTGTCGGCCTTGCCCATCCCGGGTGTCACTCTTCCGACCCGAGCCCGTCAGCTAACCTCGTCGGCGTGGCGCGAAGAGTAAGCAGGA
>JACQGL010000234.1 GCA_016199525.1 Armatimonadota bacterium
CTGCTGGCCTCGATCCCGCTGGCCCGCCGCGAGGGATTGGAGACTCTGATTGAGGACCCGATAGGACCGGTGCGCCGGTTGTTCGAGGCGGCCGGGGTGGACGCGAAGGTGGCGTAACCTGCCAACGTCAGCAGTCGTCAAGAATGCGGAGTTTCTAACACATCCTCGATCGCCTGCTCCATCGTCGCCTGACCTCCCTCCGCCCACGCCGCGTCGAAGGCCTCGTCGCCCAATTGCTCACGCGCTTGCGCAATGAGTCGCTCCCGCGTCGCGCGGGACGCCGGCGCTTCGCGCGCTCCGATGGACTGACGCAGCGCCTCGGCCGCGCCCCACAACCAAGCCGCCCGCTCGGGCTCCTCGTCCACCGCGGCTGCGCCCGCCAGACCGGCCAGGCACCAGGCGATGCCGGCCCGATCTCCCAGGTACCGGTACAAAGGTAGAGCCTCCGTGAAGTACGTCGTCGCGAGCGCGGCATCGCCCTGAGCCAACGCAGTCTCTCCGAGGCCCTGGTGCGCCCAGGGGATGCCCAGATGGTGCGGGCCAATCTGGCGGAACAGAGGCAGGCTTTCCTCATGTAAGTGCGCCGCGCGCTCGTACTTACCCTGGAGCTGCGCGGCGTGCCCAAGGTGGTTGAGCGCCCAGCCGATTTGATTGAGTTCCCCCAGTTGGCGCGCCAGTGCCAGGCTTTCCTCGAGGAGCGCCTCTGCTGCCGCGGCCTCCTCCTGCATGACGAGCACCTCTCCCAATGTGTTCAGCACGTCAGCAACACCATCTTTGTATCCGATTTCCCGGAACGCCGCTAGACTCTCCTCCAACCTGAGACGTGCCGTGGTCGCGTCGCCGCGCTCGCGTGCCACGAACCCTAGCCAGAAAAGCACCTGCGCGCTCCCGGATAGGTTTCCTAGCTCCTGGTAGAGTTTGAGACTTTCGGCCAATCGCGCCTGCCCGGTGGCAAAGTCACCCTGGCAGGCGAGCATGAAGCCCAGGCTCCCCAAAGCGTCGGCCCGTCGGCCGGGATAGTGCACTGCCCCAGGGTGTGCCAGCACACGCTCCAACCATTCACACCCCTCGTTCCAATACCCGCGTGACCACCAAAACCACCAGAGCATTCCGGCCAGGCGCAGCCCCAGCTCCGCGCCATCCACGGCTTGCTGGCTGCAAGCGAGGGCTGCGCGCAAGTTATCATGCTCCGTCTCCATGCGGTCGCTCCACCAGGATGGCGCCGCATTTAATCCCGCGATTGACTCGGCCAGCGCCAGGAAGTATTCCGCGTGCCTCTGCCGCACGGCGTCTGATTCGCGGCTCGCTGCCAGCTTCGCCAGTGCATACTGGCGGATCGTCTCCAGCAGGCGATAGCGTGTCTCTTGCCCTTGCTTACGCTCGCTGAGGACGAGCGATTTGTTGACAAGGGAGGTGAGCAGGTCAAGTATAGAGGCAGGGGAGATGGGGAGCAGGGGGGCAGGGGTATGCTCCCCTGCACCCGCGCTCCCTTGCTCCCCTGCGCACACGTCTTCGGCTGCTTCCAGTGTCCAACCGCCGGCGAACACGGAGAGCCGGCGCAGCAAGACTCGCTCCGGTTCGGAAAGCAGGTCGTAACTCCAGTCAATCAAGGCCTGCAACGTCTGGTGGCGAGGCAGAGCCGTGCGCGAGCCGCTGGTGAGCAGACGGAAACGGTCGTCCAGCCGGGCGGCGATCTGCTCGACGCGCAGGACTTTCGCTCTGGCTGCTGCGAGTTCAATTGCCAACGGGATTCCATCGAGCCGGTGGCAGACTTGCGCCACTGCCAGGGCATTGTCACTCGTCAGGAGAAAACCGGAGAGGGCGGTCTGGGCCCGCTCGACGAACAGCCGGACGGCTTCGTAGCCGTTCAGCGCTTCGAGGGCGGGCAGTTGGTAGGTATCTGGGGTAGAGAGGGTGGGGACGCTGAAGGTCATTTCGCCGGGCACGCCCAGCGCCTCACGGCCGGTGGCGAGGATCTGAAGCTTGGGACAGGCGTGCAGCAACGTCTCCGCCAATTGGGCACAGGCCTGGATCAGGTGCTCACAGTTGTCGAGCAGGAGCAGGGCGTGCTTTGCCCGCAGGAAGTCGGTCAGGACGGCCAGGGCGGGGCGGCCGACTGGTTCGATCAGCCCCAAGGTCGAGAGCAGGGTTTGCGGAACGAGCGCAGGGTCGGAGAGCGGGGCGAGTTCGACCAACCAGACGCCGTCGGGGAAGGCCTTGAGCAGTTGGGTGGCTGCCTGCAAAGCCAGGCGCGTCTTGCCCGAGCCGCCGGCGCCGGTGAGGGTCAGGAGCCTCACCCCC
>JACQGL010000237.1 GCA_016199525.1 Armatimonadota bacterium
CGATGGCAAGGGAAGGGTTGGCACGCGCCGGTATAGAGTGACACTATGAAGTGATCAAAGATAGGAAGCTGCGGGCAGTGAACAGGGAAGAGATGGGCCGCATATTCGGAGTGAAGGATAGCATCCTGGTACTGGCATACTTCCGCACGTCCGCGGAAGCGCTCCATCTGGCCTGGAGCACGGATGGGCTGAACTGGATGCCTCTCCACGGCAACCGGCCAGTGCTGTGGGCCACGGTTGGCAACCGCTCCATTCGTGATCCGTTCATCCGCCGGGGAGCGGACGGCCACTTCCACCTGGTGAGCACCGACTCCTGGATGAGCAAGAACCTGATCTACACGCATTCCCAGGATCTCATTCGCTGGGAGCCACAGCGGCTGGTGCCCGTAATGGGGAGCGTGCCAGGGGCCCGAAATGTGTGGGCGCCGGAGTTCGTTTGCGATGCCAGCACGCACGAGTATCTGCTCTTCTGGGCCTCGATAACGGAGCCGGGCAATCACCAACGGATCTGGGCGTGCCGTACCCGGGACTTCCAGCGGTTCTCCCAACCGGTGGTCTTGTTCGATCCCGATTACACGGTGATCGACGCAACGATTGTGCGGAACGGCCGCACGTGGGTGATGGTCTACAAGGACGAGCGCGGCCGCAACGAGCCGAACACCGATAACAAAGCGATGCGCATGGCCACCGCATCTTCTCTGAACGGGCCGTACGGGATGCCAACCGGTCTAATCACCCCGCACCTCACTGAAGGCCCGGCGGTTTTCCGGGTGAACGGCCGCTGGCTGATGCTCTACGACTACTTCCTGGATGGGAAGTGGGGGGCTTCGGCCTCTGACGATCTGAAGAGCTGGCGCCCGGTAACGGAGAACCTCTCCGTACCTCCGGGGGCGCGCCACGGCACGGTGTTTGAGATCACGCGGCGGGAACTGGATGTCTTGCAGAGGGCCTGGCCGGCGTGATCGGGCCGGAACCGTGAGCCGGCGGGCCAGGGCTCGCCGGCCCGAGGGATGCGGTAGGGCTGGCAGGCCACGGATGACCCAGCGAGCACTTGCAGTGGCGAGAGGCGCATTCTCGTTTACGCTTCCAGGGCGACTATCGCGTGGCCACGCACCTCGGGAATGGTAAGCCAGACTCTGCCGTCCTTTCCCTCGAAAGGCAGCGGCGCCATGGACGGAGCCAGGTAGGCGCGCCGCGGTGCGGGGAGGCGCAGCCCAACCCGCAGGTTGTGGAGGGGGAGCACATCCTCGATGGTGTGGATGTCGCTGTAGCGGTGCTCGGGGATGTAGTGCAGCACGTGGAGCACGTGCCGCCGATCCTGCGGCTGGTGCAGCAGCGTGATGTGGGCCGTCGTCGGCGCCTCTGCCTGCACCAGCGGGTCCGGGAGCAGCAATGCCAGCGTGTTGAGCATCAACTGTTTGTAAGTGCGCGCCCCGTGCCGCATGAACATTCCGAAGATGGGGTGGGCGAAATAGATCACGCGTCCACGGCGCACCACCGCGGGGAAGTTGCTTTTCCGCTCCACGGGCGTGTGGCTGTGGGAGCAGAAGTGCTCCCACGTTCGGTTGAAGAAGGGCCACCACACGTCCGCCAGCGCCTCGGCATCTGCGAGCGGCTCTACCTCGAGGCCACGCTCGTACATCACATGCTCGGAAGGGGGGATGTGGGCGGCGATTGTCTCCCGCGGCGTGACGAAATCGGGTGAGTAGCGGGCCTCGCCCAGGAGCCGCACCGGCATCTCGTCCAGCACGAAGTGGCTCTCCGTCTCCCGGTCTGTACCGGACTTGTAGGAGAGGATCAGGTTTCCTCCGCCGTGCAGGTAATCCGATACCCGTTGTCGCAGCGGTTCATCCAGAGTGATCCTATCGGGCAGGATGAGAACGCGGTAGCGAGACCAATCGCTTTCCGCATCCACCACATCGAACTGGTGGTGGGCTTCCAGGAGCATCCGGTAGGCGCCGCCGGCAGCGCTGTCCACTCGCCCGTCTTGTCTACCGATCGCCTCGGGGGTGAAGATGGCGATCTCCGTGACCGCCCGGGCGGCCTGGCACCAGGGCTCCTTTTCCGCCACGCTGCGGTAGACAGCGCCGATCAGCTGGTAGGTGGCTGGATCCAGGGTGCCGCGCGGGTGGAGCTGATCTCCAATCGAGCACCGGGAGCCCTCCGCCAGCGCCGTGAAGCATTCGTGCTCCAGCGCGGGAGGATTCTTGAAGCCGCCGAAGTCCGCCCAGCATTTCTGGAACTTCCCCGTCATCCCCAGCGTGTCCAGCCCGAGGTTCCGGGCATAGCGCACGGTGAGGGGGAAGTGGTCATAGCCGTAGCCGCCGCTCGGCAGCGATTCCAGCTCCAGGTGGGTAAAGGTATCCAGCACCGGGCGGATTACCGGGGAGACGTGCCCGGCGTTGTAGAAGATGGAGCACTCGCGGTGCCGCTCTCTCACCATTGCGGTTGTGCGGCGGCAGAACCGGTCCAGCACCGACCTGGCATAGCGGACGCGATGCTCTTCCCGTTCCGGATCCAACCCCTGCGTGAGCATGCCTGCCAGGCACGAGTGGCAGACGCACTGCCCCTGGTGGATGATATCGAAGAAGAAGCCATCTACAGGGAAGTTTTCCAGGACCTCTTGCGTCTGCTCCAGGACGTATTCGATGTAGGGGGAGTTGAAGCACAGCTTGCGCCACCCGGCCTGAAGGGGGGCGGCACCCTGGAGCTTCCCATCCACGCCCACCTCCAGCCACTCGGGGTGGCGTTTTGCCTGGAACTCATCCCAGCCTACGCTGATGTAAATCGGCACCCGTATGCCATGCCGGTGGCACGCCTCGATCTGCTCTGCCAGCAGATTGCGGGATAGGCCGGGGTGCCGTGCCTCGAAGCGGGTGTCGTGGTAGATCATCCCGTGGTGGCAGCGCGAAAAACAGGTGACCGAGTTGACGTGCGCCTCGGCGAGCGTGCGCGCGAATCTCTCCGGGTCAAAGTCTTGAGCAATCGGCGTGATCTTCTCGGAAGTGTGAAAATCGAGGTGAACCTGGCGGAAAGGGAGTGTCATCTTCAGAGTCTCCCGGGCGCACGTGCGCTCCGTGTCGTGTTCTCCGGCCGCCGCCCAGGTGCGAACGCGCTCAAAGGCTGAATGGAGCTGCTTGGGGGCGAATCACTGTGAGAGAGGCATGCGAGCACGGACCTCCCATAGCGCGGTGTGGGCCACTCTATCCTGCTTGGGGAAAGCGCTCGCGGTTCGCCTGGTATGGCACTTACTGGAGATCCATGGGTGTTGTTACGCTTAACGAGACACCGCGGCCTGTGGGCCTGGCTAGATCAGTTCTCCTTCAGGTGGGAGTTGGAGCGCCACTACAGGACAGTTCCGGTGGGCCGCTCGCTCCGGTCGATCATCCTTGCCACCGTTTGCAGGTGCCCGGTGCAACCTCGTTGCCGATCTACACCCGCAACCGCTTGTGGTGGACGCGCTCCACGTGCCGGTCGCAGACGACCCCGCGTCCACCTCGGGGTTGAGGCAGGCCTCCGGCCCACGGGCTCGATTCTACCGGAGCGCCGACTACCCCGCCAGGCACCGGAGACGTTCGTCCTCGCAAGCGTTTCTGCCTGCCCCAATGCGGGACATGGAGATCAAAGACTGACACCCGCTGGATCAGATTCCTGCTGTGCTATGGACGCAACCACCCCCTCCTCGGGATAAGAATAGTCTGGGCGAGACCACCGCTAACGAATCGCCACGGAATGAGAATCCTATTCGGTCGCCCTCGGCGTGGCGCTGCTTTCGCGTCCATAGCTACCACCTTTCGCCTGCCCGACTTCCGCCTGACAGACCCGTTTTCGTGGGGGCTGGTCCCCGTGGCTCCGGGAAAGCGCTCTGCTCCCCACGACGCTGTAGACCGCACCGAGGAAGCGATGCGCCTGCTACCACGCAAAGACGAGTTCTTCAGCCTGTTAGACCGCCAGGCAGACAACATCAAGCAGATGGCGGACGAGTTCTCAGAGCTACTCCGCAACCTCGACGACCTGCCGGCGAAACAGGCCCTGCTGGAAGAGCTGGAACACACGGGCGATGACCTGACGCATCAGCTCGCCCATGTGATGCACTCGACGTTCGTAACGCCGCTGGACAAGGAGGACATCGCGGCGCTCTACTCCGGGCTGGACGATGTGGCTGACTGCATCGACGCCGCCGCCAAACGACTGGTGCTCTATCGGATCCAGGAGTCTACCGTGGAGGCGATGGAGCTGGGGGGTCTGCTGAAGCGGACGGTTCATGAAGTGGCCGGCCTGGTCAAGCAGCTGCGGTCGCTGCGGAACCGGGAGCTGCTGTTCGAGCTCTTTGGCAAGATCCACACCTTAGAGAACGACGCCGAC
Source organism: Armatimonadota bacterium (assembly GCA_016199525.1). Taxonomy (GTDB): domain Bacteria; phylum Armatimonadota; class SYMT01; order SYMT01; family JACQGL01; genus JACQGL01. The sequence goes on from JACQGL010000237.1 coordinate 4,366, forward strand.
GACGTGTATCGCAGCGCGCTAGGTAACCTATTCAACGCCCCGAATGCAGACCCGATCCAGATTCTCAAGTGGAAGGAGATTTACGAGCGGATCGAGATGGCCGTAGACGCATGCGAGGACGTGGCGAACGTCATCGAGAGTATTGTGCTGAAGTACGCGTAACGGGGCCAGCCGCTCCCGCCTGAGGGCGTATCCGGGACAGAGAGAGCAGGTATGCAAGAAGGGCTGACGCCGGGTCTGGTGGCAGTACTGGGTCTGGTGCTGGCAGCGGAGTTCATGAACGGCTGGACCGACGCTCCGAACGCGATTGCGACGGTGGTGTCCACGCGGGTGCTCTCCCCGCGGGTCGCCGTGGTCGTGGCTACCGTGCTCAACATCGCGGGCGCTATGTCGGGAACGGCGGTGGCGTCCACGATCGGCAAGGACATCGTGCGATCCTCGGAGGTCAACCTGCTGACGGTGGGGGCGGCGATGGTGGCCATCGTGATCTGGAGCACCCTCGCCTGGCGCTACGGCCTGCCGACGAGCGAGAGTCACGCAC
>JACQGL010000236.1 GCA_016199525.1 Armatimonadota bacterium
GGTTGTCCAGCAAGAGCAGGGCGGACTTGCGCACCGCGGCGCCCACGGGAGCCTCTTGCCCGGCCAGCAGAGCCCACTGGTAGAGGCACATCAGCGCCCACACCGCCAGCGCATAGACGAAGAAGATCGCCAGCGCGCCCGGCCACGCCGTGTGGGAGCCACTCCCCAACCAGCCCGCGAAGAAAAGAAAATCCACCACGAGGATGGCTGCTACCACCGCCTGCACCAGCGCCAGGCGCACGCTCTTCCCGAACGCCTCGTGACAACCCCACGTCAGGTCCAACAGATCCGGGTCCTGGCGCGCCGCCACGCAATGAGCGAAGCGAAACAGCCCTGCGGTGAACGGCCCCATCAACAGCGCCAGAGAGGGAATCAGACAGGCGACAAATGGGAGAAGGAAGCCCGTACCGCCCGCCTTGCCTGTCAGTCGTGTGGCTGCCTGGCTGGCGCCCAGGAAGAGGGAGACCAGGAGCAGGGAAAACAGGGCGCTGGCGACCAGGAAGCTGCCCAGGTAGTCGTACAAGTCCCGCAGGCTGGCGGCGATGGCGCGTCCGACGCGCGGCCGGTAGCGCTCGGGCGGGCTGGCCGTCTCGTCAGCGGCGCCCGGCCGGACGGATGAAACGCGCCGGATAGTGCCGTCCGGCGCCCGCTCCCACTGGCGCTGGTGCATCGGTACGGTGCTTATTATAGCAGCCACACAGACGTGGAGAGCGCTCGGACCTTCCTGGCGCTTCTCGACACCCCCAGCACCGTTGCAGTTCTGCGCCGCTTTACCGGCGGTTCTGGGGCGATTCCTTTCCGCGCCGTGTTTCTGGTGGACGCGCCACCGGACTGGCAGCGGTCCCGCTCGTGGGATACGGCTTGCGGATGCCCTGCGGCTGGAACGGCGCCCGCGCCAGGACGATCACATCGATCCCCGCGCGGTAAGCGGGCGGCTCTCCCACCGTTCCCGTGACCACCAGATCGAGGATGTGTCGCCCCTCCCGCAGGGCGACTTTGCCGAGGGAGTACCAGCTGCAGCCCCGCGCATACGGTTCACCCACTGGGGTCGCCACCTTCACCGCCTGCGGCACACCCCCATCCAGCGTCCAGCTGAGCGGGGAAGCGCCCGCGCCAGGCACGCCACCGGCGATCCATACCTCGTAGGTGGCCTCGCGGCCGGTATGAAAGACGTAGCGGGCGCGATAGGCTCCCCGGCGCGCGGCGCGCAACCGGTCGAGCTTCAGGTAGGCGCCATCGCTCAACCCCGATTGATAGGCAATCCCCAGGAAGTTGTGCTCCAGCGGGCGCTCTCCTTCAATCCACGTGTAGGGAGAGAGCACCTGCCGCAGGCCGTTCAGGGGTTCGCGGAGCATGTCGTGGACATGCGCGGCGGTAGCGGGCCGCAGGGCGCTGCGCGCCTCGCGCAGCAGCAGACGCAGGCCGCTCACCTCCATTCGCTGCCGCTCTGCATCGCGCAGCAGGCTCTCCATCTCGTCGATCATCACCGCCGCCTCTTCGACGGGGAAGACGATCTCCGCGTCCAGCCCCACCACCACGATTGGTTCCGGCGCCAGCGTCAGCTTGAGCCGTTCGTCGCGAGGCCGCGCCTTCAGCGGCTGGCCGGCGGCGTCCAGCACCACGACGTCGCTTCCCCGGCGCACGAAGAAAGTGGCTTCTCGTGGGCCATCGGGCGACCAGAGCACCGTGCCCGTTCGGTACTCGGCGTGGTCGCGCCCGAATGGGAATTCGATCTCGTAGCCGGAGATCTGATCTCCCATGCGCACCTGGCGCGCCGTGGCCGTGGAGGGCAACCACCAGACCCCGTTAGACAGCCGGGTCACGTGGCCCGTGTTCGGCAGGAGGGCGGGATAGAAGCAGACGGCGGGCTTCGTATCGCCGAAGGAAGGCGCGGGGCCGGCCGCCATCGCCGCGGCGGCCTCCAGGCCGCCGGGAAGGCGCGCGGCGTCCACGAAAAAGCCCCGGAAACCCACCTCAGCGAGGGCGCTGCAATCCTGGCGGAACGGCTCGGGTCCTGCGTAGCCGGCGGCATCAGAGCGCTCATCCAGCGGGCCGCTCATCCGCGTCGCCACCAGCCAGGTGTTCCGGTCTGCCTCCTCCGCCTGCGCGAGCGCGTAGCTGCCCACCTCGGCGGCCAGGCTCGGGCCGTGGCCGCGGATCACGCACCCCAGGCCGTCGTAACCCGCGGGAGAGGGCGTGTTCGAGAAGAGCGGATTGTAACCATCCCACTCGAAAAGCACGGGCAGATCCACGCCGCCCTGCTTCAAAGCAACAGCGAATGCATTCATCATCCGCCGGAGGGTATCGGCGCGGAACCGCCGCAGGTCCTGCCAGATGCGGGATCGTCGCGGCGTGGCCGGATAGGCCTGGCCGCCCTCGGGATCGATCAGCCAGGCGGCGCCATCCGGCGGATCCTCTTCTGCCCAGGTGGGAACCAGGCGCACCAATGTAGCCAGATCCCGGGGCGCGCCGCTCCCCAGCCCCCAGCGTATGTCCATCTGCGCCACACCCACGTTCGCCTTGAGCCACTGCTGGAAGGCGGTACGAAAGGCCGCCGACATGGGGAACAGACTGTCCTCGGCGCCTATCAGGCCGTCGCCGGAGTCGAACGGATTGAGGATGAACCGTAAGCCGGGACCGAACTTGAGACCATGCAGATAGCCCAGCAATTGCGCCTGGTAGGATTCCGCTCCGTCCCAGAGATCGGCAAAACCCCCCGCCTCGTCGTCCGGCAGCTCCCGTTCGGCGGCCAGCCAGAGGACCGCGCGGAAGCGGCCCAGGAGCTTCCGATTGGCAGGCAGCGCGATCTCCAGGTTCGCTTTTCCATCCACCACCGGCGCGCTGCCCTGGACAATCAGATCCCCCGCCACCGGGTCCACCATCAACACGAGCGCGTAATACACCCGCCGCGCGTCCGGCACTTCCACCACACGGCGGTAGGTTGCTCCTGGCCGCAGCTCTCCGGCGGCGATCGATACCGGAGGCCCAACAGGCCCCAGACCGACCAGCGGTTCCCGATGCCGGTCCTGCACCGCCAGCCCGTAGCGAAACCCTCGCTGTTCCAGCGCATCGAGCAGCCGCTGCGTGGCAGCGAGCGGGCAGGACAGAAGCCCCCGGGCGGGGTCGATCCACAGGTCGCGCACCCCGGCCGCCTGCAGGCGATCCAGATTGCGCTCGTCTTCTGTCCAGCGCGCTTCCGTGGCTTCCTTCAGGTAGGCAGACTGGAAAGCCACTCCCACGGGTACGTACGGCCCACCATCCCAGTAGAGGGCGTGGGACCGGCGGACCTCCCAGACGTGCGTTTTCCCGTCGCGGTCCGTAAAGCTCCCTGCGCTCTCGCCTTTGTCGCCGAGGGCGGAGGCGCTCGACAGCAGCCCGATGGCGAGGATCAGGCCGATGGTGTGGATCGATTTCATAGGCGTGGATCAACAGTGGCCGGGGGCAATCGCGCTACATGCGCTCCGGGGCGCTCACTCCCAGGATGGTAAGCACGTTCCGGAGCGCCACCCGGCAGGCGAGGACCAGACATAGTCGCGCCGCCACAATCTCCGGGACTTCGCCCAGCACGCGGCAATCACGGTAGAAAGCATGGAAGCACGCCGCCAGCTCCTGCCCGTAACGGGTTAACCGATGCGGTTCGCGCAGGATGGCTGCCTGGCGGATCTCCTCGGGCAGCTCCGCCAGGTGGCGCAGCAAGGCTAGCTCGGACTCGTGCTGGAGCGGCGACAGGTCCGTCTGCGCCGGGTCGGGCAGGACGACGCATCGCTCCGCCGCCTCGCGCAGTATACTGCCCATCCGCGCGTGGGCGTACTGGACATAATACACGGGATTCTCGAGCGCCTCCTGCTTCGCGAGGTCGAGATCGAACTCAAGCGGGCTGTTGGCGCCGCGCATCAGGAAGAAGAAACGCGCCGCGTCCTTCCCTACCTCATCGATGACTTCGTCCAGCAAGACGATGTTCCCCAGGCGCTTGCTACCCGCCACCACTTCGCCATCCTTACGCAGGGAAACGTGTTGGAAGATGAGGATCTCCAGCCAGTCGGCGGGAATGCCCAGGGCCTGGATGCCCGCCTTCGTGCGGGCAATATAGCCGTGGTGGTCGGGGCCCCAGATATCGATCACCCGCTGGAACCCACGGCGGTGCTTGTTTAGATGGTAGGCCAGGTCCGCCGCGATGTAGGTGGGCTGGCCATTGCCGCGCACCAGGGGGCGATCCCCATCATCCCCGAACGCCGTGGAGCGCAGCCAGATTGCCCCCTCTGATTCGTAGGCGTTGCCGTTCTCGAGCAGGACGCGGATGACCTCGTCTATCTGGCCCGTGTAGTGCAGCTCCGACTCCGAGAACCAGATGTCGAAGTGGACGCCGAACCGCGCCAGGGTTTCCCGCTGCTGGGCGAGCATGGCGTCCCGCGCCAGCCGTGTAAACGTCTCCAGGCGCTCGTCCGCCGGCAGGTCCCGCAGCCGATCTCCCTCGCGCGCCAGGATTTGCCGCGCCAGATCGCGCACATAATCTCCCTGGTAACCGTCATCGGGGACCTTCGTCTCCGTATCGCCGAGCAGCTGCAGGTAGCACGCCTCCACACTCTCGCCGAACCGCGCCACCTGTCCCCCCGCGTCGTTGATGTAGAACTCGCGGCGGGTCTCGTAGCCGACCCAGGACAGGATGCGGGCCAGCACGTCCCCGATCGCTGCTCCGCGGCCGTGAGGGACGGACAGCGGCCCCGTGGGGTTGGCGCTTACGAATTCAACCTGAAGCAGCTGCCCCTGCCCGATGTTGCACCGACCGTAATCGTCCCCCTGGAGGCAGATCTCCGGCACTACGTCGTGCAGCCAGGTGGGTTTCAGGTAGAAATTGAGGAAGCCCGGACCGGCGACATCCACGCGTTGCAGCAGGCCGCCGTTGGTGACCAGGTGGGAGGCGATGCGCTGGGCCACGTCCCGCGGCGGGGCACCCACCTGGCGCGCCAGCACCAGGGCAACGTTGGACGAGAAGTCGCCGAACTGGTTGCTGGGCGGCACGTCCAGCTCCACAGGCGGCAGCTGCGCCACAGGCAGCTCGCCGGCCTGGCGCGCCTCCTCCAGCGCCCGTTCGATCACCGAGGTCAATGTCTCTCTAACCATCGCACTGCCTCGCGCGCGGGCTACCAGATCCCGGGGAGAGGAATCGGCCACCATCTCGCCACGATCTCGACCACGAGCCAGGGCAGGTAGAAGCCGATAAACACCTGGACGAGACCCATATTCCAGATGCGCCGCCCGAGGCTTGCTGTATCCCCCAGCGCGGCTTGATGGCGTGCCAGCAGCTCCTTGCCGGCGCGGATGCCGCTTTCAATCTGCTCTTGGGTGGCGGGGCGCGTGGTGATGTACTGCTGCGCCACGGCCCCCAGACGTCGCCAGCTAAAGAACACAAAGCCCAACCCGGCTATCAACGACAGGCTGCCGGCGGGAAGCGAGTGCCGGAGGTGGAAATCGTACACCTGTATCAGGAGCATCAGTCCCACCACCAGGTTCGTCCCGCACCGGGGGTGGACGCGCGGCTTGGTGCGCACCACCGCGGGCAGCAGTTCCTCCCCCTGCTCGATCGTGTGCACCACCTGGTGCTCCGCCGCATGGTATCCCGCCACCCACGATAGCCGGAACAGTACCATAAACGCAACCAGCGTGATGATCTGCACCAGGGCGTTCAGGGAAATGCGGCCGGGCAGAACGCTTCGCAGGGCGGGCCACTGATCGAGCAGGCCCCCGGGTCGGACGATGAAATCCGTCAGGGTAAGCGCCAGCAGGGATAGCCCGGCAATGAAGAGGCCGGTCGAGATGAGCGCCAGGTCCCCCACCCCGCCGCGGACGGCGCCGGTGGTGAGGTGAACGCCGAACGGGGTGGCCAGGCCGCCGATGGTGCGCGGACGAATGCGGCCGCAGAGGGCGCTGATCAGCTCGCCGATGCCGACCATGCCCACGTAGCGCCCTGCATCGTCCACCACCGGCGCGGCGTCCAACCCCTGCCGCCGCAGATGCGCCAGCGCTTCGGCGGCGCGGGTAGATGAGGGCAGCGCCAGGCAGGCCCGCGGCCGCACGGCGGCAACCGGCATCTGGGCGACCACGTCCGCCGCCCCGTCCAGCACTTCCGCCAGGTCGGCGGGATGCAGCAAGCCGATCAGCCGGCCATCCTGCGCCAGGGGCACCATTCGCGTGGGTGCCACCCGCAACGCCTCCGCGGCCTTGGCCACCGGATCATCCAGACTTAGAGGCGGTACACGAACCGCCAGGTCCCCCACGGGCGGCGACATCCAGCGCTCCTTCGCGGTATGATCCCCGCCTTGCCAGCCTCGGCAGCGGCATGATATGATGACGGGTCACTCCGGCAACCGGAGAGGGGGTGAGAACGTGGCCAACATTTGCGCAGTATGCGGCAAAGGGCCGCAATTCGGCCAGAACATTCGGCACACGCACTCGGGCTCCTGGGCGCTACGGGCGCCGCGCACGAAGCGGCGCTGGCTGCCCAATCTCCAGAGCGCGCGCGTGCTGGTGGATGGTCAGCCACGGCGCATCCGCGTGTGCGCCAAGTGCCTCAAGGCGGGGAAGGTCGCCCGCGTTCTGTAAGCGCGCGGCGGCCTTTCCGCACCGCACATCCATCCCACCTTGCAGTGTTCCCCTCGTTCCCCTCTCACGCCTCCCCGGCGATCTCCACCCATTTCAGACGGTTAACGGCTGCCCCGCATAACGGCTGAAAAGCGCCAGAGGCCGAGCTTCGCGGAACGGAATACTCGGCCTCCTGCTGGCAGCGCTAACGACGCGCGTATTATACCACTGGCGCCGCAGCCCGTGCAACCAACCCTGCGCCTTCGGGTGCGTTCGCGTCCAGTAGGTAGCGCCCCGAAAGCTTTCGGGACAGGCCCCGAACCCCGAACGCATTCGGGGCAGGTAGGATGCCTGCGCTACATCTCGGGCCGACCCTCGAGCACGAACTCCTTCCCACTCATCTCGAACGCACCCCCACAGCCGTATCTGCTTGACAGCCGGCTCTGTCGCCTTCCGTTAGAAGACAATGTGCAGTGAAGCGTAAGGCCGCATATTGTCTCCTCCTAGCCGATGCCCTAGCCCGATGTCGAGATAGGCATTCAGCGTGGCCGCTAGGCCCACAAATGGACCCCGGCCGCTCCAGCCCAGATCGGCGTGCAGGCGCGACAGATGGTCGTGCCTGCGGGAAAACGAATAAGCCTGCCACTCAATCGCGGGCGTCGCTGCGGCGTCCAGGCCGAATACCAATCCCGTCTTGAGCGTGGGCACGCGGATCGTGGGCACAGCGCCCGGGGCGAGGGGCGCCTCCCTCCATACGGAGTAGAGATACGCTGCGGACGCCGCCATCACGGATCGCGGCGTCAGGCCGAGCGCAAAGTGATTGGTATCCACCCACTGGATGGGCGGACGGCCAAGCGCCTCCCAGAGCACCAGAGCGTCGCGGGGAGGGATAATCAGATCGCGCGCCGCCTGGATCATCAACACGCGGCGCGGCCGATTCCTATCGGCGTAGTGGAGGGGGTCGGCCTGGCGCAGGCGTGCCTCCTCGCCGGGGCTCAAGGGCTCGGCGGCATAATCCCTGCGCAGTTTGAAGACCAGGCTGGTGCGGCGGAGATCCGCCAGGTTGCCGCCCCCCATAATCGCCACCCCGGCGGTGAGGCGCTCATCTTCTCCCATAGCCAGGTGAACGATGATGGCGCCCAGGCTGATGCCCACCGCCCCGATACGGTGCGGGTCCACACCTGGTTGCCGGGTCAACCAGGTGACGGCCGTGCTCACGTCCGCGGCGCTCTGGCTCAACGCCTGGACCATCCGGTCCACGTCCGGATGCGTGAACCGGCCGCCGGGCCGCTCCCCGGGAGGGCACCGGCTCATGTGGTACGGCAGCGTCATCACCGCGCCCGCAATCCCGTGCCCTGCCAGGTAGCGCGCGAACCGACGCATGAGCCGCAGGTGCCGCTCACCCAGAGCGTGGAGTAATACCACCGCTGGGGCAGGCCGCTCTGCGGACCGAATGGCCGGATAAAACGCCAGCCGGAGGCGGTCATTAATCGAATTGCCGCTCGGTTCCCCGCTGGGAAGCGATACCTCGAGTGGGCTAACGCCAGCGGGCGACGCCGCATGAACGCAAGTGGAAGGAGTGCTGGCAAGGATCAACGCGATGGCGAAAGTGCGGCAGATGAGGATAGACATGGAGCCACGGCTCTATTCTGAAACCCTGTTCAGGTCAATCCCCGGCAACCAGCGCGGTCATCAGCCACTTCCCGCGCAGTTTCTCGAAGCAGGCGCGGTAGTCGATGGGGCTGCGGATAAACCGGCTGTAGACGTAGCCGCGCCGGCCACTGGGGGTGATTACCGGCACCCACACGCCCCTGATCCCGCGCGGGATGCGTACGAGATCGTAGGAGAGCCGCGTGACCACGGGCGACGCCAGGCTGGGCCGGGTTCGCACGTTAATGTTTCGGCCGAGGATGGCTGCGTACTGGAAGGCGTCCCACTCGTCCGGCCAGCGGCTGTAGACGTAGGGCGCGCAGAACTGCCGGTGGCCATCATAGGTGCGGAACGACCCGCCGAGCGATAGGATGGTGGCCAGGGTGCGCCACAATCTGCTGTCGGGCCGATCGATGTTCCAGAATCTCTGGAAATCTTTTACACCCACGTCACCGCCGAAGCTACTGACTACCCGGGGATGGAGGCTGCGGAGGACAAACCGCGTGTCGTGCCGTTTTGCGGCGCGCCGCAGCCGGGCGCGGAACAGATTGAAGGAGCGGTCTTGGGGGCCTTCATCCACCGGGCAGAGCCTGTGCGCCGCTGCCGGGGCGGCACTCAGCAGGCCTGCCGCCAGCA
>JACQGL010000244.1 GCA_016199525.1 Armatimonadota bacterium
CTTCGTCACCCAGTAGCGCGAGGGCCGGAGACCGTTGCGATCCAGTGTGGCCCCGATCGTCTTGCCATCCGTAAAGGCGATGGACGCCGGCCCGTCCCACGGCTCCATGAAGCAGGCGTGGTAGGCGTAGAAGTCCTTCTTCTCCTGCGGCATGGTCTCGTGATGTTCCCAGGCCTCAGGGATAAGCATCATCATTGCGTGTGCGGGGGCGCGGCCCGCCTTGATGAGCAGCTCCAGCACCCGGTCGATCGTCGCCGTGTCGCTGAGGCCCTCACGCAGGATGGGGAGCAGCTTCTTCACATCCGCCGGTTCGAAGAGGCTGGATTCCATCAGCGCCTCGCGGGCTCGCATCCAGTTGATGTTGCCGCGCAGGGTGTTGATCTCCCCGTTGTGGGAGAGCATCCGGTAAGGGTGCGCCAGCTCCCAATTGGGGAATGTGTTCGTGCTGAAGCGCGAGTGGAACATGCACAACGCGCTCTGCAGGCTCTCCTCGCTCAAGTCGGGGAAGTAGATATCCAGCTGTTCCGGCGTCAGCATCCCCTTATAGACCAGGGTGTAGCAGGAGAGGCTGGGAAAGTAGAAGTGGTCGCGGTCCTTGAGGTTGGTAGCGGCGACGGCGTTCTCGAAGCGCCTGCGGATGACGTAGAGCTTGCGCTCGAACTGGTCGGGGTCCTGGATCTGCAGCCCCCAGCCGACGAACGCCTGCTCCATGCCCGGCTCCATGGAGAGGGAGGTGGCGCCCAGAGGGCGGTTATCCGTGGGCACTTTCCGCCATCCCAGGAACCGCTGCCCCTCTTCCGCCACAATCCGCTCGAAGAGCGCCTTGCCCTGCGCCTGCGAGTCCGGATCCTGGGGCACAAAGAGAATACCCGCCCCGTACTCGCCGCGACCGGGAAGCCGGATGCCCAGGGGCTGGCACTTCTCCAGGAAGAACTCGTGCGGGATCTGGATGAGCACGCCCGCCCCATCTCCGGTGTTCGTTTCGCAGCCGCACGCGCCCCGGTGGTTCAGGTTGTTGAGCGCGACGATGGCGTCCCGAATGAGCCGGTGCGACCGCTGGCCTTTCAGGTGGACCAGGAAGCCCACCCCGCAGGCGTCGTGCTCGAACTGCGGGTCGTAGATCCCCTGCTTCCCTGGCAGACCGGTTGGCATCTCCCTCACCTCTCACGGAATGGTTTACGCAGCCAAAAACGCAAACAGGCAGCGCTTCGCCTGCGGACAGCGCTGCCCCTCGTTGGGCTTACCGGCAGCGCCTTCATCGGCGCGCCCGGCATCGGGTTGTGCTTACCAGAGCTGACGATGCTCGCTCTCGCGGCCCTGCTCCCTTGCCTGGACCGGAGACAGGTAATTAGTATAGCAGATGGTGCCACGTGCGTAAAGTCCTTTTGATGCCCTCAAGGCGGCAGGCGCTCGGAAATCCGCATCACACGGCCTGGTACTTCTCGACTATGCCCACCGCACAGAGGTCGGCCGACGGGCATCCAGTAAGCCACCCGCAGGCCGACCATCTGGACTGACTTTATCGCACCTTACTTTCTGGTGCGCCTGATCTCCTCGGCTCTGTATCCCGGTACCGGAGGAGGCACGACGCGGCCAGGTGTCGAACTGGGAGATAGCGCAGCGATCCATTCGGCGCACAACCACTACCCGCTCAGGCCATCCCGACTGCCTCGGGACCTGCTACGCAGTGATTCATCACGCCATCAATCTTCCTGCTCTCGTATCGATTGCCGTGCCTTCGTTCGTCGTCGGCATGAAAGTGCTGCGTGCGTGCAGACGCCGCCACCAGGCCGACCCGCCGGATGCCGAACGTCGGGCGGCAGATGCCCCCTCTATTTCCACGGGCCCCGGCCGGCCAATCTTCATTTCCGGCTGCAACCGGGGCGGCACCTCCATCCTCTCACTCCTCCTTGGCCACCACCCGGAGGTGCACAACGTGGGTACCGGCCCCTTTCACGAGGGGCAGCATATCTGGCGCCAGCGTTTCCCGGATAGGAGCCGACACCGATGGGCGGTGCAGCCCTGGCTTAGCTCCATACGCAAGACCGCTGAGGATGCCACTCCGGAGCTCATCACCTTCTTCCGCCGCACCTTCGCGACCGCCTGCAGTCGTGGCCGGATACTGGAGAAGACCCCCGCCAACGCCGTTCGCATCCCGTTCATCAACCGGCTCTACCCGGACTGCTTCATCGTGCACATCGCGCGCGATGGTCGACACAACGTGGCTTCACTGATAGCCCGATGCGTGGCCCCGCAGGATGCATCACGACAGTGGGTGGGCGTACATTCCACCGCTCTACCGGACCTGGAGGCGCTGGGTAAAGATCGAGGCCTCCTGGTCCGTTACGAGGACTTGCTACGCACGCCGATGGCGGTGCTGATGCGCATTTGCCAGCACTGCGAGCTGGACGATAGCCCCGTTAGCCGCGCTGTGCTCGGGGAAGCCATCGCCCGCCATCTCGAGATGCCTCACAACCGCTGGCCCGCCCTGCCGCTTGCCGACCGGCGCCGTGTCCTCAACCTGATTGGCGAACTCCAGGAGCGGATGGGCTACCCGGTGGACGAGTAGCCGCGGGCACGTCCGCACGGGGGCGTGTTCAGAGGGATGGGCGAGTTAGCGCCACAACGAAGTTGCTCCACCGCCGCGGCGGTCAATGCCGTCTCTGGCCGTGCTGTAGATACACCTGCACTACGGTCGTCTCATGCTCGTGGACGACCACCTCGCTGACGGACGAGTAATACCCCTCCGCCTCGACGGTCAACAGCCACGTGCCCGCGGGGATGGCATCGATAGCGAACTCTCCCTGCTCATTGGTGATGGCGGTCCACTCCCACCGGATCGGATGGGATTTCCTGCCGCTCTGGGGCGGCAGTCCAGGTTGTGCAACGGTCACGATCGCCCCCGCAATCGGCGTGCCAGTCTCCGCATCCGTCACCTGCCCCGCGACCGTGCCACCCGCAGGTTCCACGACCGGAGAGAGCTGGAAGTCAACCCGAATTGTCTCACGAGGATAGAGGAGTACATGCTGCTCTGCGGGCTCATATCCTGAGGCGCTCGCGGTGACCACCAGCCGTCCGCTGGGTACGTTCAGCCGGTAATAGCCTTCCTGGTCGGTAAGGGTGGCGAATTCCTGCCGGAGAAACAGATCCGGCGGCACGCTGCCCAGACGACCTTTCCGCCACGCGTGGTCCAGGCTGCGGCGGCTGACGCCGTGCGGGACGTAGGGACTTCCGGCGTAGACCGTGACCAGAGCTCCCTCGATGGGATTGCCATCCGCACCCGTGACGACGCCCTCCACTGTGCCCACTCCAGGGGCGATTTCGGGCTCGAGGATGAAATCCGCCACTGCGGTGCGGCCCGGCTCCACGAAGACAAACTCCACGCCCGCCGTATACCCAGGGACCACTACGCTGACCTGCCATTCCCCCGGCGGTACGGCGCGGAAGGCGTAGGCTCCCGTTTCGTCGGTAATTGCTACCAGTCGATTGGGCACGGGATCGGTGGGGTCATCCCCGTGGGTTCTGCGAGAGAGAATAGTCGCCGCTGGCTCCGCTACCACCTCGACGCCGGGCAGCGGTTCCAACCCGCCGTCCTCCACGATACGGCTGACCAGCCCGGCGATCTGGCCGCCCACCGCCAGATCCAGTGTGCCGACCGAGGTGCTGCGGCCGGCGCGCACGTAGGCTGAAACATGGGCGCCGCGCTGCCCATCCGGGGATAGCACCGCTAGAGAGTGCGTGCCAGGGGGTACGCCACGCATCCGGAAGCCCCTGCGGGAGAGCCGTGCCTGAGCCGGCGCGCCATCGAGATAGAAGCTCAGTCGCGCCATCTCCACGGGGGCAATACCGCTTATCTGACCTGTAATGGCGCCGGCGCGCGCGCCGCGAGCCTGGGCGGGCGCGCCCGCCAGGATCAGCAGGACTACCGCAGCCCAGCGAGGAGCGCGGGAGCGGCAAATGAGAGAAGTGAGATGCACTGCCGCCTCCTTCGGGTTTCGAGCCGCCTGCCGGCCGGCGGCGTAAGGGATCGGGAGCCACCGGGGCGAGCCGCCCGTGCCGTGCTAAGATGTACACATCCAGGTAAGAGTTCGCACTCATCCAGGAGGCTTCCTGTCCGCTGATGCGCCAGGCGAAGACAATTGATGACTTCCCGTACGACAGCAGGCGGGCAGCCCCGAGAGTATCGGAACCGCCCGCCCCACGATGGGCGCTGGCACCGGCAGTCAATCGCTCAAACGCACGTCGGCGATGGCCGTGATGCTCACCCCGGGAACCCGCTCGATCCGCCGCACCACGTCCTCCGAGTGCACCGGCACGAGGATCTTGATGCGGGCCCAGTCCTTGTAGTCTGTCTCCAACTGTGCGACCGCTTTTACGTCGCGGACCTTGTCGGCGGGGCCGGAGACCTGCGCCGCCCCGACATTCAGGTTCGATCCGAAGGTAAGGATAGGAACGATCTTCTTATCCACGTCGGGGGTATCGTCGAGATCGTGCGCCGGGGCGGGGCGCGTCTCACGGCTCTGATTGTCCGCGAAAACGGGCCGCTGCGTCGCGTAACCGAGCCAGCCTGCGGTGAAGCCAAGGACAAGCGCGGCAAGCAGCCATCCGCGTAGTGTTGGTCTCATTATCCTCCTCCTAAATCCGGAAGTCGATGACTGCGGTCACACCCGTGCCGCGCACCCGCTTGTAGCCACGGCCGGGGGTCAGGCTGTTCACGGGGATCAGCGCCTTCCCCCGCACGCGCCCCATCGGGACCTCCAGCTGCACCACGCCCTTCACACCCTTCACCAGCGATCCCTCGCCCTGCACCTGGGCGGCGCCCACAAAGGCGCCATTGCCGATGGAGACGATGGGCACTACCTTGGTAACGCCCTCATACCTGACCCCTTTCTGACCCAGAAGCGTGTTGATGGCCTTGTTGATCTGAGGGCCGAAGTGCTTGACGGCGAATCCGATCCCGAGGACCTTGACGCCCTTGCCGAGAACGCCATCGAATGGCCCCGCGTGCGCACCTCCCCACCCCAGGGCGGCGCAGACCGCCCCCAGCGCGATGGCGCGCATGAACCTGCCTCTCATTGTGCCTGACTCCCTTCTCGTCCCGATTGCCTCGGGACGGCTTCGACAGGAAGCAAAACCTGGGTGACGTCCTGTGTGGCTGCGTCTCGTATCGCTGACCTTTCTTGCCCGCGCCCTGATGCGGTTTCTTTCGCGAGAGCGTGGCGGCGCATGCGCCCACCCCTGTATTGTCAGACCCCGTAGGCGCCTCTCAGGTTGCTATGGCGTGGGCAATCGGTACTGGCGTTTGGTGACGAAGGTTGAAACCGGTCTTCAGCCGCACGCCGTCCTCCTTCCTCTCCGCCGACCATCGTGGCGCGGTATCACCCGGCTTTCCGCATCACCAGCACGAACTCGTGCGCCTTGTTAACCCGGAATACGGCAGGGTAGCCCAGGGGGCGAAAGCTATTGTACTCGTGGCGGCGGTCCCAGATAATCAGGTCGTCGTAGAGGAAGCCGATTTCTTCCAGGCGTGCCGCCAGGTCGCTGTGGAACGGGTAGAAGCGGTCCCGCTTCCGCAGATCCATCACCACCACGCAGCAGTACCCTCCCGGGCGCAGGACGCGCAGCACGCCGCCGAACAGCTCTCCGAGCGCGCCCAGGAACTGCTGGTAATCCGCAATGTTGCCCAGGTCCTCCGGAAGGTCGCCATAGTTTCGGATCGCCTTGTAGTCCGCCGTGCGCTTCTGGTTCAAGATATCCCAGTAAGGCGGTGAGGTGACCACCAGATCGACGGAATCGGACGGCATGTGCTCCGCCAGCCGGCGGGCATCCGCGGCGTGGATTTCCGCGGTGCCCGGCGGGTCTCCGTCCAGCGCCAGCCCTAACGGCGCTGAGGCCAGCCGGCGGCGCGCCACCGCCACAAAGTCGGGGTTCAGCTCCAGGCCAATGCCCCGCTTGCCTAGCGCCCGCGCGGCCAGCAACGTGGATCCCACCCCCGCGAACGGATCCAGGACGACCTGCTGCTCGGCAGTCGTGAAACACTCGATCAGCCGCGCGGCCAGTGCCTGCGGGAACAGTGCGGGGTGCTTCAGGGCCAGCTCTTCGGGCGTCTTGCGCAGGTCGCTCCAGACGGAGACGGAGTAGCGCGTCCAGGTGGCGCCGTCCAGGTCATTGGCGCGATGCGCAGGGGGACGGCGAGATCCGCCGGGGGTTGGTTCGGGGGGAAAGATCGGCTCACTCATCGCGGCTCGCCAGGGGCGCCGACGTACTCGTTCATATTCATTCTCGGCTCACCCGCGCCAACCGTGGAATCCCGGGGCCGGAGGGCGCTCGATACCGCCCCGATGGCGGGAGTGCGGCTATTCTCACCGCAGAAGGGGCAGAAGTCGGGAGGGGTTAGGCGCTGATTTTGTATCCGAATCCGCGCACGGTAAGGATTAGCTCCGGGTTGGCGGGATCTCTCTCCAGCTTCTCTCGCAGCCGCTTGATATACGTATTGATCAGGCGCTCATCGTAGCCTTGATAACCCCAGACGGCTTCCAGAAGGGTCTCACGACCGAGCACATGACCGGGGCGCCGCATCAGCACCTCCAGGAGGCGGAATTCGGTCGGCGAAAGAGCTGCCGGCCTCCCGTCGATCATCACTTCGCGGGTGTCCTGGGACAGCCGGAGTTTCCCCGCTTCCAGCACGCCGCTCGCCAACTTGTGCGAAGGGGCCAGTGCCGGCCGGCGCAGGAGCGCGCGCACACGGGAGACCAGCTCGTTGATCCGGAACGGTTTCGTCAGATAGTCATCCGCACCCAGCTCCAAACCCAATACAATATCGGATTCTTCCGATTTGGCCGACAACACGATGATCGGTACTTCCGACAGCGCGCGAATGCGCTTGCATACCGTCAGCCCATCGATCTCGGGCATCATCAGGTCCAGCACCACGACGTCCGGCTTGGCAGCGGCAAAAGCCTCCAGGGCGTGCGCACCGTTGGTTGCCGTGAGCACCTGAAACCCCTCGGCCTCGAACTTCCGCCGCAGCGGCACGAGGATCTGAGGTTGGTCGTCTACCAGCAGTATGGTCGCCCGGGCCACCGAGTCCGCCCTCCCTGTGCAGCACCGTCGGGTTGCACTCGCCCCCCTATTCAAGCGATAACCCGCCCAACGGGCGCCAGTCGCGTCTTCTGGGTGCTCTGCGGCACGATCAGGGTGAACGTCGTCCCGCCGCCATGAGTATTGGTCACCTGTATCTGGATATCGAGGAGTCCCGCAATCTGTTTAACGATGTTCAGCCCCAGCCCCGTCCCGGGGATCTGATCGCGCATCGCCGCCGGACTCCGATAGAACGGTTCAAAAATGTGGTCCTTCTCGTCGTCCGGAATCCCGGGCCCGTTGTCCACGACCTGCACGATTACCCCACCCTGCCCCGGCGCCACCGATACGGTTACGCTCCCTCCCCGAACCGAGTACTTAATGCCGTTTTCGATCAGCTCAGTCACGATGTGCGCGAATTGCTGCGCATCCGTCTCTATAGGCGGCAGCCTGCCATCCAGGTTCATCTCCAGGGTGACATCGTGGACGCGCGCCCTGGGAAGCATCCGCTCGTAAACCTCTTCTAGAAGGGCGCTGGTGTTCACCGCCTCAAGGTACAGCTTCACCCGTCCCCCCTGGAGACGGGAGACGGCGAGCAGGTCATCCACCGTCTTCGCCAGGTCGAGGATGCTCTTGATGGCTCCCTGCACGAACTCTTGCTGTTCCTGCGTCAACGGGCCTAGCGTGCCGTCTGCCAGCAGGTCGAAATTGAGCATCATCGCGGCGATGGGCGCTCGGAGTTCGTGTGAGACCGTGGCGATCATATTGGCGCGCTGTTCGGAGAGTTTCTGCCGTTCTTCCTCTTCACGCTTTCTCTCGGTGATGTCATTAAGGGTGCCGGACACGCCGACGACCTTACCCTCGGCATCCAGAGTTAGCTGGTAGAAGATCTCCATCCACCGGAAGCCGCTGGTCTTGTGCGGGAAGCGCACCGTATACCGCTGGTAGCGCACTTTGCCGCCGATAACCGCCAGTAGCCTTTCTAAATGCTGCTGGCGGTCATCAGAATGAATGTAATTGAGGATATTCGTCTTGTGACTCTCCACGAGAGTAAAGCCAGTAGTTTCCGTCCACGCCGGATTGAGAAAGGAGAACACGCCGGTCGTATCGGTTTGGAAAATCACCTCTTTAATATTGTCAACTACAGAACGATAGCGTTCTTCACTCTCCCGGAGAGCCTCTTCCGCCCGCTTGCTGACCGTGATGTCCTCAAGCATGGCGACGGCATACTGGGGCTGGCCCCTCGCATCCCGCACCAGGGAGACGCTGAAACGGCACCAGAGGAGCTGGCCATCCCGGCGGTAATAACGGTTTTCTCTCTGATAATAGTCTTGCTTCCCTCGCATCAGCTCCTGGTAAGCACTAATGTTAGCAGCCACATCATCCAGGTGCATTGACTGATAAAAGTGGGTTCCATTGAGTTCTGTTCCCCGTCGGCCCAGCATGCGCTGCAGTGCGCGATTGGTTGTCGTATAAGATCCGTCCTTGTCGAGGATGCCGATCCCCATCCCCGACGACTCAAAGATCGAGCGAAAGCGCTCCTCGGTCTTCCACAGCACCGCCTCTTGCCGCATCCGCTCTTCATTCAAGCGACGCACCGCTTCCGCCAAGATACCAATGATCAGCGTGGGGGCGCCAATCACCAGGAGCAGCTCCGGCGGGCGTGAGGCAATCTCCGGCTTAGCCACCATTTGCACAGCGGTAATGATGAGCAGCATCGAGCAATAGACCGGGCGGGGGTAGAACACCGCGGCGATGAGGACGAGGCCGATCAAACCGATCCAGATGAGCTGCGTCCTGTCGGCCCCTCCCAGGCCAACCAGAACCATCCCCACGATGGCGGTTATGATGGCGTAGACTGCCAGCACTACGCCCGCTTTGGGCAAATCTGCTTTCACCACTGCGGCGGTGCTCCGAACGGCGGCTCCTTCCCTACGGCGTCATCCCGAACGCCGAGGTTGGAGGGCTCTCCACCCGTATACGGGCAGGCCCTACGGGAGAGCGTCCGGGAGCTCGGGCCATCCACCCGCGCGCGGGCGGGTGCCCTTACGACATGCAAGAAAGATGCCTACGTCACGGTCCATCCACCCCGCGCCGGTGCGAAAGCGGGCCGGCGCGCCTCGGAAGCGCGCCGGCCAGACGGTGCCGTTTTTCCCTTCACATGCGGCGCTGGCCTTCCACAGTGAAAGTCGCTCGGGTGCCTCTCATTAACAGATTTCAGCCACCCACCAAATAACCATCTGCTTGCTTGTAATGACACCAATACTACCGCCTGATTTCCCGGGATAGAAGCCGGGCAGCGGCACGCATCACACCCCGCTCCGAGCGGGTCGAGCTTCTGCTATCGCCCGCAGTGGCGGGCGAGGAACGTAGGAGTCTCTATGCCTCGCACCTGTCGGTCTTTGTTGACATGAAACTGACATCTGCCCTGCATCGCCGTGACACCTGTGCTCACTATACTAGCACGTAGAAGGCAAGCCGGTGGCCCTCCCCAACCTGGCAACCGTTGTGGCGGTATGGCCGCCCGGTGGACGAGCGTACCACGCTCGGCGGCTCCAGGTACCCGAAGCATGACCGCCGAGCACCAAGTCAGTTGACGGGAAATGCACTCTCACTTCCCGCGGCTTGTGGCTGAAAAGCACTCCAGCGAACGAAGGGTAACGCCAATGCCTGACACACTACTATCATCGGTTGCGCGGCAGTGCGCTATGCCGATGGCCGCCAACCTGGGCACCCTCCGACCGATCGGCCCCCCATCGCGCGTGGCAGATTCAACCTTGCGGCCAAGTAAGCCGCGCGACGCCACGCGGCGCTCATCCGTGCCGTTACGAAAGCGGCGCACGCCGCAGCCGGGCTCGCCTGCCCCGGTGGGGCCCCTGAATCGGGAAGGGCTGGTCACGGCGTATGAAGGCCTGGCTTCATCCTGTGTGCGGTGGTTCCTGCGCCGTTACCGTGTGCCACCGGCATTAGGCCTGGATCTGGAGGATCTGCGGAGCGAGGCACGTCTGGCGCTCTGCCACGCGGCACGGTCCTGGGATCCCGGACGCGGCGGCTTCGCCGCTTACGCGGGCACCGCCATCCATAACTGGCTCCTCAACGTATGCCGCCTGCACCGTGGATCTTCGATCCATCGTCTGGAGTTCATCAGCCTCTCTACACCGGTAGGGGAGTCGGGTGAGGACTACCTGGGCGATATGCTGCCAGACCCCGATACCCCGCTCGACGAACAGATCTGCCACTCACAGTTCGCGACAGCCGTTCGCCACGCGGTCTCGGAGCTGCCCCCGCGAGATAAGCAGGTGATAGAAAGCCTGTTGTGCGGTCGGACCGTCGCCAGCATTGCGCGAGACGCGGGCTGCAGTCGGCAGCGCATTGCGCAGATCCAGAACCGCGCCCTTCGACGACTACGACAGCGCCTGGGGGATTGGATGGAGTACGCCGTGGAAGCGCAGCACCGCGCGTAGACGAATCCAGAGGTGCGGGGGAGGTCCCAGAGAGCACGTTGGAACGCGGAACACGGAGAAGGCACTCGGGACCTCCCACTCTCTCTGTCTCCCACTCCCCACATCCCGAGTTCCCACGGCGAGCGGTCCTTGAATCAGATCGCCGGTGCCGCCCTGATGAGCATTGCGAAGCAGGGCTGTGGTAACGGCGGAGCGGAAGCCCCATTTCACGGCGTCTGGTATGGTCCGCTCGTGCATTGGGGAATGTCAAACACCGGCGCCGCCGCGCGTGCTGTCGCTCGATCCGAAGACGCTGGGAGAGGTGCGGGCGGGAATCCGTGCCGTGGGCGAAGCGGCGGGAGTGCCGGAACGGGCGGGCGCCCGCGATACGCGCCGCCTAAAGCCGGGCAGGGGCACTCGCTACGGAACGGCACACGCCTCCGGCTCCTCTGGAGGCGTGTGCCGCGGGCAGACGTGTGGAGATTGGTCCGTTTGTTTGGGAGGACGTCTCACTCACTGGTTTGGGTTCCCCGGCGTCCGAACGGCCTGCCGAGGGGTTCGATCTTGACCGGGGCGCCGATTATCTGCTTCCATTTGCTAAGCTGCGCATTGGTCAACACCGCGAACGCCTTCTTGCTGGTTTGCTCGCGCAGCTCCTGCATCTTCTGCATCGCCGCCTGCCGCTGGTTCGGATCCTGGAACTGGCCACGCAGCCCCGCCGTAGCCTGGAAGCCATCCCGGAAGATCGCCTGGATCTTCTGGCGCTGCTCCGAGGTCAGCTTGAGCTCCCCGGCCACCTCCTCCTGAAGGAGAGCATCCGCTCCGGCCATCTGCCATTCAATCTGGCGCAGCCGCTTCTTCTGGCTCGCCGTAAGGAGGGCGCCCACCTGTTTCTGCGCGTCCTGCTGCAGCTGCTCGAACTTTGCCCGCTGCTCCTCCGGGGGCAGGTCCCGCAGACCCATCTGCGCCTGCCGCTGGTTCTGCATCATTGTCTGCAGCTGGCTCTTCTGCTGGTTCGTCAGCTTCAGCTCCGCCTGGACCGTGGGATGCATGAGCAGAAACAGCCCGGAGCCGCGTGTGCGCCCCATAAACTGCCGCCCGGGCCCTGGCCTCGGCCCGGGCCCCGGTCCCTGCGCCACCGCCACTCCGGCGGACACCAGTACGAGCACCGTCAGGATAGGGAACACTCGCCGCATACCTTTCCTCCTGGGAGCCGATGCTCCCATCAACCACCGACCTATCCCTCTAGACGTTTTCATCCCGCGGAAGTTCGGCTCAGGGTGCAGGACAGATGACAAATAGGAGGTAAAACAAGAGGGACAGCGTGGCAAACGTGCTGCTGACCCTCGGGGTCACGCCGGAGAGCTGCCTGCCGGCGCGTAACCGTTTATCGGCTCCGACCCTGAAACCTTTCGGGGCCGCCCGGCTGCTTGCTCACCCCTCTTACTTGAACAAGTAAATCAGGAAAGTAAGAGTATGAGTAACCCAATGGTAGTATTGATATGTAAACTTACACTCTTGGCCGGGTCGGTGAGGACAGGTGGCCAGTCGGTGGCGTCAGGTTCGCCAGGACCGAACACACAATAGCGATTTCTCGAGCTGCGGGCGCCCTCGGTGTACTTCCCTGCCTGCCCCAAGCCGAGTGCTTCCCGCCCAGAGATTGTAGGGAAAACCGAAGTATGGCATTGTCGAGATAAGGGTAAGAGTGCGCTGAGCAAGGCGGCGTCTGGAAACCATTCGGGGTCGTGTCGAATCACCTGACACATGAAGGGGAACGATGAACCAGGCAGTAATCGGCCTGATAGGCCTCGGCGTGATGGGCGAGAACCTGATCCTCAACATCGAGGACAAGGGGTTCCCGGTCGCGGTGTTCAACCGCACCACCTCCAAGGTGGACGACTTCCTCGCCCGGAACCCGGGGAAGCGGCTCATCGGCTGCCATAGCCCCGAGGAGCTGATCGCCAGCCTGGAGCGGCCGCGGCAGATCCTGCTGCTGGTGCAGGCGGGCCCCGCAGTGGACGCTGTCATCGGGCAGTTCCGCCCTCTGCTGGAGCCCGGGGATATCCTGGTGGATGCAGGTAACTCCTGGTTCCAGGACACGGAGCGCCGGGCGCTGGCGCTGGCGCCGGATGGGATTCGCTACGTCGGCATGGGGGTGAGCGGGGGAGAGGCAGGCGCACGCCACGGCCCCTCCCTGATGCCCGGCGGCCCTCGGGATGCCGTCGAGACGCTGATGCCGATCCTTACCCGCATCGCCGCCCAGACGGACGAAGGTCCCTGTGTGACTTACATCGGCCCCGGGGGCGCAGGCCATTACGTGAAAATGGTCCACAACGGGATCGAGTACGGCGCCATGCAGCTCATCGCCGAGGCGTACGACCTGCTGAAACGGCTCGCCGGCCTGGATGCCCCCCGGCTGCACGAGGTCTTCGCCCGCTGGAACCAGGGCGAGCTGCAGTCCTATCTCATCGAGATCGCTGCGGACATCTTCACGGTGCGCGATCCGGATACCGGCCAGCCGCTGGTGGAACTCATCCTGGATACCGCGGGGCAGAAGGGCACGGGCAAGTGGACCAGCCAGAACGCCCTCGACCTGGGCGCCGCCCTCCCCACCATCAACGCCGCCGTGGAGGCGCGTCTGCTCTCTTCTTACAAGCGCGAGCGCGTGGCGGCGAGCGAGACGCTCTGCGGTCCTGCGCCCCAGCCTCCGGCGGACGTGAACCGGTTCATCGATCAGGTAGAAGGAGCATTGTACGCCGCGAAGATCTGCGCCTACGCGCAGGGCATGGCGCTGCTGGCGAAGGCCAGCGCGGAGTACGGCTACAGCCTGGAGCTGGCGGAAATTGCCCGCATCTGGAAGGGCGGCTGTATTATCCGCGCGCGACTGCTGGATCACATCCGCCGCGCCTACCAGCGCCGCCCTGATCTGCCCAATCTCCTCCTGGACGAGGAGTTCCGTGACGCCCTCCATGCACGCCAGGATGACTGGCGAGCGGTGGTGGCCACTGCGGCGCGCAACGGCATCCCCACCCTCGCATTCGGGGCATCGCTGGCCTATTACGATATGTACCGCACCGCGCGGCTGCCCACCAACCTCACCCAGGCCCAGCGCGATTACTTCGGCGCGCACGAGTACCAGCGGATCGATCGGGAGGGCGTCTTTCACACCGACTGGCTCCGCCTGGCCTGCGGCCTTCAGTAACCGTCCCGTGCCGCGACGAGAAGCGCGGGCGTTGCCGCCAGGGTCCGGTATAATAGCCTGGAGCGCGTGGCGCTCTCGTCACGGTGTCTGATCCTATGTCCAGCCTTATCCAGCTCGTCAATCTCGCCTTTTGGGCGCTCCGGGTATTGATCCTCGCCGGAGTGATCCTTTCCTGGATCCACTTCGCCGTTCGACGGCCGCCCGGCTGGGTCTACTCCCGGTGGGCGCTGTGGATCGACGATACGTCGCGGGCTATCCTGCGGCCGTTCCGCAATCTGCTCCGCCGGGGGGGCGTGAACCTCGGCTCGATCGACATTTCTCCCATCCTCGCCCTGGTGGCGATCGAGATCGCCCAGTGGTTGGTCCGCTCCTTGCTGCTATCAGGCCTGCGGTAGCGTTCCGAACAGGCGGACCTACGCCAGCCAATAGGGCGTGAAGGATGATGAAGGCGGCTGTCTATCGCGGGGTGGACTATCTGCAGGTGGAAGCACTGCCGGTGCCGGAAATCGGCCCGGGTGAGGTTCTGGTGCGCGTGCACACCTGCGGTGTGTGCGGTACGGACCTGAAGAAGATCCACTTCGGCCTGGTGGGCCCGCCCCGCGTGTTCGGGCACGAAATCGCCGGCACGATTGCCGCCGTCTCGCCTGGCGAGGCGGAATGGCACGTGGGGGACCGCGTGGTAGTGCAGCACCATATCCCGTGCGGGGATTGCTTCTACTGCCATCGCGGGCT
This sequence comes from Armatimonadota bacterium, assembly GCA_016199525.1. GTDB lineage: Bacteria > Armatimonadota > SYMT01 > SYMT01 > JACQGL01 > JACQGL01. Next base: position 14,458 of record JACQGL010000244.1, read on the forward strand.
CTACGCCAGCTGTCCCGTTTACCGGCAGACCGGCACCACCGCCGGGTTCGAGCCAGCGGGCGGCGGATTCGCGGAGTACGTGCGCGTGATGCCCTTTGTGCGTCGCGGGATCGTGCGCATTCCAGACGATGTTTCTTTCGCGGAGGCCAGCTTCCTGGAACCTCTGAACACCGTACTCAAGGGCGCCCAGGTCGCGCGCGCGCAGGCCGGAGAACTCGCCCTGGTCATCGGGCAGGGGCCAATCGGACTGCTGTTCACCCAGGTACTGAAGGAGCGGGGGTTGGCCGTAGTGGGCAGCGACCTTCTCCCCTTCCGCCGCGAGGTGACCAGCGCGCTCGGCGCGGTGGCGGTCGATCCGCGCGCAGTGGACGTGCCTTCCCTCTGCCAGGACACCACCGAGGGCCGCGGCGCGGATCTGGCGGTGGTGGCAGCGCCCAGCACCGCGGTGGTCGAGGAAGCGCTGCGAGCGGTGCGGCCGGGTGGACGCGTGTTGCTCTTCGCCCAGACGCGGATGGGTGACGCCCTGACGCTGGATGCCGGCCAGATCTGCGCCCGGGAGAAGTGCCTGCTCGGATCCTATAGCGCCGACGTCAATCTCCAACCGCTGGCTGCCGATCTGCTGTTTTCGCGGCGCGTACGCACGGCGCCGCTGGTGACGCACCGCTACCCGCTGGACGAAATCGCCGCGGCGATTCAGGTGGCCACCCATCCCCGCTCCGACTCTCTCAAGGTGGTGGTACAGCCGTGAGCCAGGAGATGCGCGCTGTCGTCCTCCACGGCCAGGAAGATGCGCGGCTGGAACACGTCCCGGTTCCGCCCGTAGGTCGCGGCGAAATCCGTGTCCGGATTCAGGCAGCGTTAACCTGTGGGACGGATCTAAAGGTTTTCCGGCGCGGCTATCACGCGCGAATGATCGTCCCGCCCGCCATCTTCGGGCACGAATTCGCGGGCGTGATCGACGCCATCGGCGCGGACGTGGCGGGTTGGCAACCCGGGGACCGGGTGGTAGCCGCTAACTCGGCGCCGTGCGGCCAGTGCTTCTATTGCGATGCGGGCCGGGAAGAACTGTGCGAAGACCTGCTGTTTCTGAACGGCGCCTACGCTGAGTACATCACTGTGCCGGAGCGCATTGTGCGCCGGAACCTGCTGCGCGTGCCGGAGACGCTGTCGTTTGAGGCCGCCGCGCTGGTAGAGCCGCTGGCCTGCGCCGTACACGGCGTGGCGGAGACTGGCGTCCGCACGGGCGAGACGGTGGCGATCCTGGGCGCGGGTCCCCTGGGGCTGCTGCTGGCGCGCGGCGCCGTTCTGGTGGGGGCGCGCGTGCTGGTGCTGGGCCGGCGCGCGGCACGACTGCAAGCGGCGCGGGCAATGGGCGCGGTGGAAGCCCTGGATGTAGGCAGCGGTGTGGACCCGAGAGAGTGGGTTCAGGCGCGGACCGGCGGCCGGGGGGCGGACCGGGTGATTGAGGCCGTGGGGCAGCCGCGGGTGTGGGAGCAGGCCATCGCCCTGGCGCGCCCGGGCGGCACCGTCAACCTGTTTGGCGGCTGCCCCGCGGGAACCACGGTGACCGTGGATACCGGCCGCCTGCACTACGACGCGCTGACGCTCCTGGGGTCCTTCCACCACACGCCCCGCACCATCCGGGAGGCATTGCGGCTGCTGGCGGAGGGGCGAGTGCCTGCGGCGGTCCTGATTCAGGAGCGCACGGCTTTGGATGAGCTCCCCGACCTGCTGCCCCGGCTGGCCCGCGGCGACGGTCCGCTGAAAGTGGCCGTGCGGCCGTGAGCATGCGCCGCGCCTCCGCCGGCCGCCACTCGGACCTCGCCCTTGCGGTTGCACAGCGCTTCGCACAGGGTGGGGACGCCGGACGCGCCCAGATCTGCCAGGGACTCGGCCGCCTGCCGGCGGACCCCTGCATCCTGGTCCTTCAGGCGGGCGATAAGCCGGTCGTCCTGTTCCATCTCCTCACCTCGGCCTCTCGCCCGTGCGCCCGTACGAGCAGCCGCTTCAGCCACGCCGCCAGCGCCCAGACCGCACGGCATCCGAGCGCCTCCTGCCCCCGACGCACCCAGGATGCCACATTCTTCCCTCCGAGACGGAGAGGGGCCAATCGGTGAACAGGCGCCCGTGCGCTCCCGCGTTTGACCGGTAGGCGCCCCGGGGTAGTTATGACATGTACCAAAGCCTCCGCGCGTTTGCGCGGCAAGCAGATCCTCCCGCCCCAAGGAGATCCCCAATGCGATCGTACAAGCGCTTCATGCCGTACGCCCTGAGTCTGGTCCTGCTGGGCGCCGCGTTCGCCTTCGCCGACCCACCCGGGGGCGTGCCGCCGGGACACCAGGTGCTCGTCGTCAATCCTCCCTCATCACCAGTCCCGGTGACCATCGGCAGTTCGGCGGCCAGCCCCGTGGTGGTGCTTAACGTGGAGGAGCTCGCCCGGGAGCCATTCCAGTCTGCGAAAGCGTTCCTACTGCCGGTTGGCACGTTCAGCGAAGCGACGGAGGCCTTCGCGGTTCCGGCGGGCAAGCGGCTGATCATCACCCACATATCGGCTGCCTTCGAGCTCCCCGCAGGCCAGCGACCACTCTGGGAGGTTACAATTATCTCGGGCACAGTCGGCGCGGCCCATTTCCTGCCGGCCCAGTTCCAGTCGAGTGGCGCCGGGGCGAAGAACGTTTTCGTCGCCTCCGAGGATCTGGAGGTGCGGGCCGATCCCGGTACGAGCGTTGGGGTGTTCTTCGGGCGCGATGACGACGCTGGAGCGGCGGACGGGGTGGTAAGCATCGCCGGCTACCTGGTGGACGTGCCGTAGCGCCGCGCACGGCCTGCCTGCGCCTGTGGGTGGCCGGGTCTCCGGTCACCGCCGCCACCAGCGGACGAGCCGGCCGGCCCCGAAAGCTTTCGGGACTCGTTCCCGCGCCCGGCCGCCGTCCCTTCCCCCACCCCGGCAGGGATGGGCAGCGCCCCCACGTCCGGTGCCGGGGGCGTGGCGGGCAGAGCCTAAACCGGCAGATCTTTCTGTTCCAGCAGGGCGTAGAGCTCCCGGAGCGAGAGCCCCAGTTCGGCGGCCATGCTGCGAAGGGTTATCTCCCCCCGCTGGCAGCGGGCGTGGAGCTGCCGCACTACCTGGTCGTAACCGCCCTCTATGAGTTCTCGCACGACGTCGGTGTCAGCGGCGTGGCGTTGCTGCCTGAGGTGGTCGACATACCGGGCGATGTGTTCGTCCAGGACTGTTTCCACGGTGACTGCCATCTAGATGACCCCCTCCAGTCGACGCAAGGAGTGTTCCACAAAGCCCGCCGGGAGACGTGGGCGGATGGCCCGCAGGATCCGCCCGCCTGTACCGGCACCGAACGCCCCCTGCGCTACAACCGCTTCCACCAGATCGGGCAGGAACAGTGCTCTACATCCACAGCGGTGAAGCACGGCGAACAGCAGACGATCATCAGTGACGACGGCGTCCGCATCGGGCGCCTGCAGCGAGAGGCGAACCACTGCCTTGTCTCCCTCATGGAGGCGATAGGCGTCCAGCACCTGCTCCAACGGCTCCGCCAGCCGGCTCGTTCGGCGGACCACCACGCCACCTGCAGCCACACGCTCCCGGATCGCCACGGCATCGGGATAGCCGCCTGCCAGGCCGGCATCCACGGTCTCCTGCCGGACCTCCTCGGGGATCACGATCGTACCAGCACCCAGCACCAGGTCCAGTACCAGCTGGCCATCCACACGGAAGCGGGCACAGGTGATGAGCGGTGGAGCATCCCAGATTGAGGTCATGCGCATTTCCCACGCCGGCGACTCCAGAGCGATTGGAGCCATGGCTTCACTCTACCCGGCCCCGGCAGCGGTGTCAATGGGCTGGTCGGCATCCCGGATGCCGCTTCGGTTGTCCCGCGGGCAGGGATGGGCCACGCCCCCACATCCGGTGCCGGGGGTGCGGCGGGCGCGGGCGCGCCTGCGGGCAGCGGCCGGTCTTTCAGAGAGGCGGTGGCGGCTGCCGATCGAGGAGCGTCACGATGTACCCTGCAAGCTGTCCGAAGTCATCCAGGCCCGACTGCAGGTGCGCGTAGATGCGGTCTACGTCAACACGTGCGTAGACGTGCACGAGGACATTGCGGAAGCGCACCAGCTGCACCAGCGTTCGGGCAAAGTCAGCGGGGAACACGCCCGCATCCCGCAGGAGTTCAATGGCCTCTGGAGACGTGGCCGGTGCACCCAGTCCCATCTCGGCGACCAGGTAGCTGCAGATGTCGATGACGCACTGGATGGATAGCTGCAACCCGTGCTCGATGGCCCAGGCTAACCCCACATCGCTCCGCACCTCATCCAGTGTGCGCTGGCGATAGCCCTGCAGGTGCTGCACGTAACTGTCCAGCAGCTCCAGTCTCTCCCGGATGGGGTTGTGGGTGAGTGCCACGTTAGCCAGGGTGCTTGGTGACCGCAGGTTGGCCGAACTGCCCGGATCTGACCCGTCTCTCCAGCGCCTCCGCCCGGATGCGCCGTAGAGGCGCGGTGTCCCAGTACTCGCGGAGCGTGCGCGCTGCATACTCGATGCGCGCCTGCTCATCACGGCGAAAGAGCACCCGGCCGCCGCGCAGGACCTCGTACGCGAGCGCTGGCGGCGCCTCGTTGAGGATCACCACGTCCACGTCCTCGGTGCGGAACACGCGCATGAGTTCGCCGATCAGCTCCAGCCGCTGGGCAAAGCGCTCGTCGGCGGTCAGGTGCTCATCGAGCAGCACGGCCACGTCCACGTCGCTGTCGGCGTGCGCACGGCCGGCGGCGTGCGAACCGAAGAGGTAAGCCAGCCGCACGGGGTGTGCCTGGAAGAGGCGTTCGAGTTCCGGCCGCAGGGCGTCCAGGTCCATATCAGGTCCAGCGCATCCGCTGCCACAGCTGGCGCAGGATCCGCATCACTCTACCCCTGCGCGAACTCGGTGTCAACCCGGCGGTGCCCTCGGCTGCCGCCGGGTCCCCGCTGGCTGGGATAGGGAGCGTGCTCGGATCGAGCGCCGGCGCCCCGGCGGGCAGGGGCAGGTTCTCCGCGGAGGGCGCGGGCGCGCCTGCGGGCAGCGGCAGGTCTTTCAGAGAAGCGGTTGCCTCCTCGATGCACTGAAGCGCGGTACGGTAGGTACGGTAGATGTCGCCGCTGGCTGACGGTGACCCTACCAACTGGCGCAGCCGCGGCAGGGCGGCGCGCAGAGCGAGGACCGGGTCCCGCTTCGCAATTTCGCCCAGCGCCGCCGCCGCCTTCTGCCGCACGTCCCTACTCTCATCCTTCAACGCCACGCACAGGGCGGGCACGGCGGGCTTGCCGATCTTCACCAGCGCCGCCGCTGCCTCCCGCCGCACGTCCTCATCCCTATCCTGCAGCGCCGCGCACAGGGCGGGCACGGCGGGCTTGCCGATCTTCACAAGCGCCGCCGCAGCCTGCAGCCGCTCGTCCTCTTCGCTATCC
>JACQGL010000026.1 GCA_016199525.1 Armatimonadota bacterium
AGCGGCGGCAGCGCGAGCGCAGAGAGGGAGCGGCCGCCGGGTGGGAGGGAAGAGTCGCCCTGATCGGGAAGGAACTAGCAGTTACCGGTTAAAGAGAGGATGGCGGGAGTTTGCCGTGGCCCCCAACGTCAGGCGCTGGCGGGCCTTGTGGCGCTGGCGGGCCCGCTCTGGCGTAGCCCGGGAGTGGCCCCGCGCACGGGCGTCGCCGTCCGGAGCCTCCTTTGGCAGCGCTTCCCGGGCGAGGGGGGAACGTCAACAAGGGAACATTACCCGCGATGGGACGCGTCCGCTGCGCGGGACCTGTTCCCCGAAGAGCGACCGGCGGGCCGGGCAGGGCGCCGGGTGCTCTTCTGGAGCCGTCCGAAGGTGCGATCCCATCCCCGGTGGAGGGTTTCGATGAGTGAGCCGCTGTTCTGTCGCCGTTGCGAACGGCCGCTGCACCCGGATGACATCTCCTGTCCCAGGTGCGGCCTGTTTGTCGAGAACCTGCCCCGCGCCGCGATTGCCCGGGCCCGGCGGATCCTGCAGGAACACATCCGGCTCACGGTAGGAGTGGTGCTGGCTGTGGTGATCGTGGTGGGAGGCTGGAGTTTGATCGGTAACCGCCGCTCGGCGGCGGCCATGCAGGCCCTCCAGGGGGTCTGGGGGTGGGCGGATCAACCGCGGCCCGCCGCCGGAGCCAACATCAAGCTGCTGCGCTTCGAGGGCACGCGTGTCAGCCTCTACAACGGCGTGGTCTTGCGTCCGCAAGGGGTCTTCCTGCCGCAGGGCGTCACCCTGGCGAGTGTGACCTATGTCGGCGAGTACGAACCGGCCGGTGGGTTCCTGGAACTGCAGCTCAAGAGCGCCCTCCCGGCGCAAATACCGAACCTTATTCGTGAGGGCGCACCAGGCCTGCCGGCAAGTTGCTACCTCGATGCCTACGCTGACAACGGTCAGTGGCTGGTGTCACTCGATCCAGGGCCTGCTTACCTCACGCCTCCGCAAGGGGAGCCAAAGCAGGAAGTGCGGCAGCTGCCCGATGGTACTTCCCTGGCAATCACCTATGGCCGGGGACCAACAGGAACCATGCTGGAGGGCTATTCCAGCCGCTACGGGATGCGCCTTTCGCCCGACGGCCGCACGCTTACATTGAGAGCGCCCACCGCCCGCCGGAAGATCCGCAACCGGAACAATGCGATCGCGCCGGGGGTGGCCCCCCTGGAGGAGGTGGCGGCTGTCGGTGAAGTCTCCCTTGACTTCCGCCAGGAGATTTCCTTTACACGCAACTGGCACAACTGGCGGTGGCAGGCCAATCCCCCGGACACGGGGCTCCGGAACATCGTGGTCTTGCCGCAGTAAGAAAGCCGATAGGCGTTCCGCACCGAACCGACGCCGTTCCCCTCCCCGGCGCGGGCGCTGGATACCGTTCCCCGAGCAGAGGGTGGTGAGCGTTTCCCACGCGTGGCGCTCCCACCACGCGCTCCTGTTTGAGCTGTTCGGGCAGGCGGAAGCGAAGCCGCCGATAAACTGTTATCACGGTGTGGCGTCCGGCGCAGGTGCGGACGCGCGCGGCGATCAGGAGGAAGAACAGGACATGCGACTAGCTCTACTGCTGGCCGCCACGGGCGTTGCCCTGGGCGCGCTGGCAAATCCTTCACCGGCGGCGCCGAAAGTGAAGAACTTGATCGGGAAGGACCTCACCGGCTGGCGGCTGCACGGCGAGCGAAACGGCTGGAAGGTGGAGAACGGCGTGCTCATTAACACGCCTCCCAGCTCGGATCTCTATACGGAGGAGAAGTTCAAAGACTTTGAACTGCACTATGAGTTCAACGTGCCGAGCGACGGCAACAGCGGCCTCTACCTCCGCGGTCGGTACGAGATCCAAATCCTGGATGATTTTGGCCGGCCGCCCTCGCCCGGGGGAAATGGCTCGGTTTACTCGCTGATAACCGCCCAGGAGAACGCCAGTAAACCCGCCGGCCAGTGGCAGAGCGTGGACGTAAAGCTGGCGGGGAAGCGGGTCACGGTGGTGCTCAACGGCAAGACGATTATCGCGGACCGGGAACTCACCGGGCCGACCCCCGGTGGGCTGGACGACGAGGTGGATGAATCCGGCCCTATTCTCCTGCAGGGCAATCACGGCCCGATCCAGTTCCGCAACATTCACATCAAGCTGCTGAAGAGCTCCCCTAGCCCGGAGACGGCGGCGCCTGCGCGCCCCGTCGGGCATTGAGGGGGTTAACCGGAAGCGCGTGATCGCTTCCTCTCCGGGTCGTATGGGAGTGTGGGTGTGCGGAGGCATGGGGGTGAGCCCTCCCACACTCCCACCGGTTCCTGTTCCTCCGGGGCAGTTGCCCCCCGGCTGCGTCGGGGCCACCGAGGCACGAGAACGACCCGGCCGGCGCCCGGGAGTAGCGCCGGCTTTCCAGTCCCGAAAGCATTCGGGATCAGAAGGCGGGCGCTACGGGGTGCCGCCTTCTTACTGCCGCCCTCACGGGCCTCCGGGCGTTCGCCATCAGCCGCCGCGGATGCCTTCTTCCCGTAAGAGAGCGTCCGCTCCGGCGGCGCCTTGGGGATCTAACGGGGGCTCCGGGTTCCTTCCAGATGGTGGTTCACGGCGGTAAAGCGCCCGAGCTGGAGTCCTGGCTCCCCCGGATCTGCGGCACGTGCCGAGCCGGCTCATGCTCCGGCCATGTCTGCGTGGCTCACCAGAACTGGGTATTCCGCCACAACCTGCCAGCACGCACCCTCTGCGACCTCGCGTAAGGAAAGCCGAAGTATGTACTCGCCCTCTTGGCCCATCGGGAAGCCGTTAACGTTCGTTTTGTTCCGGTGGCGTCGCGCTGTCATGCTGAACCGGATCGTCGCCTCGCCCTTCTCCGTTCCGTCTGGCATCACGACTTGTGTGCGCTGCTCGAACGTCTTCCCCTCGTCCTCCGGCGACCGTAACCACTCCGCAAGCATTGTCCATGGCACAGGTGAGACAGCATCGGCTGGCAGGGGCCCGTCCGGCCGGCGCGCAGTTATGGAGTCCAAGAGTTCAACTATGGAGACCATGTTGTCATCTTTGTCGATGATGACACGTGAGCATCCTATAAATACGAGAAGCCGAGGCATGATGAACCCCTTACGTAGCTACCTGGACTTGAGCATTGCCTGATGAGGACCAGCTGTTCGCGCCCACCCAGGACCCCTGAAGGATGACAGCCGCAGATTGGCGTTGGGAAGGGATAAGGCCCCCCCCCAGCGGCAATTGTACCTCAACGGTCTTGTCCTGAAGTTGCTCGGCTGCTCGCACGAACCCCGCCCGCTTTAGCTGCTCAAACGCGGACCAACCGGGCGGCGGTGGAGTGTTCGGGCTCCACCACCGGGCACCGTTGGCCACCCACCTGTCCCGCAGCTCCTCGTGGCTGGCTGTGCAATCATCATAGCCGAACTGAGTCCCGCAGCTGGGACAGATGGCGTGGTCCGTGGGAGCCTCATGCAGCCGGTTGTAACCGCACACGGGACAGACGTAGGTCATTTCTTGCACTCCGCATGGAAGTAATCGGGATTGGAGGGCAGGCCGTGTACCTTTGGATCGGGCTTGAAGTAGGAGCGGATCACTCCCGACTTGGCCAGGACTCCAAACTCGTTAGTTACGGGATTATACCGTACGAGATCCCCACCACCCACTCGCGTGGCTTGGATGGCATCGGTAGGCAGAGGCCCTCCGAGGAACGCGTCGGCCATGGCCTCATACTCCGCTGCTGTCTTGGCGCCGAAGTCCCCACTGTGTTTCGCAAAGTGATCCGCTAGCCTCGCTGGATCGAAGCCCGAGGTGAATGGCACAATCGCCGCTCCTGCTCCCAGAGCGAGGCACGCCGGGCGTCCCTGCCCCTGCACGCGCCTGTGGACTCATCAGGGTGTTTCTCTCCGAGCATAAAGAAGCCCTCCGGCACGATCGTGGGTTGATGGTGCCGGAAGGCTGCGGGTGCATAGCAAACGGGGCACCGCTATGACATGTGCCGGATGATCGCCTCCCCGAACTCGGAGCACTTGAGGAGCGTGGCCTGGCCGCCCTCCGCCAGGATGAGGCGGTGGAAGTCGTAAGTCACCGTGCGCGCGGCGATAGCTCCCTCCACCCCTTTGATGATCAGATCCGCCGCCTCGTTCCACCCCAGGTGGCGGAACATCATCTCCCCGGAGAGGATCATAGAGCCCGGGTTCACCTTATCCTGGTTGGCATAGCGCGGGGCGGTGCCGTGGGTCGCCTCGAAGATGGCGTGGCCGGTAATAGAGTTGATATTACCCCCGGGGGCGATGCCAATGCCGCCCACCTGCGCCGCGAGGGCGTCGCTGGCGTAGTCACCATTCAGGTTAAGGGTGGCGATCACGTCGAACTCGTTCGCCCGCGTGAGGGCCTGTTGCAGGAAGATATCCGCGATCGTGTCCCTCACCAGGAGTTTGTCCCCCGGGTTGCCGCCGCAATCATCCCAGCCCACCGCGCGCTCGGCGTACTCCTCGCGGACGAGCTGGTAGCCCCAATCGCGGAAGGCGCCTTCGGTGAACTTCATAATGTTGCCTTTATGCACCAGGGTAACGCTCTTCCGGTGATTGGCCAGCGCCCAATCCAGCGCGGCGCGGATCAGCCGCTTGCTGCCTTCCTCGCTGACTGGCTTGATGCCGATGCCGCACATCTCTGGGAAGCGGATCTTGCGAACCTCCATCTCCGTCCGCAGCCAGTCAACGACCTTGCGCGCCTCCGGACTGCCTGCCTCCCATTCGATGCCCGCGTAGATATCCTCCGTGTTCTCCCGGAAGATCACCATGTTTACCAGATGCGGCCGCTTCACCGGGGAGGGGACGCCGGGGAAGTAGCGTATCGGCCGCAGGCAGACGTAGAGATCGAGGATCTGCCGCAAGGCGACGTTCAGGGAGCGGATGCCGCCGCCCACCGGCGTGGTGAGGGGGCCCTTGATGCCCACCAGGAAGCGGCGGAAGGCGGTTACCGTGTCGTCCGGCAGCCAGTTGTTGAATCGGTTGAACGCCTTCTCACCCGCGAAGACTTCGAACCAGGCAATCCGGCGACGGCCACCGTAGGCCTTTTCCACCGCCGCGTCGAGCACCCGGCTCGCGGCGCGCCAGATATCTGGTCCCGTTCCGTCCCCCTCGATGAATGGGATGATCGGCTCGTCCGGCACGCGCAGGAGGCCGTCGGCCCCCATAGTAATCGGCTCGCCGCGGGTAGGTTCGGAGAGTTGTGCAAACTTGAGATCGCTCATACTGTTCCATCCTGCGTTTAGCGTCTTACTCCTGCTCACACCCGCGCACCTGATAGCGAACAATCGAGTAAGAGCAAGAGATCAAGCTGTGTTCCGGCGTCGGTTTGCTTAGCCCCGTTGTTCAATCGGGACGTAAGGCACGTTATCCGGCCCGACGTATTCCGCCCGCGGCCGGATCAGGCGGTTGTCCGCCAGCTGCTCCATCACGTGGGCCGTCCACCCCGAGATGCGGCTGATGGCGAACACAGGCGTAAACAGGTCAATTGGGATGCCGAGCACGTGATAGACGGTCGCGGAGTAGAAGTCCACATTGGCGTGCAGCTGCTTCTCCTCCCACATTACGCGCTCGATTCGCTCGGAGATCTCGTAGAGGCGTGTCTGCCCCGCCTCCACGGTGAGGCTGCGGGCCATCTCCTTGAGAGCCGCGGCGCGCGGATCGGTGGTCTTGTAGACGCGGTGCCCAAACCCCATGATCTTCTCGCGCCGGGCGAGCTTCTCTTTGATGTAGGCTTCCACTTCGGACACGCTGCGGATCTCCTGCAACATCCGCATCACGCCCTCGTTGGCGCCGCCGTGCAACGGCCCCGCGAGCGCGCCGATTCCGGACGTGATCGCGGCGTACATATCGGAGAGCGTACCGACGGTCACGCGGGCCGCGAAGGTGGAGGCGTTGAATTCGTGATCGGCATGCAGAATGAGGGCGATGTCGAAACTCCGCGCGGCGGTAGGGGTGGGCTCCTCGCCGTGCAGCAGATAGAGACAGTGGGCGGCCAGGCTCAGGTCCGTGCGCGGCGCCACCGGCGGACGCCCACGGCGCAGGGCGTGGAAGGCGGCGATGAGGGTGGGTATCCGTGCTGTCAGCCGCACCGCCTTCCGCTCATTCGCCGCAGGCGAATTGTCCCCCGTGTCCGGGTCCCAGATGCCCAGTGCGGAGACGGCGGTGCGCAGAACGTCCATCGGGCGCGCGGTGCGCGGGAAACCGCGCAGCATCGCCTCCACGCCGGGAGGCAGCGCGCGCTCCGCCGCCAGCTGCTGCTTCAGGTTCTCCAGCTGGGAGCGCGTGGGCAGCTCCCCGTACCACAGCAGGTAGACGACCTCTTCGAAGTGGGATTGGGCAGCCAGCTCCTGGATCGCGATGCCGCGGTAAACCAGACGGCCCGCGGCCCCATCGACGGTGCAGATTCCTGTGCGACCGGCCACCACTCCTTCGAGACCAGACGGCGGCACACGCATCTCCTTTCAGAAACGAAACGGCGCCGAAGACGCGGCGTAAAGGGGGCGGAACGAGAGAGAAGACCGATGTCCCCAGCGGCCCCGACGTCCCCCCGATCGGGCGTTGGAATTATGTGACCCCGGACACGGAAGGGACCACCCGGCAACAGGAACGCCGACAGTGAGATTCCGCTACGGCGAGCACGCCTCCTTCTCGCCCCTCCTTACAGGTTACCCAGGTTGGGCGGCCTGACGCAGCCGCAACCGCTCCCGGCGGACGGATGCTAGGAGAGCAAGCGAGGCGCGCCCGCAAGGAGACGTGCCTCCCGAGCTGCCGGCACGCGCGGGAGAGAAGAGCAATACAAGTTGTAGCGTATTGGTTAGTCGGCAGAACGGGGCCTCCGGCCGGTTCCCCGACTGTGACCGGGCCCCGACGCCTCGGGCTGGGCAAACGGCACCCCGATGCCATCCACTTCGGGGGGGCGGCTCTCCGGCGCTGCGGGCTCGCGCTGCTCCGCTACTGGCTCGCTGCGCACGACACGGCGCACGCCCACTGCGCCGGCCCCGTACAGCGCTGCCTCAATGCGCGCCGTCTCGGCCGGCACCGGCTCTACATCGGGTTGCACCAGCACCACCGTTCGTCCCGCCCCCAGCTCGCGCTCGAATTCCTGCGCCGCGCTGTGCGGCAGCCCCAGGCCGAGGAGCACACCGATGAAGCCGCCCACGCTTCCGGCGGCCGCCGCGGCTAGCAGTGCCGCCCCCAGCGGCCCTACGGCGATCACCAGGCCGATCCCCGGCACCACTAGGCCCGCTGCCGCCCACCCCAACAGGCCGCCCGCGATGCTGCCGATCGCCGTGCCCGCCAGCCCACCGCGGATGACCCGAGTGCCCACTTCTTCGGCGTAGTGACCCGCCTCGCGCGGGTCTGTCGTCAGAATGCTGATCTGATCCGGCCTGACGCCTACGGCCAGCAGACGGTCAATCCCCTCTCGGGCCTGCTCACGCCGCGCGAAGATGCCTGCCACCAGCGTCCGGTCCATCGCCTTCCCCTCTCTGCGCACGGGGGAGCCGACGACTGGCTGCCCTCCGCGCGCCATCACCAGGCCGCTCCCTTATGGTTGCGGCTTCGCCTGGATGACTCCCATACTCAGCGTTACCGAGGTGTCGGGACCGAAAACAGCCCGCGGCGGATGCGGAGCGAAGAGGGAGCAGGATCAGAAGCGAACGCGAAAGCCGGACGGTTCCCCGCGCGGCGGGTCCCAATCCACCTCGACATCCGTCACGATGGCGGCGGGGGGACCGGTGCGCAGGGCGACGAGCAGATCCCGAAGGGCTCCAGGGGGCCCCTCCCCCACTACCTCGACGTGTCCCTCGGGCGTGTTTCGCACCCAGCCACACAGACCCAGGGCCGCCCCACGAGCACGCACGTAGGCGCGGAACCCCACCCCCTGCACGCGGCCGCGCACCACGGCGTGCAGGCGTTGTTCTGCGGTGGGCTGTGGCATCCCGAACGCCAGATTAGTGCCCGCCGCCATGCATCATGTGGATGGCGTGCTCGACCACGGGCAGGATTACTTCCAGGCCCTCCCGGACGCCCTTCGGGCTGCCGGGTAGGTTCACAATGAGCGTCCGGCCGCGGGCCCCGACCACGGCCCGCGAGAGCATGGCCAGGGGTGTCTTGGCCAGGCCGGCGGCGCGCATCGCCTCGGCCATTCCTGCCACCTCCCGATCCAGCACGGCGCGCGTGGCTTCGGGGGTTACGTCACGGGGACCCAGGCCCGTTCCGCCGGTGGTGACCACAAAATCGATTCCCCGCCCGGACCACTCCCGCAGCACTGCCTCGATCGCCGGTCGCTCATCCGGAACCACGCGCCGGTCCACTACTTGTGCATGGACAGGGAGCATCGCCTGGATCGTCGCACCGCTCTGATCCTCACGCTCGCCGCGGGATACCCCGTCGCTCACGGTAAGGATGGCGACCGTATAGCCGGACGCGGCGTTACCTTGAGGGACGGTCTGGGTCATGATCGGCTTCCTGCAGCATTTCCGGCAGCATCGGCGGTTCTACCACCTGCGGTTGGGCCAGCATCGGCGGGGCGACCAGTGGGAGGGGCGGGGGCGAGTTGAGTTCTGAAGGCGTCGTGGCCGGCGCCATCCCTCCATCCGCACCCGTGGCGGCACTGGGCTCGCCGCTCGTGCCCACCTCCGGCGGGATCGGCCTCACCGAGCGCGCGATCCGGAGCGCTTCCGCCCTGGATAGATCCGCAGCGAACAGAGAGGCCAGCGTGCCTCCGTCCCGCCAGCTGACATAGTGATACGGGAACGGTTGGTCCCCTGAGGCCATACGGCCCCACAATCGGTGCTGCTTATCGCCGAGCTGGACTTGCTCCCCACGCTCCACTTCCAGCGGGTCGGGATCCGAAGCACGTTGCAGCACCAGCTTGATCACTCGACTGGCGCCGCCAGGCTGGTCGTGGATCCAGTAGGCAGTCAGGGAGTGGCCGGTGATACGGTTTACCCGCACCAGCCGGTAGCCCTCTGGAAGGTATTGCGGCAGCAGCGGCGTGAATGGCACTGTCTCCGAGAGTTCCTGCGCTAGAATGCGCGCCGTGGAGAGGGGCGCGTAGTCGTATTCGGGCGTCCGCCGGGGGCGGAGACCGAAGACGTGCGGATCCACGTCACCGTGAATAACCGTGGCGCCCGGCGGGGGCTGAAATTCGAATGTGTGAGAGGGCAGCAAATCGTTGTTCACTTGCACCTGCTCGGTGGTGAATTCGAGGTGGTTCTCCGCATCGCGGTGCCGGGTAATGCGCAGGGGCAGGAACGTCTGCTGATCGATCCACATCCGAATCTGCTCTTCCTGCCGGCCGCCGGGGGGAATGGCGGTGAAGGAGACCACGTAGCAGTTCCGCTCCAAAACGTGCTCACTCTCCTCCAAGACGGCGTTCCGGTTGTCCCGCAGCTGGCGGAGCAGCCGGTCGAGACCCCCGTTGGGGCTGGACGGCCACGCCAGCCCGAACGGGAATGGCAGCTGCTGTTCGCCGGGCTTGCGGGGGCGCAGCAGGACCAGCGGCCCTTTCCCGCCCCACGTGCCGCCCTTCAGGTAGTGGAGGACCCGCTCCTCGTTGACCAGGGTCAGGAGTGGATAGTCGAGCTGCGTTTCCAACCGGTAGACGCCCGGCTGGCGATACCAGAGCTTCTGGCCGAAGTCCCGATCGCGGCCACGGTACGTGCCGCGCACCACAATGCTGCACTCGAAGTTCTTAATGCTGGCCCAGGAAATCTCCGCCCGCTGGGCAATCTCCGCTACCCCGATACGAGGGGAGAGGAGAGCGCTGGCCACCAGGAGGACGAGTAGAGCGGCGCTCCCTGCCCCCAGGGCCCAGCGGATGGCGGGCGAGCCCAGGAATCCCGCCGCCGGTCGGAGCCACCACCCCGAAGGCTTTCGGGGCAGATTCTGACGTGACCGCAAACGCACCTGCAGACTGGCAACAAAGTGCGGCGGCGCGTCCTCCTGAGGCAGCGAGCGGACGAGGCGCACCGTCTCGCTCAGCCGGCGGTACTCAGCCCGGCAGGCAGCGCAGGTTTCCAGGTGCAGGCGGACGCCTTGCTGCGCCTCTGCCGTTAATTCTCCATCTAGCAGCGCCCGTAGACGAACCTGAACGTAGTGGCACCGAGTCATAGTCCTCACTCCAGCCTGCCGGTCCTTCCCCTGCCCGGATTCCAGTGCAATCCTCATCGCCGACGCCTGCCAGGCACGTACCGAGCGGGCAGCTACCCGACCTCCACGTAGGATCGGAGATCGGCAGCCAACCGCTGCGTCGCGTAGTGCAAGCGGCTCCGCACGGTGCCAATCGGAATGCCCAGCACCTCGGCGATCTCCTCGTAACTCAACTGGTGCAGATCCCGCAACACGATGACCACCCGCAGCTTGCACGGCAGCCCATCGATGGCCTGGCGCACCTGGGCGCACAGCTCGCCCGAGAGCGCCTGCCGCTCCGGATCGTGGCCACGGTACCCATCTACCTGCCGTTCGTCCAGCCCGATGCTCTCCGATCGTCGACGGCGCAGGTGATGGGAACAGACGTGCACGGTGATCCGGTAGAGCCAGGTGCTGAATGCGGACTGCCGCCGAAACGAGGGCAGAGCGCGATACGCTTCGATGAACACTTCCTGCGCCAGGTCATCCGCCTCCGCAACGCCCACGAGCCGGCACGCCAGGCTGTACACCCGCCGGCGATGGCGTTCCACCAGGTCATCAAAGGCGCTTCGGTCGCCCGCCTGGAATCTAAGGACCAACAGGTCGTCTTCACACATGGGTGGCGCGCGAGAATCCGTTCCCCGGCCTGTTAGTGACGGCGAGGGCCACACAGGTTCAATACTACTGCCGGACTACCTATCAGTCTACGGCGGGGCGGGCGGGCCGTCAAGGGAGGCGAAGGCGTGGAGGCCTTTCGATCCTCGCCGCAGCCACCGCCCCTACGAGCAGGCTCAAACCCGCGCACGCGCGGAAGGAAGATGGCCCGGGGCCGCGAAAGACGCTTCACGAGAGCCCACGCTCTCCACAGCCTGCGGTTCCGCAGCGATCCATGTCCAGGCGGTATCGCTTCGTGCCCGCCGTGCCAGCGCTTTCTTGATGGCGGTGCTTGCCCGGCGTAAGAGCGTTACGTATCGAGAATCAGCCACTCCCGCTGCCCGACACCTGAAGAGCCGAACCCATGCACCATATGCGCGCCGAGATTCTTGAGCAGCCGGATGTGATTGCCGCGCTGCTTGCCCGCGAGCAGGCCAGCATTCGCGCCCTGGCGGATGCCTGCCGCCAGCGCCAGATCACGTTTCTATCCATTGCTGCGCGGGGCACGTCGGACCACGCCGCCATCTTCGCTCGCTATTTCTTCGAGATGGTAACCGGCGTCCCTGCGGCTCTGGCGGCTCCCTCGATCTTCACTCTCTACCGCCGCCCGCCCCGGCTGGAACGGGCCCTGGTGCTGGGTATCTCCCAATCCGGCGAGGCGGAGGACGCCACCGAGGTCCTCCGCCAGGCGCGCGCGCAGGGCGCGCTCACGGCGTGCATCGTCAACCACGCCGCCTCCTCAATGGCGGCCGTCGCCGAGCACACGCTCCTGTGCCACGCGGGCGAAGAGCTCAGCCTGCCCGCCACGAAGACCTACACCGCGTCCCTCGCCCTTGCCTACGCCCTGGCGGCCACGATCGCCGAGCGGACGGACCTGCTTGGCCACCTGGAGGCGGTGCCGGGGTGGATGCGGCAGGTCCTCGCCTCCGAAGCGGAGATCCAGCGGCGTGCGGAGCGCTACCGCTATATGGAGGAGTGCGTGGTTCTGGCCCGCGGGCTGAATCAGTGCACGGCGCTGGAAACCGCCCTGAAGCTGATGGAAACGAACTACCTGCGCGCGCTCGGCTACAGCGCAGCGGATTTCCTCCACGGCCACATCGCCATCGTGGAAGAGGGATACCCCTGCATCGCCTACGCGCCCGGCGGCGCTGCCTATCCGGGGATGCTCGCCCTGCTGGAACGCCTGCGCAGCCAGGGGGCGGAGCGGATCGTCGTCTCGGATCGGGAGGAAGCCCTGGCTCTGGCGCAGACGCCCTTCCCCATCCCCTCCGTGCCGGAAGAGGTCTCCCCCCTGGTGGCCATCCTGATCGGCCAGCTGTTCACCTATCACCTGGCGCTCGTCAAAGGCCGCGATCCGGACCACCCGCGCGGGTTGAAGAAGGTGACCAGAACCAGGTAGGCGGCCGGCGAAGGATGGCGCGGCGGAGGAGGGTGTGCCCCTCTATCCTGGTTCATTACGCCCCACAACCGGCAGTCCTGCCGCAATCCAGCTTGATATGCCGTGAGGTCTTGTTCACCCTGGCCCTCAGGGTAGCGGCAGTCGTGTAGGAGGCTCACGAGGAAGGGTTACGGCGTGGAGGTATCCTACTGTAAGAATAGGATCAAGCCGAGCGGACTTCCGAAATGGTGGGACATTCCGATGCCACGCAGCGTCATTGTTGCCATCACCGCCCTGGTGGCCTTTATGCTAATCGGTGTCGTTTTGTGGCTTCCGGCATGGCTAACGAGCGGCCCGGCGTTTCCACGTTTTGTGGTTCCAATTGCCCTTGAGATTCTGTTGCTGTGGGGCTTCGTCGTCGGCCATCGACTGGCCTGGCAGTGGGGTCGAGTCCTGGTGTTTCTGGGCGCAGTGCTGCTTACCATCGCGACGGTGGTTGCTTTCAGTGTGGTGAGCATCCCCGAAGCAGCATGGTTGGCGCTGGGGCTGGGGCTCTTCCTGCTAATCCAGGTAGTTTTGGCGTACGTGATTTTCTTCGCGCTGGGAACGCCATCTGCCAGGCAGCACTTCAGGCTGATCTGCCCCTCCTGCGGGGCAGCAACCGTGCGGGCGGCGGACTTCTTCTTCAACAAGGCGAAGTGTAAATCGTGTGGGCGCGTCTGGTAGCGTAACAGCGCCAACGTGCCGGTAATCCTGCGCTTCCCGTTGTCAGGATTCCACTTCGCTGCCCCGTCTCTCTCACGCTGGCGGCCGCGCTTCGTAGAGGAACACCGCGGGCCCTGTGGGTCGCGGCAGCTCGCGCAGGTCCACTCGCCAGCCGGCAGATTCCAGCCGCGCCCCCAGTGCCAGCGCCGGCGGCCGGCCCGTGTCCGCAATCCACACCATCCCATCCGGCGCCACCGAAGCCGCCAGCACCCTTTCCAGAGCGGGCACGACGGCGCTCTCGTAGGCGATGTCGGCGCCCAGCACCAGGTCGAAGCGCGCGCTCAGGGGCCAGGCGCGCCAGTCCGCCGCTACCCAGTGGATGCCGCACACACGGTTGCGCCGGGCGTTCCAGTGTGCCAAAGCACAGGCTTCGGGGAACAGATCCGTTTGCACCACGCCCGCACCGCGGCGTGCGGCAGCCAGCCCCGCAACGCCCGTCCCGCACCCCAGTTCCAGCACGCGCCGGCCTGCCAGGCACGGGCCGGCCGCCAGCCATTCCGCCAGCGCCCGGCCTGCCGGCCATACCACCGCCCAGTAGGGAGGTCGCTCCAGGGCCGCTTCATCCACCAGCAGCAGTTCTAGGTCCGGACAGGCCAGCAGGCACAGCGGCCCATCGGGCAGGAAGAGTTTCTCTTCCCGCAGTGGCACCCCCGCCATCCATGCCTCGCCATCCGCCTGCTCGTCCATTTCTCTCATCGACAGTGACCAAACGCCGTCGCCACCGTTTTAGGAACTATAGAGACGGCCGGGCGCAGCGCCTGGAATTTCGCTGCCACAGGCACGCCGACCACCGTTCGGAAGCAGGGAACCCGTCGACCCATTCCACCCGCGGGCCGTGGGTGAGGCGCGGAACACCTGCGGGAGACAGAGGTGACACGCTGGTTGCGTCCGCTTATCGCCCGCTATTATAATAGGGCAGCGGCGCTGGCGCGCCGTCGCCACTGCAGACCGAATGGCAGTGCCGCGGCCGCGTTAACGCTGCCGAGCCCCAAGGTGGACGCCGGGCGCTCGGGAGTGGGCGCCATGCCTTTTGATGTCAGCGATCGGGCCCTGGTCGCGCGGTGGAAGCGGGGCGACGCCACGGCGTTCAGCACCCTCCATCGCCGCTACTACGCCCGCATCTACCGGTTTGCCTACATGCGCACTGGCAGCGTGGAGGATGCCTCGGACATTGCCTCCGAAACATTCTGCCGCGCGCTGCACAAGATTGGCGGCTACGAGTTCCGCCGCTCCGATTCTCTTTATCCCTGGCTCCACCAGATCGCCAGCAACCTGGTCATCGACCTGAACCGCGCCCGCCCCGCCGGGGGTATCCTGTCCCTGGATGCCCGTGCGGCGGAGGAGGTGGATGCGTTCCTGGAGCACCTCGCGGACGACGGGCCGACGCCACAGGACCTGGCGGAACGCGCCGAGATGCGGGATCTGGTGCTGCGCGCCATCGAGCGGTTGCCTACCGATCAGGCCCGCGCGATAACCTACCGCTTTTTGGGCGATCTCTCCATCCGCGAGATCGCCCGCGAGATGAGCCGCTCCTGTGGAGCGGTCAAATCCCTGCTCCACCGCGCCCTTCTAGGCTTGCGGTCACAGATTCGGGACGCCGCCGCCCCGACTGCGTCGGGACAGCGCGGCGCCACTTCCACCAGGGCTGAGGCCAATGTCAGAGAGACGATCCAGATTCAGCGAGGAAGCGCTCCGTAGCGAAAGCTGGCTGCCCGGCGCAGTCGGCCGCAACGCAGATCACCCGGGGGAGCTGGAGTCGCTGCTACGTACCGCCGCGCTCGCGCGCGCCTGTGTGGAGAAGGTGCCCATTCCCGAAGGCGCGGAGCAGAAAGCCTGGTCTGCCGCGATGCGGGAGTGGGAGCGCCTGGCGCGCCACCGGGTGACGGGTGCGGAAAGACCCTCGCACGAACTCCGCTGGATCGGGCGCTTGGGGCACTGGATGCGCTTCGTCTTTACCCTGGGCCGCCGGCGGTAGGGAGACCGCTGGCAGGATGCCCATGCCCGGCCCACCGTTCGTGTCCCTCTCTGTGCCTCCGGTAGTTCTGTGGTATAATCACCGACAATGCCTATCTACGAATATCGCTGCACAGCCTGCCACCACGCGTTCGAGAAGCTCGTGCCGATGAGCGGCGCCAGCCAGCCGCCCTGCCCCAACTGCGGCAGCCAGGAAACAAACCTCCTGATATCCCTGTTCTCCACCGGGGGAAGCCGCGCTGACGCGGGAACGCGTTTCCACGCGCCGTCCCCGCCCGCCGCCGGCGGCTGCTGCGGGGGAAGATGCGGCTGCAGACACTGAGGTAGTCCACACGACCGATCGCGCCCTTCCCACCCAGGCCAGCCCGAAGACGGCTGGCCTTTCGTATGCGGGAGTGCCGCGGAAGGTCCAGCCGGTGGATTGGCCGCTACGCGGATGGGTATCACCTTTCGGAGCCTGGATTCAGTGATATGAAACAATAGGTCGAGGGGGGAGCTGCGCAGGCTTCCAGCCTGCATACAGCCAGGAGAGCTGCGCCCCACCACGCAGGCAAGATGCCTGCGCTACGCACTGCTCGCACTCCGCAATTCAGGAAGGCCGTCATCATGGCGCGCAGGTACTACGTGACGACGCCGATCTACTACGTCAACGACGTGCCGCACCTCGGCAACTGCTACACGACGCTGGCGGCGGATATCCTGACTCGCTTCTGCCGCGCGCGCGAGGAGGAAGTGCTCTTCGCTACGGGCACAGATGAGCACGCCCCCAAGGTGGCCCTGGCGGCGGCGCAGGCGGGGCAGACCCCGCAGGCGTTCACGGACCAGATGGCAGCGCGCTTCCAGGCGGCCTTCCGCGACCTGAACGTCGCTTACGACGTCTTCATCCGCACCACCGAGCCCCGCCAGACGCGCGCCGTGCAGGAGGTCTTCCGCACCCTCCAGGAGCGGGGCGACATCTATAAGGGCATCTACGAGGGCTGGTACTGCCTCTCCGACGAGACCTATTTCTCCGAAGAGGAGACCGTTCGCGAAGAAGGTCCCGCGGGGCAGCCGCTCCATCGCTGCCCGAACGAGTTCTGCCGGCGAGAGCTCCAGTTGATCCGCGAGGAGAATTATTTCTTCGCTCTCTCCCGCTATGGGGACCGGCTGCTCGCCCACATCAACGCGCACCCCGAGTTCTTGCAGCCGGATTTCCGTCGCAACGAGGTGACCCGCTTCATCCAGGAGGGCCTGCGGGATGTGTGCGTCACCCGTGCGGCCTCCGGCTGGGGGATTCCGGTGCCCGGCGACCCGACGCAGACCATCTACGTCTGGTTCGACGCGCTGATCAACTATCTGACGGTGGCAGGCTATCCAGACGACCGGGACGCGCTGGCCAAGTGGTGGCCAGCGGACCTGCACCTGGTGGGGAAGGACATCTACGTCCGCTTCCACTGCACCCTGTGGCCCGCGATGCTGATGGGTGTGGGCCTGCCCCTTCCGAGCCAGATCTTCGGCCATGGCTTCTGGATGAGCGAGGGACAGAAGATGTCCAAGTCCCTCGGCAACGTCATCCACCCCGTCGCCCTGGCGCAATGGCTGGCCGATCTTTCCGGCGCCGAGCGGGAGGTGGCGGTGGACGCGCTGCGCTACTACCTGTTCCGCGAGGTCCCGTTTGGGGTAGATGGCGACTTCAGCCGCGCCTCGCTCCTCCAGCGGTTCAACAGCGATCTGGCAAATGATCTTGGAAATGCCCTGAACCGGTCGCTGTCGCTGGCAGTGCAGAACTTTGAGGGTAAGGTGCCGCTCCGGCAGGCGGCGGGATCAGAGCTGGCGATCCGCGCCGCGGAGATGCACGCCCGCGTGGAGGCGGCGCTGGAACGGCTGGACCTGCAGCAGGCACTTATGGCCATCTGGGAGTACGTGGGCGCGATCAACAAATTCCTGGATGACCGGGCGCCCTGGTCCCTGGCGCGAGCCGGGCGGCGCGCGGAGCTGGCGGGAGTGCTCTATGAGGCATTGGAGGCAACGCGGGTGGTTTCCGTCTGGGTGGCGCCGTTTATGCCCGCCGCCGCCGCGGCGATGCGCACCCAGCTCGGTCTGACGGAGCCGCCCCGCTGGCCGGATGCAGCAGCGTGGGGGCAGCTCGCCCCGGACGCACCCCTCGGCACGCCCCGCCCCATCTTCCCAAGGATAGAGCGCAAGGTGATGGCGCAAGCGCTGTGGCCCTCCCCTGCCCCGTCGGCGCCGCCCGTGGAGAAGGCTCCGCCGGCACCCGCCGCCCCTACGGGGCGGTCCGTAGGGACCGCAGAGCAGGCAGTGCCAGAGACGATCAACATCGATGAGTTCGCGCGCCTGGAACTGCGCGTGGCGGAGATCTTGAGCGCGGCGCGCGTTCCGAGCGCCGACAAGCTCCTCCAGCTGCGCGTGAGTCTGGGCGAGGAAGAGCGTACGGTGCTCGCGGGCATTGCCGAGTGGTACGCGCCGGAAGATCTGGTGGGCCGTAAAGTGGTACTGCTGGCGAACCTGGCGCCGCGCAAGATTCGCGGCATCGCCAGCCAGGGCATGCTCCTCGCCGCAGAGGCCAATGGGACGGTCAGCCTGCTTCAGCCGGATCAAGATCTTCCCGCCGGCGCGCGGGTGCGGTAACTTCGAGGTGCTGCGGGAGTCGCAGCGCCACGCACGGCTCAAGGAGTGTCGCTTCTATGCCGCGTCTTAGCATCGAAGAAGTCGAACACGTCGCCTGGCTGGCCCGACTCCGTCTTTCGGAGGCGGAGAAGCAGCGGCTGACCGGGGATCTAAACACCATCCTCGCCCACTTCGAGCGGCTCCAGCAGTTGGACACCACCGGCGTGGAAGGAACCAGCCACGCAGTGCCGATGTCTAACCGCTACCGAGATGATGAGCCGCGGCCTTCCCTGCCGCGCGAGGAGTTCCTCCGCGAAGCCCCGGACGCCCGCGATGCCTTCTTCGTCGTGCCCCGCATCGTGGAGACGTGAGAGGATGTGGGGTCGGTGTAAGCAAAGGGGATGAGAGGACAACTTCCCCGGTGGGCGTCAGGTCTTGCTGTTGAAAACTCGGAGAAAGAGGTTATCCCCCTATCCCCGGCATCCGCTCATCTCCCTTCTTACACCTGCATTGGGCACTTGAACTGACATGTCTCAACTCTACGAACTCTCCGCCCGCGAGCTGCGGGAACGCATTGACCGGGGCGAGGTGAGCTGCCAGGAGGTGGCAGAGGCCCACCTGCGCCGCTGCGAAGCGGTGGATCCGCACGTGTGTGCCTTCGTCACACTGACGCCCGAGGTGGCCCTCGCCCAGGCGCGACGGTGGGATGAGGCCCGCGCTCGCGGTGAACCGATGCCCCCCCTGGCCGGAATTCCTGTTGCCCTTAAGGACAATTTCTGCACTCGCGGCATCCGCACCACCTGCTCCTCGAAGATCCTCGGGGATTGGCGGCCGCCCTACGACGCCACCGCTACCGAACTCATCCACGCAGCGGGCGGCGTCCTGGTAGGCAAGACCAACCTGGACGAGTTCGCGATGGGATCCTCCACGGAGAACAGCGGCCTGTTTATCACTCACAACCCGTGGAACCTGGACCGTGTGCCCGGCGGTTCCAGCGGCGGATCGGCGGCGGCGGTAGCAGCGCGAATGGTTCCCCTGGCCACCGGATCGGATACCGGCGGCTCCATCCGCCAGCCCGCCGCCCTGTGCGGGGTGGTGGGTCTCAAGCCCACCTACGGCCGCGTCTCCCGCTATGGACTGGTGGCGTTTGCCTCGTCCCTGGACCAGATCGGTCCGTTCGCGCGCGACGTCGCCGATACGGCCCTCCTGCTCAACACCCTCGCGCGGCATGATCCACGGGACAATACTTCTGTGCCCGTGGAGACGCCAGACTACCTGGCGGCGCTCACCGGAGATATCCGTGGCCTGCGTATCGGTGCGCCGCGGGAGTACTTCGCCCAGGGCGTGGACGAAACGGTCAAGGCGGCAGTGTACGCGGCTCTGGATGTCTTTCGCGACCTGGGAGCCAAATACGAGGAGATTAGCACCCCGTACGCGGAGTATGCCCTGCCCTGCTACTACATCATCGCGCCTGCGGAGGCATCCAGCAACCTGGCCCGCTACGACGGCGTGCGCTACGGCCTCCGCTCCCGCCACGAAGCGGACGTGATCTCTATGTTCGAGTGGACCCGCGACGAGGGCTTCGGGCGGGAGGTCAAGCAGCGCATTATGCTCGGCACCTACGCCCTCAGCGCGGGCTATTACGAGGCCTGGTACGGCAAGGCACTCCAGGTACGGACCCTGGTGAAGCGAGAGATGGAGCAGGCGCTAGAGAAGTACGATGTGTTGGTGACCCCCACGGGGCCGTCCGTGGCGTTCCCTATCGGAGAGAAGACGGATGACCCCATGGCGATGAAGCTTCAAGATGTCTGCACCATTCCTGTAAGCATGGCAGGCACGTGCGCCATTTCCGTCCCGTGCGGGTTCCAGGATGGGCTGCCAATCGGCCTGCAGATCATTGGCCGGCCGTTTGAGGAGGCCACCCTCTTGCGTGTCGCCCATGCTTATGAGCAGGCTACGGAGTGGCACAAGCGGGGGCCGGCGATTTAGCCGGCCGGTAACAGCACCGCGATCGTGAAGGAGTGGCCCTGTAGCGCAGGCTTCCAGCCTGCTTTCGGAGTGTGGTGGCTCGCCACCGCTCTGGAAAGCCGGAACGCGTGGCGGAGGCCGAAAGCGGCGTCGAGCCGCCGCACTCCATAGGAGGGAACCGATGCCGAAGGCACCGGTGCGGAGCCGTCTGGGTGAGCGGTACGTGGTGGACGAGAAGGGCAATCCGACGGAGGTGATCCTCCCCCTGGAGCGCTTCGTGCATCTCCTGGAGGACCTGCACGACCTGGCCATCGTCGCCGAGCGTCACCACGAGGAGAGCGTGAGCTGGGACGAGACGGTCCGCCGGCTCAAGGAAGATGGCCTCCTGTCTTGCCCAGGCGCAGCCTAAAGGGCGTGCCAGCGTAATGGAACCGCCTGAATACCCAGCGCCCAACACCTGAACACCCAAGCACCCGACGAGAGGCCCGGAAAATGGCTGTCGCAACCCGAATGAAAGTAGAACCCGTCCTCGGCATGGAGGTGCACGCCGAGATCTTCACCCGCAGCAAGAATCCATGCCGGCGCGCCAGGATCTTCCGCGCTACCCGCCGCCCGGGCGCTCCTCGGTCGCTCCGGGCCGCCCGCGAACGGAGAACCGGAGCCGGAGCAGATGCCCCGCGCCGCACACCGCTTCCCGCAGACCCAGCTTGCTCTTGCCACGCACCCGGTCCGTGAAGCAGATCGGCACCTCGCGGATGCGCGTTCCCGGCTGCCGGGCGGCCCAGTAGAGCGTCTCCACCAGGAAGGAATACCCGGAAGACCGAATGTGCTCCCAGGGGATGGCCTCCAGCAGGTGCCGGCGGTATAGGCGGAACCCGGAGGTGCAATCTGCCGCCGGGAGGTGGAAGAGCAGGCGCACGAAGCGGTTGGCCATCCGGCTCAGCCAGCGCCGGTGGATTGGCCAATTGCGAATTCCTCCGCCCGGCACGTAGCGCGAGCCGATTACCAGGTCCGCCCCCGCCAGGGCCGCCGCCAGGTTGGGAACGACGGCGGGATCGTGGGAGAAATCGCAGTCCATGGTGAGCACCGCCGTGGCGCCCGCGGCCAGCGCGTGCCGGAAGCCGGCCAGATACGCCGTCCCCAATCCCCGCTCGCCCGCGCGGTGGATCACCCGCACCTCCGGGCGCGCGGCGGCGAGCCGGTCCGCGATCTCGCCCGTGCCGTCCGGCGAGTCGTCGTCCACGATGACCACCCGCACCCCCAGCTCCAGCGCCAGGAGCGCGGCGATCATCCGCTCCAGGTTCGCGGCCTCGTTGTACGTAGGCAGGACCACCCAGACAGTCATGGCGATGCTCGGACGGGCCGCCGCGCCGCCAGATTGGGACCCGCCGTCGAACGCGGAAGCGCGATCCTAACGCCCGGATGAAGGATCCTAACGCCCGGATGAAGCATGTTCTCCAGAACCGGCGCCTTTGGGAAACGGCCGCCCTCGCGGCGCTGCTCGCCGTCGCCCTGGGCACCCGACTCTACGAACTGGACCGCCGCAGCCTCTGGCTCGACGAAACCTACTCCGTCTGGAACGCACGGGGAGCGTTTCCCGGCCGCTTCACCCACCGCGTGGAGCCGTTCACCCGCGCGGACTGGCGCCCCTCCCCGCGCCTCGGCGACTGCCTGGCCTCCGTGCGGGACAGCGAGAACACCCCGCCGCTCTATTTCCTGCTCCTGCACGGCTGGATGGCGGTTTTCGGACCGACGGAAATCGCCATCCGCGGCCTCTCCGCGCTGATCGCGGCGCTGACGGCGGTCCTCCTCGTCCTGCTTGGCAAGCCCATCGTGGGGAGTGGCGTCGCCACGAGCGCCGGCTGGCTCCTGGCGCTTTCCCCGCTGCACGTCTACTACGCGCGTGAGGCGCGGAACTACACGCTCGCCGCGCTGCTCGCCGTGCCGGCGCTCTTCGCGCTGCTGGAGGCGCTCCACGCCGCGGAAGGGGAACCGCGGTCCTCCTCCCCGGCATGGCGGCCGTGGATCGCCTACGCGCTCTGGTGCGCGGCCGGGCTCTACAGCCACTACCTGTTCGGCATCTTCGTCATCGCCCTGGGCGGCGCCGTGGCCATCCTGGCGCGCGGGCGGCGGGACTACGGCCAGATTCTGGGCCGCCTCCTGGCATGCACCGCGGCCTCGGCGGCGCTGCTGCTGCCCTGGCTCGCGTACGTCTGGTCGCACACGCGGCCGCCGGTCCCCTACTCGGGCGGCGAATGGCTGGCGCCGACGCTCCGTTTCGGGGGGAAGCTCCTGTTCTACCTGTTCGTCGGAGAAGCGAGCCTGAAGCAAGTGTTCCTTGGCCTCTGGTTCCTGTCGCTCCCGCTGGCAGCGCTCCTGCTGTGGGCGGGAGCGGGCTTGCAGCGCGGCCAGCGCGACCGGGTTCGATTTGCCGGCCGGCTGGCGGGTCTCAGCGTGCCGCTCTTCCTGCTGGGACTGGCGGCCGCGTGCGCCCTCCAGCGTTCCTGGCTGATCGTCTCCCCGCGCTACGCGGTGATGGTGCTCCCTCCCCTTTGCCTGGCCATCGCCGCCGGCCTGTACCTGGCGGCCGGCCGGCGCGCGCCGCGGGCCGCCGCCGGAATGGTCGCGCTCTACGCCGCCCTCCTCCTCTCGCCGGTGTCCGCGCTCGGGGAGCGACCCGGGGAAGACTGGCGCGGTGCCGCCGCGCGGGTGGCGGCCGACGCGCGACCGGGCGACGTGATCCTGTTCGACGGCGCCCTGGGCGCCGTCCCGTTCAACCACTACTATGGGGGGCCGCTGCCCCAGGTCGCGCTCAGCGGCGCGGACCCGGCTCGGGCGGCCGCTCGCGCCGCCGCGGCGCGACGGCGGATCTCGGAGGCGGCCCGCGTCTGGGTCGTCCGCTGCGCGTACGATCCGGCGACCCCGGAAGTGCGAGCCTCCGTGCTGGCCGGCCTGGTCCCCGAGCCGGCCGCGACCATGGACGCCAACCCGCGTGTGGAACGCTGGCGCCGGGCGGAAGATCCGCCGGCGGAAAGCGGCCCTCCGGCGGTTCCGGCCCGTCGAAGGGCCATGATAAAATAGCGTGCTCGCCGGGCGCGCAGCCCCCGATCGCCCCGCGGCCGAGTGTGAGTAGATCAGGCACATGGCGACGCTATTCGCAAAGGTAGAAACCGTCCTCGGCATGGAGGTGCACGCCGAGCTGCTCACGCAGAGCAAGATGTTCTGCGGCTGCAGCACCCAGTTCGGCGCGCCACCCAACTCCCAGTGCTGTCCTGTTTGCCTCGGCCTGCCGGGGAGCCTGCCCGTCCCCAACCGTGCCGCGGTGGAGCACGTGCTGCGCACCGCCCTGGCGCTCAACTGCCGCATCAACTGGCGCAGTATCTTCCACCGCAAGAACTACTTCTACCCCGACCTGCCCAAGGCATACCAGATCTCCCAGTACGACGTGCCGATCGGCGTGGATGGCTATCTGGATGTGCGCCTCGACGGGGAGGTGAAGCGCATCCGCATCCGCCGCGTGCACCTGGAGGAAGATACCGGCAAGCTGTTCCATATCGAGGCGGCCACCTCGTTCGTGGACTACAATCGTTCCGGCGTGCCGCTGATGGAGGTCGTCTCCGAGCCGGACATCTATTCCGCGGAGGAGGCGCGCGCCTACCTGCGGGCACTGCGTCTGGTCCTCGTCTGGATCGGCGCCAGCGATGGCAAGATGGAACAGGGCAGCCTCCGCTGTGAACCCAATATCTCCATCCGGCCCGCCGGCACCACCGAGCTGGGCACCAAGGTGGAGCTGAAGAACCTGAACAGCTTCCAATCCGTTTACCAGGGCGTGGCGTACGAAGTCGAGCGCCAGACACAGGCCCTCGCGCGGGGAGAGGAGCTGGTGCAAGAGACGCGCCGGTGGGATGAGGAGCGCCTGATCACCGCCCCCATGCGCACCAAGGAGTACGCGCACGACTATCGCTACTTCCCCGAGCCGGATCTGGTGCCCCTGGAGTTCGACGCACCGTGGATCGAACGCCTGCGTGCCGGTCTCCCCGAGCTGCCCGAGGCGCGCTACGCTCGCTACGTGCGCGACTACGGTCTTTCCGAGTACGAGGCGTCTCTGCTTATCGAGCGGGACCAGCCGCAGGTCTCCGACTTCTTCGACGCCGCCCTGCGCGCCTACGGCGGCGATCCGAAGCGCGTCAGCAACTGGATGCAGAGCGACTTCCTGCGGCTGTTCAATGCCGCGGGGGAAGACTGGCCCGCGGTGAAGGTGCGCCCCGAGCACCTGGCGGCCATGCTGAAGCTTCAGGATAAGGGCCAGATCAGCGGTAAGATCGCCAAGGAAGTGTTCGAGGTGATGTGGACCACGGGCAAGCCGCCGGAGCAGATCGTCCAGGAGCGCGGCCTGCAGGTGATCGGCACGGAGGAGGATCTGGCGCCGATCATCGACCAGGTGCTTGCCCAGCACCCCGCCGTGGTGGAGTCAATCCGCAAGGGCGAAGAGGGAAAGTTCAACTTCCTGGTGGGCCAGGTGATGCGCGCCACCCGCGGCAAGGCCGATCCCGGTTTGGTAAACCGGATGCTACGGGAGCGCATCGCCGGCTAAGGCCAGGGAACAACCGCGAATGAACGCGAGGCAGGCCAGAAACAGGATCAACGCAACCGCAATGCCCGTGTTCATTCGCGGCTAATCTTCAACTTCTGACTTATCCGCGTTCATTAGTGGCTCATGCTTTCCCCGGCCCCAGCCGCGGCACTCCCGGCGTATTCCTGGTCATTCGCGTTCACATGTGGCTCACGCTTGGCTTGCGCCGCTCCCACCACGTAATCTACCAACGCACCCGCCACGTCGCAGCCAGTGGCCTGCGCCACTCCCTGCCAGCCGGGGGAGCCGTTGACCTCAACCACCAGGTAACCGTGCGGCCCCTCGATCAGATCCACCCCCGCGTAGTCGAGCCCCACCACCCGCGCGGCTTCGATGGCTAGCGATACCAGCTCACGGGACGGCTCGCACGGGACGCAGCGCCCGCCCTGGGACACGTTAGCGCGCCACTCTCCTGGAGCGGCTTCCCGGTAGGCGGCGGTGAGCATGCGGCCCCCCAGCACCAGGATACGCAGGTCCCGCCACCCCGCGGGAAGGTACTCCTGGATGTAGACAGGCCCGTCCTCGGCGTACTTCTTCAGGCGCTCTTCATCCTGCCCGGCGGTCAGCAACAGCAAACCCTCCCCCAAGGCACCGTAGATCGGCTTCACCACGCCGCGGCCGAACTCGGCGAGCGCCGCCTCCGCCGCGGCCCCATCCGGCGCCACCACGGTGCGGGGCGTGGGGATACCCGCCTGCGCCAGCAGATAGGACGTCTGCAGCTTGCTCTCCGCCAGAGAGAGGGCGTGTGGCTGGTTGATCACCGGGTAGCCGGACAGGGAGAGCAGTTCAATCAGGTCATACTGAACCTGGATGCACCCCCAGGGGTTCAGGCTTCGGACCAGGTACGCGTCGTACTGGAGAGGCGCCCCGTCCGCCGTGACACCCCCCGGCACGCGCAAGCCGAGAGACCTTGATTCCAGGGTCTCCAACCTGACCCCCGGGCGGCGCACCGCCAGCAGTTCATGCGCCGCGGGATCGCTCTTCGGCCACGCGCATACAATCGCGATGCGCGTCATCACCCGGCGATTCCTAATCAGGACTCGCCCGCGGCCCGCTTACCCCGCTCGATCAGCTGGCGCACCCGCTGGCCACCTTTGTGCCCCAGCTCCTCGTAGCCTTCATGGCCCAGCTCGCGGGCGCGCGCCTCGCCTCCCTTGCGGCCGATCTCTTCGTAGAACTGGTGTCCGTGCGTCTGCGCCGTGCGGCGACCTCCTTTACGACCCGCATCGCGCACACTCATCTCGCCCGGTTTCTGTTGCGCCATGGATTACTCCCGGGGAAGCCCACTGAATGGCAGCGGTTCTCGCGCCGCCGTCCGCCTCCCCTACGCCACGTCTCCTTGTGGCGTGTTGCTTTCCGAGGAGCTTGTTCCCCTATAGCAGCGGAGGCCAAACGCGGCCGGCAGGGAGGCGAGCCAATCTGCAGAACCTTCATACCGGATGCGCGGTCGGGATTCCGCTCGGCGAGAGGAGACGATCTGATGACGCGGCGAGGT
Organism: Armatimonadota bacterium; assembly: GCA_016199525.1. Taxonomy (GTDB): domain Bacteria; phylum Armatimonadota; class SYMT01; order SYMT01; family JACQGL01; genus JACQGL01. The sequence continues at coordinate 25,633 of JACQGL010000026.1, forward strand.
AAGTGGCTGTTGGTGATGGCCCTGGCGCTGACCGCCGCGCCGGCGATCAGTCGTGCCCAGGACGCGGCCCCGTCGGCAAAGTCCTACGAAGATCAGATCAAAGGTGCAACACGCCTGGAGGGCCTGTTCACCCTCTACCGCCAGAAGGAGAAGCTGCTCCTCGAAGTGAAGCCCGAACAGCTCGGTAAGCCCTACCTGGCCATCCTCACCCTGGAATCCGGGTTGGGAGAGCGCGGCATCCTCGGCGGGCTGCCGTTGAACGACTTCGTTTTCCTGCTGCGCCGCGTCCACGACACCGTCCATGTCATCCAGCGGAACGTCCACTTCCGCTCCGATGATCAGGGCCCCGTGGAACGCGCCGTGCAGCGGTCGTTCTCAGATTCCGTAATGGCGTCCCTGAAGATCGAGGCGGAGCACCCTGATCGCAAGACGCTGCTCCTCTCCCTGAACGGACTGCTGCTCTCCGATCTGCCCGGCCTCGCCGCCGACCTGGCCAGCCTGGGCACCTCCTACGCCCTCTCTACGGACCGCAGCTATTTCGGTCCGGTCAAGGCGTTTCCCCAGAACGTGGAGGTGGAAAGCGTGCTCCAGTTCTCCGCCGCGCGCGGTGGGAACGTGGATGCGCTCCCCGACGGACGCTACCTCACCCTCCGTGTCCACTACAGCCTCTCGGAGATGCCGCCCCCCGGCTACAAGCCGCGCCTGGCCGATCCGCGCATCGGTTACTTCCTCACCGCCCACAAAGAGTTCTCGGATGACCGCCGCCCGCAGGCCTGGGTGCGCTACATCAACCGCTGGCGACTGGAGAAGCAGGATCCCAGCGCGCCAATCTCCGCACCCAAGAAGCCGATTGTGTTCTGGCTGGAGAACGCCATCCCCGTGGAGTACCGTGGACCGATCCGCCAGGGCGTATTGATGTGGAACAAAGCGTTCGAGCGCCTGGGCTTCAAAGACGCGGTCGTCGTCCAGCAAATGCCGGACGATGCGGACTGGGACCCCGCGGACGTCCGCTACAACGTCATCCGCTGGATCACCTCCTCCCAGCCATTGTTCGGCGCGATGGGCCCCTCACGGGTGGACCCGTTCACGGGAGAAATCCTGGACGCGGATATTCTCTTCGAGGGGGAGACGATGCGCGGCGTCCGCTCCTACTACCGGCGCTATCTCGCGCTCCCCGGAGAGGAGGCGGCGCCGCCTGCGGTGCCGCTCGGGCGGCGTTCGGGCCCCACGTGCGCCTATGGCCTACTGCTGAGCGAGAATGCGGCGCTCGGTAACCTCGCACGGCTACTGCAGGCGCCGCCCAGCGGCGCGGACGAGCCGCCCCGGGAGTACATCGAGGCGTTCCTGCGTGAGATGATCGCCCACGAGGTAGGTCATACCCTCGGCTTGCGGCACAACTTCGCGGGCAGCAACTTCCTGCGTCCGGACGAGTTGCACAACCCCGAGATCACCCGGCAGCAGGGGATTACGGCCTCGGTGATGGAATACACGGCTACCAACCTGGCGCCCCCGGGAACGAAGCAGGGCGAATACCACGCCAGCACCCTGGGGCCGTACGACCTCTGGGCGATTGAGTACGGCTACTGCCTGCTGCCCGGAGAGACCCTCGAAAGTGAGCTCCCCGAGCTGCGGCTTATCGCCTCCCAGAGCGCCGTGCACGGCCACGACTACGCCACCGACGAAGACCTGTTCGACGACCTCTGCCCCACCGCAGCGCGGTTTGACCTGAGCAACGACCCGCTTACCTGGGCTTGCGGGCAGCTGGACCTCATCCGCACGCTCTGGCCGAAGGTGGATCGGGTCCTCCCCCAGCGGGGCGCCTCCTACGCCGACCTGCGGCGGGCATTCGATACGCTCTATTTCGAGTACCTGGACAAGCTGGCTGTGCTAACCCGCTATGTGGGCGGGCAGTACGTCCACAAGCACCAGCCCGGCGATCCCGGAGGCCGCCCGCCGTTCGAGATGGTGCCGCTCGCTCGCCAGCGGGAGGCCCTGCGGGATCTGGAGCAGTATGCTCTCCGCGGCGACGCTTTCCGATTCCGACCCCAGGCGCTGAACCGGCTGGCCGTGGAACGCTACTGGCACTGGGGCGTAGATCCCGCCACGCTCAGCCGCACCGACTACCCGGTCCACGACCGTGTCCTGGGCGTCTATCAGAGGGTGCTCAACCAGCTTCTGGAGCCACGCACGCTCGCCCGCCTGCGCGACGCGGAGCGCAAGACGCCCCCCGGGGCGCCTACGCTGACGATGGCCGAGCTGTTCGGCTGGCTGAACCGGGTCTGCTGGTCCGAGGTGGTGCAGCCTGGCGCCGCAGTGAGGATCGACAGCTTCCGGCGCGGCCTCCAGCGCGAACATCTGACACGGCTCATTCGGCTGGCCGTGGGCGCCACGGATAGCACCGCCGTTAGCTCTGCATACCATACGACCATTCGTCCCACGGCGACTGTGCCCGAAGACGCACGCGCCCTCGCCGCCCACGCGCTGCGGGCCCTGAAGATCCGTTTATCGGCGGTGCTAAAAGCGAAGGACGCGCGGATGGACACCCCTACCCGCGCGCACCTGGAGGACAGCCTGGCGCGCATCGGCAAGGCGCTCGCCGCGCGCTACCAGCAGGGACTCTAGCCAGTGCGGATTGTAGATTGCGGAGTGCGGATCACACCTGCCAGGCGGGTGCAATCCGCGCTCCACCCCCTTTCCGCCGCTCCCATTCAGCCATTCTCTGTTCCTCGGTTCTCCCTATTCCGCATGCTGCAATCCGCCCTCCGCGATTTCGGCAGCTTCCCGCGCGATGGCGACCACCCACTCCGCGCCCGCTACCAGGTCCGCCAGGGCCACGTGCTCCTGGGACGAGTGGGCAGCCATGTAGCCACAGGAAAGCACCACGGACGAGATGCCGCGCGCGTTGAACACGCTGGCATCGCTACCGCCGCCCGTGGGTTCGAAGCGAGCCCGTACGGGCGGCCCGCAGCGGGTCCAGGCGCGCGCCGCCAGCGCCGGGGCGGGGTCGGTCTCCGCCAGGCGGTAAGCGGAGTAGATCCGCTGCGTCCGCACGTC
>JACQGL010000245.1 GCA_016199525.1 Armatimonadota bacterium
CAACAAGGGGTTCGCGAGGGACCGTTGCCAAGCCACGTAGGCTATTGTGCCAAGCCACGTAGGGAAAACTGCCAAGCCACGTAGGCTATTGTGCCAAGCCACGTAGGGAAAACTGCCAAGCCACGTAGGTGACAAATTTAACTCATGTATAATCAGTCAGTTACATGGGGGGGTAAAATTGCCAAGCCACGTAGGGAAAACTGCCAAGCCACGTAGGCTATTGTGCCAAGCCACGTAGGGAAAACTGCCAAGCCACGTAGGTGACATTGCCAAGCCACGTAGGCGACTTTGTTCCGGGCGCGCGGGGAGCCCGCCCGGCCATGCCCCTGGGGCACGCGAGCCCAGAGCAGGGGGGGAAAGGGAGCTTCAACACGCAGGAGCGGACCATGCCCGATCTCGTGAAGTATCCGACCGACGTCTTGCAGGCCGTCTATCAGACGTATCGCTACACGGCCTTGGATAAACTCGTCCACGGGGTCGAAGTTGGCTATCAGCGCTTCTATGGGCGCGATGTCGTGCTGGCGGTGCGGGTGGCGCTGTGGAATCAGGCCGGCCGCCAGGTGCGCCTGTACCAGCTCGAACGCCAGGTCCTGCGGGCGATCTATATCCTCGCCCACCAGCACAATGACGCCATCGTCCGTTTCACCCCCGCCCAACTCATGGACGTGCTCGGGTACAAGCGGCTCGCTGGGCCGGACTTTTCCCCAGCCCAGCGCCAACAAGTCCATCGTGCCCTGCACAATCTCTTTGAAATCTATGTGGAAGTGGAGATGCCGCTGGGCAGTGGGCGGATCCGCAAACTCTATGGGCATTTCCTCGACAGTTACGGGGTCGATACCGATCAGGAGGGGCGCGTCCTGCAGTATGCCGTCCAGGTCAATGTGTTGATTGGGGCCGATTTGAGCCGGTTCAAGCTCATGCCGGCCGACCTTCCCAAGCTCATCACCAGCCATGGGCCGGATCAGGCCGTGACGACCTTTGCCGACTTCTGCCTGCTGTGGGAAGGGCAGCGGGTAGACTGGAGCCTGGAGGCGTGGGAGAAACAGCTGCAGTTGGACCCGGTACGGCGGAGCCGCAACCAGCGCATCATTGAGCGGTGCGCCCAGTGGGGCAAGGAGCATGGCTTGGTGCGGTCGTGGGAGAAGGGGCGCCTGCAGCAGGATCAGCGCCGCGTCAAATACACGCTGGTCATTGCCCCCCAGCGGTATGGCGCCCACCGTCCAGAGGAGGCGAGTGCGCAGGAGCAGCGTACCCTGGTCGAGCGCTTTTATGCGCGGCTTGGCACCAAAGCCGCCGAGTTGAAGCTGCGGCGAGATGCGGCCATCGCGGCCCAGCTCCTGGCTGACGGGTTTAGCGTCGAGGAGATCACCTTTGCTGGGGAGTGGGCGGTGCAGCACATTCCTGGGGTGACCTCCTTTGGGCTCCTGCCCTACATCATGCATCACGCGCTGAAGGCCCGCCACGAGGCGCGCCAGGCCGAGGCGGCGCAGCACGAGGCGGCGGCGCGGCGCCAGGCCCAGCGTCAGTACCAGCAGACCGAGCAGGCACGCGCGCAGCGGCTGGAGGCCTTCCGCGCCACCTTGGCGGCGGCGGCCCTGGAGACCCTCCAGCGCCAGGCCGAGGTGGCGCTGGCCGCGGCCGACGTCGGCCCCGGGCATGTGGCGTACGGGCTCCTGCTCAAGCTCCGACTGCAGGACCTCATCGAGGAGGCGTTTCAGCAGGCCGAGGCCCAGGGGTAGCCGCTGGCCGCCCAGCAGGTCGCTATGCGCTGGCCGCGGCCTGGGGATGTGTCTCAAGAACCACGATGCTCGTATACAGCATAACGGACCGGGCCGCGCCCACGCCGCACCGCCGCCCAGGCCGTCTGGCGCAGTCTCCGCCGTGAGGCTGGCGCCATGCCAGAGGAGCTCATGCCATGCCATCGGCCACCGCCCACGCCCCGCCCGCGCTACGGCTGCCGCTGCGCCCGTACCAGGAGGAGGCCATCCAGGCGATTCGAGACGCCCAGACGCGCGGCGTGACGCGCCCCCTGGTGGTGTTGCCCGTGGGCGCCGGCAAGACCATCGTCTTTGCGCACCTGCTGCGCCAGCGGGCGGGCCGCGCCCTGGTCCTGGCGCACCGCGATGAGCTGCTGCAGCAAGCCGTGGCCAAGCTGCGCCTG
>JACQGL010000246.1 GCA_016199525.1 Armatimonadota bacterium
AAGGCGTGCTTGAGGGCGGCCAGCTTGTCCCCTTTCGGCGAGAACTCGTGCCCCACGTAGAGCGAGTAGCCCGTGTCGCGAATGGCGCGCATCACCGCCGCGTAGCAGATCTCCTGCTCCTCATCCAGGTCCCGCCGATCGGGGTTGCCGGCGGTGTGGAAGTGGCCGATGTGCTGGATGTTCTCACGGATAGTGCGGATGAGATCGCCCTCCATGATCTGCATGTGGTAGATGTCGTAGAGCAGTTTCACATTGGGCGAGGCTACCCGTCGCACCACTTCCACGCCGAATGCCGTGCGATCACACAGGTAGCCGGCGTGGTTGATCTTGCTGTTGAGGAGTTCCAGGTTCAAGTTCACCCGCGCGGCTTCCGCCGCCCCTTTCGCGCGATTCAAGCCCGCGACAATCGCCGCCAGCTGCTCTTCCTCCGAGACCCCTTCCAGCCGGTTACCGCTGAACACGATCATCCCCGGCACATCGTATTTCTGGCAGAGCTCGACGGACTCTCGGATCTCCGCCTCGATCCGATCGTGGTTCTCCCACTTGTTCAGACCATCGGTAAGGCTGCGGTGGCCGATCAGGCTGACGATGCGGAGCCCGTAACGGCGCGCCGCCGCAGCCAGCTCCTCGAACGGAGACGAGCGCCAATCCCACAACTCCACGGCAGGGTAGCCCATTGCCGCTGCTTCGCGGCAGAGGTCATCGAGCGACAGATCGCCCTGGAACAGCCCATAGCAGAAAGATTGGTTAATGCGACTCATGGTCCTTTCGTCCTGGGAGGGCGTGGAAACGGAAAGGCTCCGGGGGACCGAACGCCCTCCCGCCGGAGCCCATCGGGTGCGACCGATCCTGGAGCTCTACCGTTCACGCTCCGGCACGGGACGCACGTGTGTTTCATCGAACGCCTTGCGCAAGCGCTCTATCCATATCTTAGCAAGCGAGGGAGCGTCCGCGAAGCCGGTCGCCTTAGCGTCCACGGGCGTAACGCCGATCACGAAGTCGCCATTCAGGAAGATATTCACCCGGTCGCCCCGCCGCCGGGTGGAGAAGTTGCCTTGCGCGGCTCCCAGGTGCTTGGCGAACACGTCTTGCACGTGGTTTACGCGCTGCTTGGCACTCCACTCGCCGTCCGGCCGGCGCACCATGAAACACGATACCGGGCCGATTTTCAGGGCAACCGCTGTCTCATCCGAGTCCTGCGCCGCCGCAGGCAGGGGCGCAAGCAACGCGCCCAAGAGCAGCGTCGCGCTCAGGCTCCGGTAGATCAGCTTCGGCAACATCCTTGCTCCTTTCTTCTGGGGTCAGCAGTCGGTCTCATTGCCATTGTTCCGGCGCGTGTGGAGGCCGGCGGCGTTTCCTTTCTCCTGAAGGTGAGGCAGGGCGGTACCGCTGGGGAGAAAGCAGGTCTGCACGTCTGCTGCGCAGGATCTCCCCGCTTATCCTATCTGGCGTGAGGTAGCCTATCCCCTGTCGATCCTCGCTTTATCGTGCGGGGCGTGCTGCGGCGCCCGAAGCGGCCGATGGCTGGTCGACCCCCTCCACAATCGCGCGGAACTCCGCCTGGTTGACGGCCTTGGCCAGTGCAGCCTCGAAGGTCACGATTTTCTGCTTCACCAGGCTGCCCAGATACTGATCCATGCTCGTCATCCCCTGTCGTGCTCCCGTCTGGATCATAGAGACAACCTGGTACGTCTTCGACTCGCGGATCAGGTTCCGAATGGCGGGCACGGCCACCAGGGTTTCGAACGCGGCCACGCGCCCCTGGCCATCCGCCCGCTTTAGCAGCGTTTGGGAGATTACTCCGATCAGGTTCACCGCCAGCTGCATCCGGATCTGGTTCTGCTGGTAGGGCGGAAACACGTCCACGATCCGGTCTACCGTTTGGACGGCATCCGTGGTGTGCAGGGTGCCGAACACGAGCTGGCCGGTTTCCGCGGCGGTGATGGCCAGTGAAATGGTCTCCAAATCCCGCATCTCGCCGACGAGGATGACGTCGGGATCCTGGCGCAGCGTGTGCTTGAGCGCCGCCGGGAAAGAGAGCGTGTCGATGCCCAGTTCCCGCTGGTTGATCAGCGCCAACTTGCATTCGTGCACGAACTCTATGGGATCCTCGATAGTCACGATGTGGAGGGGGAACTTCTGGTTGATGTAGTCAATCATCGCCGCCTGCGTGGTCGTCTTTCCCGTACCGGTAGAGCCAGTTACCAGCACCAGTCCACGCGGGCGTTCGCAAAAGTAGCGACAGATGGGCGGCAGACCCAGTTCCTCCATAGACTGGAGCTGCAACGGGATAGTTCGCCAGGCTGATCCCACAAAGCCACGCTGCTTGAAGAGGTTGACGCGAAACCGCGCCAGGCCCGGAATGTGATAGGCGAGATCGAGCTCCCAGTGCCGCTCAAAGCGTTCCCGCTGCTGGTCCGTCAGCACGCTATAGGTGATGTCTCGCACCTCTTCCGGGCTGAGGGGCGGGTAAGGAAGCGGCATGAGATCGCCGTACACCCTCAGCAGGGGTGGCCGCTGCGCCTTGAGGATAAGGTCGGAGGACTGCATCCGTACCGACTGGTGCAGCAATTCATCGATCCGGGTAGTTGCCATCGGAATCTCCCATTCCGCCGTTGCTGCCGCGCCGGGCTATCGCGCCGCTGCGGAGACGCCGGGCAGGCTCACCAGTCCCTGCCGCGCGGCACGGGTCTCGAAATCGCGCGGGTTGGACGTCTTTGCAAGCGCTTCCTCATAGGCCACCTTCCCTTGGTGCACCAGTTGGAGGAGGTGCTGATCCAGCGTTTGCATTCCATGCTGGCCGCCGGTTTGGATGTCCGTGTAAAGAAAGTGAGTCTTCCCCTCGCGAATGAGCGCCCGAATGCCGGGAGTGACCACCATCACCTCGAAGGCGGCGATGCGGCCTACTTCCTCTTTCCGCGGCAGCAGGACCTGCGAAATCACCGAGGCCAGCGTAACGGAAAACTGCATCCGGATCTGGTTCTGCTGGTCCGGTGGGAAGACGTCGATCACGCGGTCCACTGTCTGTGGCGCGTCGGTAGTGTGCAGGGTGGCGAAGACGAGGTGGCCAGTCTCGGCAGCGGTGATCGCCAGCGCGATTGTCTCCAGGTCTCGCATCTCACCCACCAGGATAACGTCCGGAGCCTGGCGCATCACGTGCCGGAGCGCCTCGGCGAATGAGTGCGTATCCTCTGCGAGCTCGCGCTGTTCAATGGCGCACTTCTTGTCCTGATGCAGGAACTCCAGCGGGTCCTCAACAGTAATGATGTGGCATTGTCTGTGTTCGTTGATGTAGTCAATCATCGCCGCCAGGGTGGTGGACTTGCCGCAGCCGGTGGGCCCGGTGACCAGGATCAGCCCCCGCGGCAGCATGCAGAGCTGTTTGCTCACCTGTGGCAGTCCGATATCGTCGATCGTCTTAATGTTGATCGGGATGCACCGCATTGCAGCGCCGAGGTCCCCACGTTGGCGAAACATGTTGACCCTGAAGCGAGCCAGCCCGCGGATAGCATAGGACATATCGAGCTCCAGCTCCGTTTCGAGCCGGTGGCGCCGCTCCTCGTTCAACATCGGGTAGAGCAGGTTCTCCGCGTCCTCTACAGTCAGCCGCGGCAAGTCGGTGCGGGTGAGATGGCCATGGATGCGTAGGATGGGTGGCTCACCCACGCGCACATGGAGGTCGGATGCATCGCGCGAGACCAGCAAACGAAGCAGATCGTGGATGTGCATGGCGGCCCTCCGGCGGCCAGCTTCGGGAAATAGCGGCGAAGCGGCCGGAACTCGTTTTCTTATAGGACGCGAGGTAGCGAGATTCCTTGCTCCGTCGTCGGTAAAGGCAAGGTGGAGCACGGCCAGTGCGGTGCCCGCTACTCGTCGCCAGAGGCGCCCATCTGGACGAAGAGGCGCTCCAGTTGGGGAGCGAGATGTTCTCGCAGATCCGCGAACGCCAGCTCTACCGCGAGCAGCCACAGGGGGATGATCGCTTGCTCCGGTGGTATTTCCAGAACCTGACGGAAGAAATCCTTCAAGATCGATTCGTAAGATCTCGCCGGTTCGTCCAGATGGATTCTCTCGCCGACAGGTGCTTCGCGCTCCTGTATGCGGTCGAGGAATTCGCGCACGTTCGCGGGGGTCATATGCTCCAGGTCACGCCCGAACTCGCGACGGACCGCTGTTCTGAATTCCGCGAGGGTCACTGTGGCGCTCCTGGGACGGCAGGGGGAGACAGATTACCCCCCCTTCATTATGACGGTCCTTCTAGCTCCAATCGTTCCCCTGGTCTGGATGCCAGAAATACGGCGACGGCCTTTGCCGTGGGGAGGGCGGGGATGGCGCCCTTCTGCGTGCATGTCAGCGCGCCCACCGCGTTGGCGAAGCGACCGGTTTCGCGCAACCAGGCTTCATCTCCCGCTGCCCCAGACTGGCGGAGGCGGACCAGGAGCGCGGCAACGAAGCCGTCTCCAGCGCCGGTGGTGTCTTGAACGGCCACCGAGAACCCCGGTATGGAGACCTGGCCCGCAGCAGCGGCCAGCACACAACCCGCGGCCCCGCGGGTGACGCAGGCAAGGCGCGGCCCTCGCTTCAAGATGGCGGCGGCCGCCGCGACAGCGTTCGGAGTCCCAAACAGAAACTCCGCTTCTTCCTCATTCACTTTGACTACATCGGCGAGCGGCATGACAGCGAGGATGGCGCGGCGCGCCTCTTCCAGGTTGGGCCAGAGCGGTGGCCGAAGGTTCGGATCGTAGCTAACCAGTGCCCCTCGCGTGCGGGCCCGCGCCACGGCGGCCAGCGTGGCGCTCCGGCTCGGTTCCGTGATTAGGCTGATGGAGCCGAAGTGAAACACGGAGCAGCTGTCCAGGAGGTCGTGAGGGAGTTCCTCTGGCTGGAGCCGCATGTCGGCGCTCGGGTGGCGGTAGAAGACGAAATCGCGCTCGCCGCTGGCAGTAAGGGAGACGAACGCCAGCCCGGTGCGCACCTCGGGATCAAAGCGCATCCCACGGGTATCCACCCTCGCCTCCGCGAGAGTTTGCTGCAGGAAGCGGCCGAACGGATCGTCGCCCACCTTGCCGACGAACGCCGCGGGCGCTCCCAGCCGTGCCACGCCCGCGGCCACGTTGGCCGGCGCCCCGCCTGCCGCCTTGCGGAAGCCGGGGCACTCGACCAGCGTTACGCCGGCCTCATCGGCAACGAAGTCGATCAGCGCTTCTCCCAGACAGACGATAGTAGACATCAGGCGCCCTTACTGGGAGAAGATCGACTTCGCTTCCTCGTACAGCTCCAGCGGCACCGTCTTCAGACGGGCCACCGCGTGCTCCAGAGGGACGGCGATGACCTCGGTCCCCCGCAGGGCGGCCATCATCCCCCACTGCTGGTCGCGAACCAGGTCCGCAGCGCGCAGCCCCACCCGTGTGCCGAGGATGCGATCGAACGCCGTAGGCGCGCCTCCCCGCTGGATGTGGCCCAGCACCGCGTAGCGCGTCTCAATCCCCACACGCTCCTCGATCTCGTGGGCCAGGAACTCCGCCACGCGGCGCTGCTTCAGGGTAACATGCCCGAAGGCATCCACGGTTATGTCTTCCGTGTCGAGAACGGGCAGCTCGATCCCTTCGGAGGCAACCACCAGGGCGGTGTGTCGCCCGCGCTCCCATTTGGCGCGCAGCGCGCGGCACATCTCCTCCAGGTCCACGGGGACCTCGGGGATCAGGATCCAGTCGGCGCCCGCCGCTAGGCCGGTGTACAAGGCCACCCATCCCGCGTGCCGGCCCATCACCTCCAGCACCATGATCCGCCGGTGCGATTTGCCCGTATCGATCAGGCGATCAGCGGCATCCACTGCGACGCTGACGGCGGAATCCACCCCAAAGGTGCAGTCTGTGCCCTCCAGGTCGTTGTCCATCGTTTTGGGGACGCCGACGGTGGGCAGGCCCAGGCGAAACATCTTGTGAGCCACGCCAAGGGTGTCTTCGCCGCCCAGGGCGACGAGGGCATCCAGTCCCAGTTCGCGAAAGTTCTGGACGCAGCGCTCGGCATCTTCCGCCCGGTCTTTGCGGAACGGATTGGTGCGGGAAGATCCCAGCATCGTGCCGCCGAGGCGGATAATGTCCTCTACCACCTCCAGGTTCAAGGGGACCGTGCGCTTCTCCAGCAGACCCTTCCAGCCCAGTTCCAGACCGACGAACTCGAACCCGTGCTGCAGGCCGCGCATGACGACACCGCGTATGGCCGGGTTAAGACCTGGGCAGTCACCGCCGCCCGTGAGGACTCCCACGCGCATCGTTCCACTCCTCCCTGTCCCTGCTAAACAAGATCGGCTGCCGGGCTGCCGATCAGGAGAGGCTATTGAAACTCAAGCAGGCCGTAATTGCCGTCGCGGCGGCGATAGAGCAGACTGAACATCTGGCTGTCCGCGTTGAGGAAGGCGAAGAAGTCGTGGCCCAGCAGTTCCATCTGGAGCGCTGCCTCTTCCGGCGACATCGGCTTGATAGGAAAGCGCTTGGTACGCACGATCGCGGGACTGAGTTCCTCTTCGCCCGGAGGGATCTCCTCCTCCGCCTCGGCGAGTGCGGCGGCCTCTGCCTGCTCCCGCGGGCGCTGGAGCAGGCGGCCTTTGAAGCGCTTGATCTGCCGCTCCAGCTTGTCCACCACCGCGTCGATGGAGGTGAACATGTCTGGGGTGCGCTCCTCGCCACGCAGAAAGACGCCATCCCCCTCCAGCTGCACCTCGACGATGTGCCAGTTGCGCTGAATGCTCTGGGTGACGTGCGCCTCACGGATGTTGTTGAAGTAGCGTGTCAGGCGCTGCAACTTCTGCTCGGCATAGGCCTTCACGGCGTCGGTGACCTGGATGTTCTTACCGCTGATCGTCACACGCATAGTAGGTTCCTTTAGCCGCGGCCGCATCTGGACGACGGGGCGGGCGGCCGCATTAGGACACGTGGCCCCTCCCTGTGGCTAGCTTAACCGCTGGGAGGGCCGGTGAAACGGTACAGACCCGCGTCCGCCCGCAGAGCTGGATTCCGGATGGATTGCCACGTCGCTGCGGCTATGTAAGCCCAGTGTACCGCCGGCCGGGGGGAGGTGTCAACGCCGACGAGCGGCCTCCGAGGAGACGAGGGTGCGTCGGCACGCCTCCTCGCCGGGGAGGAAGTTGACAGTCTGCTGAAGGTATGGTACCCTTTATAGTGAGGCAAGCGCTCGTTTCGCTATGTCCGGCAGCGTAGCGAAGCCGGGGAGGGCGTCCGCCCGACAGATAGCCATTCGGCCGCCTGCGTGCGCCCGCCTCAACATCACTATGCCGGATAGCAGACGGAGGGGCCACGGGCGCCCTCCCACCCGCGCCCCAGGGAGGGGCGACGCAATGGCAACCGAACGTATCGCGAAGCGCCTCACGCGGCGCGGCCTGGTCGGCGGCTCGCTGGCGGGGGCGTCCGCGCTGCTCGCCAGCCAGCTCCTGCCACGGCCCGCCCTGGCCGTGGACGAGATCCCGCTCCCGCCCCCGCCCGATTTCACGCTGCTCCCCTTCACCGGCCCCGGCGGCATCGCCGCGGGGGAGATCCTGCTCTTCGACGACCGGGCGCAGCCGAGCAGGCTGCTGGGCTTCCTGAGCCTGGCCTACGTGGGGGGTGGGAACCCAGATCCGAGCAACTTCCCGCGGATGGTCTACCAGGACGGGGCGCCGCTCAGCTTCTTCGACGTCTTCTACGGGAACGCCGGCCTGAGCCTGGGCTACAGCCATGCCGTGCGCTTCATCGGGGGCGGCAGTCCCGACCCAAGTAATAGGCCCGCGGAGCTGGACGAGCGCTGGCGCTACGCCCGCCTGGCGGCGCTGCTGCGGGAGCCGCCCGTGGCCTCGTTCTTCGACGTGTTCGTGGGCGACCTGGTCCTCGGCCTGGAGCAGATGGCGTTGGGGGACGGCTCGGTGAGGGAGGCGCTCGACCTGGAGTCCCTGCTCCGGTTTCCCCCCAGTCCGGCCGGCCCTCCTGCCCTCCTGCCCTCCGCGATCCCGTGAAGTGGGCGGAGGCGTTCCTGCCGGAGCTGCGGGGGGCGCGCCTGGCCGCCATCCAGGACTACTACCAGAGCCTCGCGCTTCCCGCCGTGCAGCGCCCCTGGCTGGTCTACTCCGGGCTGCGCGCCCGGCGGATTCTGGCCCGGTCCTCCCTGTGCTTCCTGATCTGGATGAGCCGGTACCCGGGCGCGTAGGAGCGCGGCGGGCCCCTAGCCCGCCACCTCGGCCGCATGCAGACGGACGCCCTGGCGGTCGATGGTGAGGGTGAGCTGGCCGCGGGCCGTATCCAGCGTGAGCGTGTAGCTGCCGGGGAAGCGGGAATCGAAGGCGATGCGGTTCAACGTGGCGCCCGCGAACTCGCAGAGGGCCTCGTTCACCCGCGCAAGAGCGGCGCCCGCCGCCTCTCCGTCGGGAGAGCGGGCGTAGAGGCGGGAGGCGGCCATTTCCGCGTGCGCGCCGTAGAGCCTGCGAATCCGCCCGCTTTCCAACCCCACGGCCAGCAGGCGCGCCAGCGGCTCCTGCAGGTCCTCGGGCACCTCACCCGCGTCCACGGCGGTCAGCAGCTCGCTGTAGAGGTGGCGGCTCTGATTGGGCGGCAGCTGATCGATAACCGCGGCAATCTCGCGCGTGAGCCAGTCTTTCTGCTCGGCAGGAATGCGCATAAGAGGTTGATCAGCCACAGATGAACGCAGATGGGAAAGAAGAGGCGGAGAAAACGGCAGCGCCACCACCCGCGGTCTTCCCGCCCTCCTCTGGGCTTTCCTGCAGCCTTTCTGTGTGCATCTGTGGTGCCACAATCCTTCTGTGGTATCCAGGGTTGCGGTTTGCCTTGCGGCTCAAGCGCGGCCGTTGCCGCCATGCTTCCCCAGGATCGCCTCTAGTTCGTGTTCGAAACCGCCCGTTTCCAGGGAGCAGTGCATGCCGCACTCCTTGGGAGCGTTTTCTTCCCACCACCAACGACCGGAGCGCGGATCGCGCCCGGATGGGACGGGGCGGGTGCACGGCGCGCAGCTGATACTGGTGTAGCCCTGATCGTAGAGGGGATGGTAAGGCACGTCGTGGGTGCGGATGTAATCCCACACCTCGTCGTTCGTCCAGTCGGCCAGGGGGTTGATCTTCACAATGCCGCCGTGGTCGTGATCTAACTCGATCTTACGGATATTGGCGCGGGTGGCCCACTGCTCGCGGCGCAGGCCGGTAATCCAGCCATCCAGGCCGCGCAGGGCGCGCTGAAGCGGGATCACCTTCCGCACGTGGCAGCATAACAGCCGGCTCGGCACATCGTGGTAGAAGAGGTTCACCCCGTGTTGGACCACCATCTTCTCCACGGCGTGCGCATTTGGCAGAAGGACCTCGATGGGGATCCCGTAGCGCGCGCGCATGGTATCGATCAGCTGGTAAGATTCCTGCGGCAGTCGCCCAGTATCAATGGTAATCACACGCACATCAGGGTTCACCTTCGCTGCCATGTCGATCAGCACCACTCCTTCGGCCTGGAAGCTGCTCACCATGGCCACACGGTTACCAAAGCGATCGAACGTCCACTCCAGAACCTCCTCGGGATCTGCGTCATCGTAGAAGGTGGCCAGTTCGCCGACTTCCAGGTCATCCAGCAGGATGCGTTCGGTCTCCAGCATTGATCGGGTCCTCGTCGGTCGATACAGCGTTTACCAGGGCGTTCGCGGTCCCGACTGCGTTGGGATGAATGAAAACGATCACGATGCAGCGCCGACAGGATCGTAGCCGCTCTTCTCAGAGCGGAGCGGGGGTGAATCGGAGCCTGGGCTCCGCCACCCTATCGTCCTGTCACCTACTCTCCCACGCCTCCTCGGCGGAGGGGGACCGTCAGATCTCGTAACCGTCGACTCTGACCATCGTCACGATCTCCTCGTCCGAGTGGCGAGTGAAGAACGCCGCGATGCTCTCGCCCGGCCGGGCGTTCTCAAAATAGTTGGCGAGCAGGCGCTCGGTATAGCCTTCTACCTGATCGGCAGGGATACGGCGCAGGATAGGTCTCCCAATGCCCGCTTCTCGGCCCAGCCCGCCGCGCAAGATGATGTCGAACGCCTCGATCTTGCCCTGCTCCGTCGTCCGGGTCGTCCCCTGGAACCCGAGATCGCCCACCCAGTGCTGTCCGCAGGCATGGGGGCAACCATCCAGGTAGAGGTGAATCGGGTTGGCGCGTTCGCCGAAGCGGGATTCGATGTGCTGGACGAGGGAGACGAGCTTCTCCTTCGTCTCGCCGACGGAGAAATTGCAGTAGGGATCGCCCGTGCACGCGACGCTGTTGCCCCGCAATGGGTGCGCGTCGAGCGGGAAGCCAGTCTCGGCCACCCTGGCCACGACTTCATCCACGCGCGCCGCGGGCACGTGCGTGAGGATGAAGTTCTGCTCGCGGGTGAGACGGATCTCGCCGCCCGTGGACTCGGCTACCTCGGCGATGCGCACCATCTGCTCGCCGCTTATCAGGCCGGGGAAGCAGGGGAAGCCAATATAGCACAGCCCTGCCTGCCTCTGCGGGTGGATGCCCAGGTGGCCAGTGGATCCCTTCGGCTGCGGGTTCTCCTTCAGGTCCCGGAATCGGCGGCCCAGGCGCTCTTCCGCCATCTCACGCACCTTTTCGGCGCCGTAGTCATCCACCATGAACTTGAAGCGCGCCTTGGCGCGCGACATTCGCCAGCGCGGGTCATGCTGCCAGGCGTCCATAAGCGCCCGCAGCGATTCGAGGGTCTCCTCGACCGGCACGAACACTCCCAGCGACCTGCCGATGCGGGGCACGCTGGAGAGTCCACCGCCCACCCAGACAGCCCAGCCATCCTGCCCATCCTGCCGCGTGCCGACAAGGGCAATGTCGTGGATTTCGGGCGCGTTGCAGTGGTAGGGGCAGGCGGAAATCGTGTGCTTGTGCTTGCGTGGCAGGTTGCCGTACGCGCGGTTGCCGTAAAAGTAACGCGCGCACTCGCGGATGATCGGGCTGCAGTCGAACAGCTCCTCGGGATCGATCCCCGCCACGGGGCAGCCGGTAATATTGCGCAGGTTATCTCCACAGCCGCCGGCGGTAGTCATCCCATGAGCGGCCAGAGTGGCGAAGATCTCGGGGATCGCCTCCAGGCGCAGCCAGTGGATCTGGATATCCTGCCGGGTGGTCAGCTCACCCGAACCGCGCCCGTGCCGGAGGGAGATCTCGCCCAGGGTGCGCAGCTTCTGCGGCGTGAGCATCCCGTTGGGGAGCTTGGCGCGCATCATAAAGTGCCCCACCTTGGGCTTGTCGTGGTAGAGGCCGTACCACTGGAGGCGCAGGATATCGTCCTCGGGGATCGCCTCGTACGGCATCTCGATAAAGCGCGGGAGATCCTCAAGGATATCCAGCGGGTGTTTCTCCAGCTTGAGTCGCTCGACGGAATTACGCCGAAGCGCTTCCTCGAGGGTAACGGGACGCTGTTCTCGCTGCTGGCGCAGTTGGCGCGCGCGCTCTAGCTCGGCGCTGATTGAAGACACCTGTGAAACTCCAGCCAGTAACAGGCGGATACCGGCAGTTGGGGCTTGCGGAGGGTAGTGAGGCAAGCCTCTTCCTCCGGGCCAGGCATTCCTGACTTAGTTTATCATATCGGTCTAGATTCCGCTATCATGAGGTGCGAGCGTAGTGGGACGTTCGAGCGGCACGCCCGTCAGTCGGAGCAGACAGGATAAGGACGCTAGGTTTGAGTGACAAGCAGGCGGCGACCCGATGTCCCGGGGTCCGGAGAGGTCGTAAGCAATCAGAAGATACCCGCCCGGCTACAGAGAGGCGGGCTCGTCGCCGCGCGGTGGGTCGGCGAACTCAACACGGTCCAGCGTGTAAAGGGCGCGGCGGATCCGGCGGATCACCTCTTCGGGGTCGTAGACGGTGATCGTGCAATCGGGGCGAGGATGATAGTGGCGCACGTTCTTGGTTACCAGAAAGAGGCACCTCGCCTGGACAGCGGTAGCCAGATGGATCAGATCCTTGTCGTGTGCCTGGCCCTGAACCGCTTGCAGCATGGCGTCCGGTGGATCGGGCAGGATCTCTACAAGGTTGTCGAGCACCTGACGCAGCTCAGACAGAGCATTAGGGGGTAGCTTCTTCTGACAGTTACGCTCCGCTTCGTCCCGCGCGGCGGCCGAGGTGGTGGCATGGAGGAGACGGTGTCTGCACAAGTCCAGCAGGGCTCCGCACGCTGTTTCGCGTGAGCCAGCAGCAGCCGAGAAGAGTACGTTCGCGTCGAGGAATGCGCTGGGTGCGAGGAGAGCAGCCATCAGATCGCGGGATCGGCGTCGCCAAGATCGTCTTCAGTCAACCCAGCCTCACGTACCATCTGGGCCAACTTACTGCGGGCGGCATCCACGACCTCCGGCTCGCTCAACCATGCCTCGACCCAACCTTCAAAGCCACGGCGCACCACGGGACCCAGGTCATGCAGCCATGTTTCCGGCACAAGCAGAGCCGGGTTGAGTGCGAGCGCGCCCTCGTAGCGTGGGTCGAGCGAATTGCCCCAGCGGGATGTGTCCATCAGGAAGACAATCGCGTGGACGCGCTCGCGGAAGTACCGGTTCTGCTTGAACTCCTGATCGAACTTCGGGCCCCAGCGGTTCTCGGGTTCGAACAGCCCCAGGACGTCAAGCCGGCACCACTCGATGACCGCTTGCCGGCCCTGTGCCAGGAGCCGGCAGTCCCAGTAGTCCGGGTCCCCTCCGAGCCAGATCCCGGTGACGTCCGCCACCAGGAGGTTGTAGACACCGGGACCTGGAGCCGGCATCTTATAGGGGGCACCCTTACGGATAGTCTTCTCGCGCAGCTTCCGCTGGAGGCGGCGGATCTGTGCCGCCTCGTCATCGCCATCCCAGCTCCCCTCGAAGAGGGTCACACCCGGTTTCAGCTCCTGCTCGGCCCAGATGTTCTCCGCCTCGGAGACCCGCAGGAGCTCGAAGTTGCACCGTAGACCGTCCTGGCCCTCATAGGCGAAGTCCACATTGGACGCGTTGGACGCCTCGCAGCGGGGTTCTGGGGCCAGGCGCACCTCATTGCGCAGGAATCCAGCCGCGAAGTGCACCTCCAAGCAGTAGGAGAGCCAGTTCGCAGTATCCACACGGCCGTCCTTTTGGTCTACCTTGGGCATCTTGCGCGTGACCCAGAGGTGGCTGGCGTCCCGGAGCGCCTGCGTCTCATCCGAAAGGCGATCGAGTACGGCGACGGCGCGAGGGTCTTCGGCCGGGATCTTGGACCAGGCCTTCCAGACGCGCTGCAGTCGCTCACGAAGAGACAGAGCCGGCGCGGTATCGCGGTTAACATGGACGGTCATAGCGCACCTCACCACCAGTGTAATGGACCCTCACACGGTCGTCAAGGCCAGCCGGCACATCAACCGCTTGCTTGCCGAATTGCGCAGCGTGGCAGGAAGGGTGGCGCATCGCCCGCAACCTTCCTATTGATGCGCACCTTCACTGATCTCTTCCCCGGCCGCAAGCCGATCATCGGCATGGTCCATCTGGCGCCGCTGCCAGGCTCGCCGCGGTGGGGTGGCTCGCTGGATAGGGTAGTGGAACGCGCCCTGGCCGACGCCGCCGCCCTCGCGGGCGGGGGCGTGGACGGTCTCCTGGTGGAAAACTACGGCGACGTGCCCTTTCCCCCCGATCGTCTCCCCGAGGAAACCCTGGCGGCCCTGGTGGTGGCGGCGCGAGAGGTAGTCCGCGCCGTGCGTCTGCCGGTGGGAGTGAACGCGCTCCGCAATGACGCCGCTGGGGCTCTGGCTGCCGCCGTGGCGGCCGGGGCATCGTTCATCCGCGTCAACGTCCACACGGGGGTGATGGTCACCGACCAGGGTTTCCTCGTCGGGCGCGCCCACGATACGCTTCGTCGCCGCGCCGCCCTGGCGGCGGAGGTGCTGATCTTCGCCGACGTGTTCGTGAAGCACGCCACCCCGCTGCCCGGCACCAGCCTGGAGCAGGCGGCGGCGGATACCGCCTACCGCGGCTTGGCGGATGCCCTCATTGTCTCTGGTACGGCCACCGGTGCGCCAACCGACCTGGAGCGCGTCCGCCGTGTGCGGGCGGCAGTGCCCGACCGGCCAGTGCTCGTGGGGAGCGGCGTCACCGAGGCGAGGGTTCAGACGGTACTGGCCACGGCGGACGGAGCGATCGTGGGAAGCGCCTTCGAGCGAGGTGGTGTGGCAGGAGCCGGGGTGGAGGCGGAACGGGTGCAGCGGCTGGTGGCGTCGGTGCGCTGAGCGAACCGCCTTCGTTCTTCTACTTTCGGCTTCCCCAGCGGCGCTCGAACTCGGCGCAGAACACAGCGACCGTGGGCTCGTCGATGAGGGTGAAGCGGATGTCGCGCAGGCGGCTCTGGGGGTGCATCGCGCAGAAGTCCACCGCCGCCTGCACCAGGATTTCGGCGCACTGATCCTTAGGGAAGCCGAAGATGCCCGAGCTGATGGCGGGCAGAGCGATGCTGGTGAGGTCGTAGAGTTCCGCCAGACGGAGGGCACTGAGCGCGGCACTGCGGAGCTTCGCACGCTCATTCCCCTCGCCCCAGCGCGGACCTACGGCGTGGATCACGTGCCGCGCGGGCAGCACCCCCGCGCTGGTAATCACCGCCTGCCCCACCGGGACCGGCGCCAGCCGGTTGCTCTCCTCCTGAATGACGGGGCCGCCCTGGCGCACGATCGCCCCTGCCACGCCGCCCCCGTGGGAGAGCATGGAATTGGCGGCGTTGACGATTGCATCCACGCGCGCTTGCGTGAGATCCCCGTGGTAGAGGCTGATCGTCTGTCCAGACGGCATCTGGATGCAGTAAACCAGTGCGGCCATCGGTGCGAACCCTCGGCGTTCGGCGTTAAGCGTTCTAAAGGTCTTCCCGAACGCTTAACCCACAGTATTTGAATACCTGACGCCTGGACGCCCAGCGCCCGGGGCTACTCGTCCCCCTCATCCGCCCTGGGCGAAGACCGGCTACCGAAGATGTTGCGGACCCACTCAAAGAGACCGCTGCCCTCTCCTTCAACCTGGGGCGGCTCATCAAGTTCCTCGCCCAAGGAAACGGCCAGCTCCCGCAGCAGCTGCCGCTGGCGCTCGTTCAGCTTCCGCGGCACGGTGACGCGCAGGACGACGAGCAGGTCGCCCGGCGGCGCGGAGATCTGGGTAGGATCGAGCAGCCCCCGCCCGCGCAGGCGGAACTGATCGCCCGGCTGCGCGCCGGGAGGAATGCGCATGCGCTCGGACCCATCCAGCGTGGGCACTTCAAGCGTCCCCCCGAGCGCCGCCCGCATCAAGGACACCTCGGCTTCGCAGAGCAGATCGCATCCCTGGCGCTGGAACGCCGGATGGGGCCGTACGTGGATGTAGACCCAGAGATCGCCAGGGCGAGCGCCACCGCGCGGGGCGGCTTCCCCCTGCCCGCGGATGTGGATCCGCATCCCGTTATCCACGCCCGCAGGGATCGTCACCTCCACGGGGCTGCCGCGGCGCGCACGTCCCTGCCCGCCGCAGCGGGAGCAGGGGCGACGGATAATCTCGCCCCGCCCCTGGCACCGCTGACAGGTGGTGGTAACGGGGATGGCGCCCAGGAAGGTGTTCTGGAGGATGCGGACCTGTCCGGCTCCCCTGCACGTGGGGCAGGTCTCCGGGCGAGCGCCGCTCGCTGCGCCGGTGCCGTGGCACTCGTCACACCACTCCAGGCGCGTGACGTTGATCGTCCGCGTCCCGCCGCGGGCTGCTTCCTTCAGGGTAAGGGTGATGTCGACACGCAGATCTCGCCCACGGCTGGCATGCGCGGCATCGCTCCCGCCTCCGAAGACCCACTCGAAGATCGTGCCGCCGAGATCGGTGCCGAAGTCGAACCCCCCCTCGCCTGCGCCGGTGCTCTCGTGTCCGAAGCGGTCGTAGCGCGCGCGCCGTTCGGGGTCCGAAAGTGCTGCATAGGCTTCGTTCAGCTCCTTGAAGCGCTCCTCCGCCTCCGCATCGTCGGAGTTGGCGTCGGGGTGCAATTGCTTCGCGAGCCGACGAAACGCCTGGCGCACCTCCGCCTCGGTCGCGTCTCGGCGGATCCCCAGAACCTCGTAGTAATCTCGCTTGATGGCCACGGCCAGCACGTACCCTGAGCTACTCGTCGTCGAGACCAGGCAGGTTGTCGCTCTCCTCTTCTTCTACGGTTTCTTCGTAATCTTCGAGATCCTCCTCTTCCTTGGCCTCTTCGGTCTCTCCCTCGGCTTCGGCCTCGACCTCTTCCGCTTCAGCCTCTTCCGCTTCAGCCTCTACCTCGACCGCGGCGGCCTCTTCGGCTGCTACGGCGGAAAGCGCGGCGGCAAGATCGAAGGCCTCCTTCTCGACTACCCTGGGGACGAGTTCTCCGAACGAGGCGGCGGGCTCTTCGACCTCCGGACTGAGGGGGATCACCATTCCCCCCGCAATCTCTTCCAGAGCGGTGGTAAGCGGATTCGCCGAGGGAATCCGTACGAGCGGCGGGTGGCCTTCCTTAAGCTGGCGGGCGCGTTTGGCCGCCGCGATGACGAGGGCGTACTTGCTACGGATCTGTTTCTCAAGTCGGTCGGCGGACGGGATAATCACGGGGCGATCCTCCCTGGGGCGGGCTCGGTGTAAGTTCTGACCAGGGCCCGCTCCGCACTCTTCCGCGGCGGGAGCAAGGACCTTCAGCCCTGGACTGACCCACCATTATAACTATGGGCCGCGCCCCCGTCAACGCACCCTGCCCCTCAGGATGCATTCGAGATTTGTAGGATTCCGAAAGATTTCGGAACCGTTGTGGCCGGGCTGGTGTGCCGGCCATTTGGGCCACGGCGGCGAGCGGCTCCTAAACGGGGCTGCCTCGGCACGCTACTGCCTACTTTTCGGACACGCACCCGTGGGGTCGGACGTTGGTGGACAGTGAGTACGTCGCTCTCCTCAACACCAGTGTCCAGCGTCTCGACGAATTCGTAGGCCTGGTGCAAGCAACGGGCGCGTTTAGGCTTTTCTGTTGCTCGTACCGCCGGGCCGCTCGGGCGATGTCTCGGAAGAGATGCTGCTGCGCGAGCTGGCGGTGATGCCGCTGCTGAACATTCCGAACGTTTATCAGACAGGCCGGCTTTCTTGCTCGGCAATGCTACTGTGCTGCGCTTTCTAGGTTCACTGCCGAGCAGATCCAGGATGGCTTCCCCTATCGCCGCCGGCAACGGCAAGCGCGACCGCATCATCAGGACCTGCTTTCCAGTTCAGAACATCTGTGGGAAAGAGGGTGCGTTTCCCCAATGTAGATAGCAGCACACAGAGATGGCAACGTGGACGGGTCCCCATTGCATCGGGATTGCGGCCCCAATGCCTCGCGTATTCTAGGCGACCCGTGGGCGCCGCCCTGGACGACGGCGCTCCGGTGCCGCACGCACCCGCAAGCCTCGATGCAATCGGGGCCGCCTTCGCGGGGACGAGCACTCTTCTGGCCCGTGCCTGCGCTGGCGGATACAACACGGTCCTGAAGCTGCGGGGTTCAGCCCCGCGATGGCGTTCGCTGGACCGTAGAGTTTTCGCCGGATCAGTAGATGGGGAACACCACCCCGGTCACGACGAAGGCGCTCTACCACCCGTAAATGGCGAACGCACCCACAGGAGCCGGGGCCGCCCGTACGGGCCTCACGGGGCGGGTACTGCCGTGTGGGAGTTACCCGATGGTCAGCGGCAGCTGGCCGAGGGGGAGGCTCGGCAGCCGGAAGGAGAAGGTGGAACCCTTTCCGTAGACGCTTTCCACCCAGATGCGGCCGCCGTGCCCTTCCACGAGGTGCTTGATCAGCCAGAGACCCAGGCCGGTACCCTTAATACCGACGCGATCCTGGTTATCGACGCGGTGGAAGCGAGTGAACATCAAGGGCAGGTCCTCGGCAGGAATCCCAAGCCCCTGGTCCGTGACGTGAATGGTCGCGCCGCCGTCGGTCGGCTCGCCAGAGATAGTGATTACCCCTCCATTAGGAGAATACTTGATCGCGTTGCTAAGCAGGTTGTTGAGGATCTGAGTAACCTTCCCCTCATCGGCGGTGATGGGCGGGAGGGGCGGCAAGTCTACGCGGATCTCGTGTTTGCCCGCGTGAGCGGCGTTTACCCTGACCACGTGCTCTACCACGGCGTTCAGGTTAACCTGTGTGAACTGGAGCTGGAGGCCACGTCCGTTCTGGATGCGGGCGATGTTGAGCAGATCATCGATCATCTGCCCCAGGCGCTCGGCCTCCACATCGGCGATCTGCAGGAACTCCGACTGCGTATCCCAGTCGAACACGCCTTCGCCTGCCTGGAGCAGGGTGGCGACGAATCCGCGAATGGAGGTGAGCGGTGTGCGGAGTTCGTGGGAGACCATGTCCACGAAGGTGGCCATCATCCGTTCAGCCTCGCGGATTTCGGTGATATCTTCCAGGACGACCACCCACCCCAGCGACTGGCCGTTTTCGGCGACGATGGAGTCGCTCTGCAAGCGGAAGATGCGCTCCTCTCTCCCCAGCTGCAGGCTAATCTCGTCGTGGGCGACAGGATCACCGGCAAGGGCAGCCGCGACATCGGCACGGATCTGGTCGTTCTGAATCACGCTCTCGTAGTAGAGGCCGAACCAGCCGTGAGCCTCGATCCCGAGCGCCCGCCGGGCGGCGGCGTTGCACTGTGTCACCGAGCCGTTGGGCGAGATGGCGATCAACCCCACCGACATACTCTCGATGGTGGCGATGACCTTCTTGGTGCGATCCAGGGCCTTCCAGTAAAGCTGGCTGGTGACGAGGACCGCGGATACCTGCCGCGCCATCATCCCGAGCAGACGGACATCCTCCTGGTCGAACGAGCGGTCGTAGTACTTGTCGAAGGCCACGAAGACGCCCATAATACTGCGTTCAACGACGTCGTTGGCTTCGTCACGGCGCTCCAGGGCCAGGGGGACGGCGAGGACGTTGCGGATGCCGAATTCCTTCAGCTTGGAGACGTCCGGCTGGGAGTCAGCCAGCTCGTCAAGCATGATGGCCCGGTCGTGCAGGATGGCCTTGCCAATGGCGGAGGCGCTGACCGGCACCTCCAGGCCGCGCACCTGGTCCGGTTCCAGCCCCGCAAACGGCGTCATGGCGGTAAGGATATCTTTATCTTCATCCCAGATAAAGACGCCACAACCGTGCGCCTG
Source organism: Armatimonadota bacterium (assembly GCA_016199525.1). Lineage (GTDB taxonomy): Bacteria > Armatimonadota > SYMT01 > SYMT01 > JACQGL01 > JACQGL01. The sequence continues at coordinate 19,158 of JACQGL010000246.1, forward strand.
GAGCAGGGAGGCGCTGCGCGCCAGCATCCGGGCAAGTGTGTTCGCATCACTGAGTGGCTGCAGGCCTTCGTCGAACAATGGTGGCCCTCCTGGATCGATCCCTGGGTAATGTTCCCGCGCTGGCGCCCGGTAACCTGCCGGCGGCTCGCTCCACCAGTAGAATCTGAGCGCTGTAGCCCGGCAAAAGTTCCTGACTGGTGGCGTGCACACGCTCCAGTGGCTAACGTGCCCACCTTATATTATTACGGTATCAGGCCAGAAAGTTACTGCCACTCATGGGGAGCGCGGATGGCAGAGTGCGCCATCCCCCCGGCGTCCGGCGACAGGGCAAGCGGCAGCTGGGTGGATATGCGGGAGGTGTGCTGTTTGCCAGTACGGCTACCGCACGTTCAACGGTGACGGTTGGTTGCTACGCGGAGATCGCGGTGAGTGGCGCCGTCGTGAGGAGCGCCGCTCGTGCGCGCCGGGGTCGAGCACGCCTGCTCTACCGTCCGGGTGGATGGGTGCTTCCCGGCCCTGCCCCGCTGGGGCGGCGCCGCGCGCGCCAGGACCATTTTGGGTCGGGCGGACCCGGCTCCTGCGCGACGGCGCGTTCCTGACAGCGGATCAGCACCCGATACGCTGGCGCTTTCCGTCGCCGATTGCTTGGGTGGGTATTTGACAAAATTTTCTCCGCACGCTCCCCAAGAGCCTGTACAGGACGATCATTGAGGGCTGGCAACGATCTTGCATGTGCCTACTCGGGAGGCCCTCCCGCTCTTGCTGCCTTCTCCGGACGCCGCGACGACCCTAAAGGACAGCGCGCAGTCAGCAACAATAGCTACGGGTCTCGGACAGCAAGGAGGAGTCTATGCTTGAGGCACCCCCAGAACCGCAGCGGATGCGTGCCGCTCGTCTGCGGGACTATGGCGCGGCACCGCTGGATGTCAGCCATCTTCGCTGCCTGCTCGATTGTGCGCAAGTGGTTAACTCAAGCCTGGATTTGCCCACCGTCCTGGATCACATACTGATCCAGGCAATGGGGGTGCTCCGGGCGGAGAGCGGTTCGGTTATGCTGCTGGATCCCGATCGGCAGGAACTGCTGGTGCTGGCGGCGCGAGGGCCACGCGCTGAGTCCGTGTGCGGGCGGTCCCAGAAGGTAGGGCAGGGGATCGCCGGCTGGGTTGCCCTGAACGGTAAACCGCTCTTGCTGCACGGGAAGCCAGAGGACTGGCGGTACGAGCTGGTGTGTGAACGGTCCGATGTCCGGGATGCCCTATGCGTACCGCTCACCGCGGAGGGGGAGATAATTGGCGTCATCAGTCTCAACAACCGCCTGCGGCAACAGCCCTTCGCCAGCAGTGACCTGGAGCTGCTGACCGCGCTGACGCACCACGCGGGCCTGGCCATTCGTAACGCCCGGCTGTACGAGGAAACGCAGCGCCAGCACCAGGCAGTCGAACGGCTGCTATCGGGGATGGTCACTGCTCAGGAGGAGGAGCGAAAGCGGATCGCCCTCGAGCTGCACGATGGTCCCGCGCAGTCGTTGTTTGCCGCTCTGCGGGCGGTGGAAGCAACGCAATCCATGCTGGCGGACCTGCCGCCTTCGGTGGCTGAGGAGCTGAAGGCGGCGGACACCTGCATCCGGCAGGCGATCGAAGAGCTGCGGGGGGTAATGACAGACATCCGGCCTCCCAGCCTGGATGATCTGGGTCTGGTGACCGGTCTGCGCCAGTACGCGCGCTACCTGTCCGAGCGCTCTGGCCTGGAGATCCTCGTCATCCGCCGCGGGCTGGAACGCCGATTGCCCGCGACCCTGGAAGTGGCTCTATACCGAGTGGCGCAGGAGGCGCTGGCAAACGTCTGGAAGCACGCCCGGGCCAGGAAGGCGACGGTGGTAGTGGATATCGATCAAGAGCGCTGCACACTGGAAGTGATCGACGATGGCATCGGGTTTGCCACCCCGCCGGATGGCCGTAGTGGCGAGCTGAAGCACATGGGCCTGGCGACGGTGCGCGAGCGGGTGGAACTGATGGGAGGGCAGCTAGACGTGCGCAGCGTGTCCGAACGGGGAACAACAATTTCCGTCACCGTTCCCTTCTGATAGGAAGCGGTCCTGAGAGCATTGGATGGCTGCTTGCTTTCCATATCCGCGCGGGGCCATCTACCAATTCGCGACAATCGACATCGTGAATAGGTGATCAGGAGCAACGGATGGCGTCCCGAACGCTTTCGGGAACTGCGCGGCGGGTGGCGTGGCGGCGATCCCCGGTCGGCGTCGGCGGCCGGTATGAAGATGGACAAGGAGAGGCGGACCGATGAAAGTCTTAGTAGTGGATGACCACCAGCTAGTGCGGGATGGCCTGGTGCGTCTGCTGAACACGGATCCCGATATTCAGGTGGTCGGGGTGGCGCACTCCGGGGAGGCAGCCGTGTCCCTGGTAGAGCGGACGAACCCGGATGTGGTTCTCCTGGATGTCCGCATGCCGGGCGTGGGTGGCATTCCCGCGACTCGCGAAATCAAGGAACGCTGGCCGGAAGTGGACGTAGTTCTGCTTACGATGTACGACGAAGAGGAGTACATCTACGAAGGGCTGGCCGCAGGCGCTTCCGCCTACCTGGTGAAGGATTGCAGCCACTCCCAGCTGGTGCAAACGCTGCACAGCGTCCACGAGGGAGGCGCCTATCTCCCTCCCCAGGCGCTGCGGAAGGTCATCGGACAGTTCCGCATGCTGCGGGAGCAGCAGCCTTCGCCTTCGGGAGTGCCGGAAGGGCTTTCCAAGCGCGAGATGGATGTTCTGGCCTGCGTGGTTCAGGGTCTCAGCAACAAGCAGATTGGCCGCCGGCTGGCCATTGATGAAACCACGGTAAAGACCCACCTGCACCGCATCTTCGATAAGCTGGGCGTGCGGGACCGCACCCAGGCGGCGATTCTGGCGATCCAGCGCGGCTGGCTGCGCCCATCCGTTGCGCCACAGGGATAAGCAAGCTGCCGCCCGCTCTTGCTTGACGGGGTGTTCCCCTGGTGATACACTAGCTGGCAGCGGCTCCCGGCGTGCGCAGCACTGTTCTTGTGCTGTACAGAGGCGAACACTTCCATTTTGAGGGTTACACCCGCTTATGCCGCCGCTGGTACCCAGCCGCCGGGCGGCTCTTGAATCTGGCACGCGCCGCCCCGGGCCCGCTTCCGAATGATTTCGGAATGCGGGCCCTCCGTCGTTTAGGGATCGCCATGCCGCCCCGGCTCGCGTGAGGCTCCGTTATGGGTGAACCGGTCGCGCTACTGCTCGCCACGGATGAAGGTGTGCGAATGGACTCCGGCATACCGGACCCGCAGAGGTGGGTGCCTGCAGCGCAGCCGCTGTGTGGACGGCCGGTGGGACGTTACCCCGTGGAGGCAGCGCGGCGCGCTGGAGTGGCGCGGGTAATTGGCGTCGCGGGCTCCGGAGCGGAGCAGGTGCGGGCGGTGCTGGGGGCAGACCTGGAATACGTCCACCAGGAGTTGCACTCGGGCGATGCCTGGGCGATCCGGCAGGCGGCACCCCTGCTGGAGGGGTTCGTGGGTCCCATCTTGGTGCTGCGCGCCAACGCTCCGTTGATCGATTCCCAGGCGCTGCAAGGCCTCCTTGCCCGCCATCACGATACGGGAGCGGTCGCCACCCTCCTCACCGTGCGCGCTGCCGGCCCCGCTGGTGAATGGCGCAGCGAGCGCCGGCCCGATGGTACGGTGGCGAGGATAGTGCCAGGCGAGAGCGGGGACACCTCCGCGGGCGGTGCGCGCGAGATGGACGCAGGATGTGCCGTGTTCCACGCTCCGGCGCTGCTCGCCTGTCTGGCGCGCCTCAGCGCCGAGGATCGCAACGCCAGCCTGCCCCACGTGGTTGAAACGCTCGCGCAGGAGGGCCAGCGGGTGGAGGCAGTCCTGCACCCCGATCCGCTGTTGGCAATGGCGATTCACGACCGGGTCGACCTGGCGCGGGCGGCCGCCGTGCTGCGCGGCCGAATCCTGGAGCGGCACATGCGCGCGGGAGTGACGGTGGTGGATCCGGCGACCACCTACGTGGACATCGAGGTGGAGATCGAGCCGGAGGCCACGGTGCAGCCGCTCACGTTCCTGCACGGACGCACCCACATCGGCCGGGGGGCGGAGATCGGGCCGATGACGCGCATTGTCGATGCCCGCATCGGAGAACGGGCGCAGGTTCTTTGCTCGGTGGTCACCGAATCCGAGGTTGGGGAGGAATGTCGCATCGGGCCCTACGCCCAACTGCGTCCCGGCTGTCGGCTGGGCAAGGGAGTGAAGGTAGGTAACTTCGTCGAGTTGAAGAACGCCATTGTGGAGGACCGCGTGGCGATGTCCCACCTGTCTTACATTGGTGATGCCTTCGTGGGGGAAAGAACCAACATCGGTGCGGGGACAATTACCTGTAACTACGATGGAAAAGCGAAGCACCCTACCCGCATCGGACGAGGCGCGTTCATCGGCTCGCACGCCACGCTGATCGCGCCGGTGGAGATTGGCGATGGCGCCTATGTCGCCGCCGCTTCTCCTGTGCACGAGAACGTCCCTCCGGACGCGCTGGCGATTGCGCGCTGCCGGCAGACGGTGAAGGAGGGGTGGGCGAAGAAGCGACGGGAAGGAGAGTAAGCTGCGATGCGTCAGACATTGCGGATCCTAGCGGGAAGCTCGAATCCGCTGTTAGCAGAGGCGATCGCGCGGCGCCTGGGCGTGCCGGTGTCCCGCATGCTGCTCAGCCGCTTCAGCGACGGGGAAGTGCGGGTGAAGATCGAAGAAAGCCTGCGCGGGATGGACGCATTCGTGGTACAGTCCACCTGCTCACCGGTGAACGAGCACGTAATGGAGCTGTTGATCATCCTGGACGCGCTCCGGCGCGCCTCGGCGCGCCGGATTACCTGTGTTATTCCCTACTACGGTTACGCGCGCCAGGACAAGAAAGTTAAACCGCGGGAGCCGGTGACGGCGCGCCTGGTGGCGGATCTCCTCCAGTACGCAGGCGCGAACCGCATCCTGGCGGTGGATCTGCACGCCGAGCAGATCCAGGGCTTCTTCAACATCCCCGTGGATCACCTGTACGCACGGACGCTGATCGCCGACCACCTGATCCAGCAGGGGTTCCACGACCAGGATGTGGTGGTGGTGTCGCCCGACGTCGGCGGAGTGCCGCGCGCCACCGCGCTGGCGGAACAGCTGGAGGCGCAGCTGGCGATCGTCGCCAAGCGACGACCGGAGCCAAACAAGTCCGAGGTGCTCACCGTCATCGGCGAAGTGCGCGGACGCACGTGCGTGATGATTGACGACATCATCGACACGGGCGGATCGATTGCCGCGGGCGCGGAGGCGCTGAAGCGGATGGGGGCGGAGAAGGTCCTGGCCTGCTGCACCCACGCCGTCCTCTCGGGGAACGCGGTGGATCGCCTCGCGGTATCGCCCCTGGAGCAGGTGATCGTCACGGATACCATCGCGCTGCCGCCCGAGAAACGGTCACCGAAGATCAACGTGCTGTCCGTTGCCCCCCTACTGGCAGAGGCGATTGATCGGATTCACCGCGATGCTTCGGTGAGCGAGCTGTTCCAGCCGTACCTTTGAGACCTCCCGGAACGCAGCCGCACCGAGAGGCGCCCGTGCCCCGCACGCCGGGCGCCTCTCGTGCGGGTAGACGGGCAGCGGACTCCCGCCAACGAAGTCTGAATCGGGATCCAGCGTGCCCCGAAGACCGGTTGCCCGCATCGTAGAAGCGCGCTCTAGGGTATACCAGGTTCCTGTCACCCCATGCGCTGGCCGCGAAAACGAGCCCCCGAGCCGGCGGAACACCCCCGCTACCTGGTAGTGGGCCTGGGCAACCCGGGGTCAGAGTACGCCTCAACGCGCCACAACGTCGGGTTTCGCGTGATCGACCGGCTGGCACAGCGGTGCGGGCTGAGCGTCCGCCGGTCTCGATTGCGTCGGGATGCGCACGTGGGGTGTGGGCGGGTGGCAGGCGTCCTCGTGTGCCTGGTGAAGCCGCAGACGTTTATGAACCTGTCGGGGACGGCGGTGGCGCCGCTGCTTCGCGCCTACAACCTGGGGCCGGAGGCGGTGATCCTGATCGCGGATGACATCGATCTACCGCCCGGGCGGCTGCGTATCCGCGCCCGCGGCAGCGCGGGGGGCCACCGGGGCATCCAGTCGGTGATCGACGCGCTCCGCACCCAGGAGATCGTCCGCGTGCGGATCGGGGTGGGCCGGCCTCCGCCAGAGGAAGCGGTGGATTACGTACTCTCGCCCATCCCGTTGGCGGAGCGCCCTACCATCGAGGCGGCTATTGATCGAGCGGCGGACGCGGTGGAGACGATCCTGCAAGAGGGGATGGAGGCGGCAATGAACCGTTTCAACTCCTCGCCCGCACCGGCGGAGCCGGGGGAATGATGTTACGGGAATCGTCGCTCGCCTGCGTCTGCCGTCGCGAGGGCATCAATCCTCCTGTGCAGGCGGTTGCGGTGGTCATCGGTAGATCTCCATTCTAGCCCAACCTGGGGACCGACGGCGGGTGGCCGATCGCCGCGCTGATATCCGGAAAACCTTCTCGCTCACCACGCCGCCACTCGCCGCCTGAACTTCCCCTGGCAGAGGTGCGCGTTCTCGAGTTCTCCTGCGTGCTCACCGGCCCGTATTGCACCACGCTCTAGGACTGGGCAGCGCGTGGCTCATGCCCGGATCATAAGCGATGCGATTGTTGCAGGATGATGACTAATCAGCACGGAAACCTGAAGAGAGGGCTAGGCCGCCGCTGGCAGCCAGATGAGGGAGGCAACGCAGATGATCGCAAAGCCGAAGTACCTGTTTCCCAGATCGTCCCGTCTGATGGCCGTGCTGGTGGGGCTTTTGCTGTGCCTCATCTACCTGGGCGGGCTGTGGGCCAGCCAGGAGAAACCCGCCGCGCCCGACGTCACCGCGCCCGTGGCCCCGACCCTCAAAGCACGCTGGCAGCCCCTCCCCAAGGGGAAGCTCTCCGCTGCCGCGGCGGGGAAG
>JACQGL010000240.1 GCA_016199525.1 Armatimonadota bacterium
CGCATAGATGTCGCTCAGCGAGTTCGCCGCCGCGATCTGGCCATACTCGAACGGGTCGTCCACAATGGGGGTGAAAAAGTCGAGCGTCTGGATCAGCGCGCGCTCCTCGTCCAGCAGATAGACCCCCGCGTCGTCAGAAGTCTCGGGGCCGACGAGCACACGTTCGCTCGCCACCCTCGGCAAGTGGCCCAACACGTGGGCCAGGTCCAGTGAGGACGCCTTGGACGCTCACCCGCCGCAACGCACGGTTTCGGTCAGTCGCATCGCCTTCACCCCCTTTCGCACGCGCGATTACCACGTATTTATACCGCCAAGACGCAGAGAGAATGGAACCGCAGATGCATGCAGATGAACACAGATAAAGAGGAGACGCGGTTCGGATCCGCCGGCAACTGGCGCCGGTGTCGGCTTTCCCTTCTCATCTGCGTGCGTCTGCGTTCATCCGCGGTGCCATGATCCCGCGTAGCGCCGCGGCAATCTCCTCGACCTCTCTGTCGCGCACGGTGCGCAGATCGAAGAGGAGCCGGTCCCGATGGATGCGTGCCCAAATGGAGGGATCACTTGTGCGCAGCCGCCGCGCCAGGTCTGTGGGCGAAATCTCGGGCGCCGTCACCGCCACCAGCGTTGTGGGCAGGCGTTCCCCGGGCAGCGAACCGCCGCCCACCTGTGAGATCCCTGGCTCCGTGGTGACCGTCAGGCCGGCGCCCTCCAGCAGGCTCACCAGCCGCTTCGCACGTGCGGATAACACCTTGGGCGCCACGGTGAGCGCCGCCAGGGTGGGGATCTCCCGCAGCGCCCGCTCTTCATCCAGGTAGAGCCGTAGCGTCGCCTCCATCATTGCCAGCGTCACCTTATCGCAGCGAACCACGCGCATCAGCGGGTCCTTTGCCATGCGCCGCAGGATCTCCCGCTTGCCAACGATCAGGCCCGCCTGCGGCCCGCCCAGGAGCTTGTCGCCGCTGAAGGTGACCACATCCGCCCCGGCGCGCACGCTGGCGTGAGCAGTGGGCTCCGCCTCCAGCCCGTACTGGGAAAGATCAACCAGCGCGCCGCTGCCCAGGTCGTCCATTACGGGAATACTGCGCTCTCGCCCCAGTGTCACCAGTTCCTCCAGCGACGCCTCTTCCGTAAACCCCACCACGCGGAAGTTGCTGGGGTGGACGCGGAGCAGTAGCGCCGTCTCGGGGGTGATCGCACCCGCATAGTCCGCGAGGCGGACCTTGTTCGTGGTCCCCACGATGACCAGGCGCGCGCCCGCACGGCGGATCACATCGGGGATGCGGAACGAGCCGCCAATCTCTACCAGCTGCCCCGCAGCAACGATCACTTCACACCCTGCGGCCAGGCAGCCGATCGCCAGGGAGACGGCGGCGGCGTTGTTGTTGACGACGAGCGCGTCCTCGGCGCCGGTCAGCCGCCGCAGCAGAGGCGCGATGTGCGTCTGCCGGTTGCCGCGCTCCCCCGATTCGGCGTCTACTTCGAGGAGGGAGTGTGAACGGATCACCTCCAGCGCCGCCTGCGCTGCCGCCTCGCTAAGTACCGCCCGGCCCAGGCCGGTGTGCAGCACTACCCCGGTGGCATTGATTGCGCGGCCGAGGGTGCAACGCTCTTCGCTCTCCAGCAATGCCTGCGCCGCCCAGCAGATCCGCTGTACCGGATCCTCCTCCAGCACCTCCTGGCCGTTGCCTGCCAGTAACTGGGCGCGCAGCTCCTCCGCAGCGACGCGCAACGCCTCTACCACCCGCGGCCGCGCGAATCGTTGCCGAAGCGGTTCTGCGGCAGGAGAGGAGAGGAGCCGGTCGATCTTGGGGATTCTTTCGAGGAGCGAGCGTGTAGTTGCCATCGCCTGAGAGGCCTCTGGCCGCCATCTTAGCACCGGGCGCCGACGGTGTCAACGCGAGAGCCCGGGGCGATTCAATTCTCCGGCACGCAGCCGAGGTAGGCCAGACATTGCCACCCGTACGGGCCAGCCGCCGGGTGGCGGCGGCGATTAGCCGGTAACAACGCCACCGGAGTCCGGCGCCGCCAGAATGAGCTCCGAGAGGGTGCGGGCAGCCCCGAGTTCCCGAGACAAAGTCGTCGGGTTTGAAGCGGATTGGAACGCTGTCATAGCCCGCTGTATGAACGGTGCTGAGGGTGGATGTTGCGTTGGGAACCGATCTGTTGGCTACGCAGGCCCGCTTTTGGCCTTCGGTGCGCGATTCCGGTATAATGAAATTGCTTCCCTGGGCGAACGATCGCCGGGCGGAGCCTTCTCAATCTAACGCCTAATCCCACTGTGGGAGCGGGGGAACCATCCCTGGGGCGAAGGATGGGCCGGGCAGACGTGATGTGTCGGCCTTACCCATCCCGGGTGTCACTCTTCCGACCCGAGCCCGTCAGCTAACCTCGTCGGCGTGGCGCGAAGAGTAAGCAGGACTTAGCCCGCGGTCCCGAAAGCTTTCGGGATGCCGACCGCTGGCCATTGCTGTCTCAGAAAGCCACGCATCTGCGTGGCTTTTGTTGCTAAGATGGCTTGATCGCGGGCGCCTGCGACATAGAAAGAAAGGATATGCAAGGTGGCAACACTTGTTGAGCCGGTTGCAGGTAGCTGGGTGCAGGTGCGAGACATTATCACCCGCGAGACCTCGTCCCACAAGGTCCGGTATATCCGTCGCCTCGATCAGATCGAGCACATCCCCGAGGCCGAGCGTGAGGTTCTCCGCCGCGTGGCGCAAAAGTACGCCTTCCGGGCGAATGACTACTACCTCGGTCTTATTAAC
>JACQGL010000241.1 GCA_016199525.1 Armatimonadota bacterium
CCGAGCCCTTGCGGATCAGCGCCAACAGAGTGGCACGCTCATCGTCAGATAGATCAACACGGTATATCTTGTTCATAATGGCCTCTCCCGCGTATCTATGTCGGGAGAAGCCCGTCGCAATCACTGTGGCCGGCTACTACGTTACTTCACCAGCATCCGTCATCACGCATTGGGGGTAGCCGGCGTTGCTTCAGGATGTCCGCTCGTGCCGCTTCCCGACGCGCCTCGGTATGACGTCCCAGCCGCGCCAGCAATCGGGCGCGGTAGGCGGCCACCGGCGCTAGATCGCCCGCGCGCGCGGCCAGCGCCTCCACAATCTCCCACGCTCGCTCCAGGCCGCTCTCCGCCCACGCCCGTTCGGCGACCTCCAGACCCAGGAGGGCCGCTTCTTCGAACTCGGGATCCCGCTCCAGCGCCCGGTGAATAGCATCCAGCGCGCGGCGCTGCCAGTCGGGTGGGGAGGGGCCGGGAGAGAGGATGTCGAGCACGTCGCAGTAGGCGCAGAAGGCAGGCCAGTCGAGTGTCAGCCCCGTGCGAATGCGCTGTTGCTCTGCGGATGAGAGGGAAACCCCCATTGCCGCCAGCAGATGATCGAAGGCCAAGACCGGCAGCCAGGCCAGAAACTCCGCCGCCGATCCCTGAAAGCCAGGGTAGATCAGGATCTCCTTGTGGCTGGCGCTGAACAGTCGGCCATCCAGCCACACATCCTCCTGGTGGAGATCCACCTGGCCATAAAAGAGGTACTCTCCCCCCAGGAATGCCAGGTGCTCGCGGTGATCCACATCATCGGCAGTCCCCAGGAGCACCGCAAACGCTTCGCCTTCCTCGATGGGGAGCATCAGGGCGGCCCAGCGCGCATCCACCTTCCCCGTGCGCGCAATCAATCGCGCCAGGGCATCCGGGGCGCGTCGTGCTACGGCGCTGCCCGTGGGCAGCGTACGCTCCGTCACGCTGAACGGTAGCAACCAGAGGATTGGCCGGGGTTCCACCACGGGCCTCCTCCCGGCAATTCGAGACGGCCGGATGGACCCGCAGAGCAGAGCGGCGGAGCGGCCTGACCTGGAAGACGCGCCGCCATCCTGCCGATTGCACTCCTCCTGCTCCTACTCGTTGACGGCAACCGCTCGGGGAAGAGGACGCCTGTGAGTAAGAGTAACAAGCAGGTAACAGAAACGGTGCGGATCACTTAGCCGCCCGCTACCGCGGCTGCCTCCCGGAATAGATTCTTGAGGGTGGGGTAAAGGCCGCGGTAGATGGAATAGTACCGGTCGTAAAGGACACGGCGTTCCTCATCGGGCGCACACCGGTCCACGACGCGAATGGTCGCGCGACACGCTTCAGGGACGCTACTCCAGACCCCGGTGCCCACCCCCGCCAGGAGCGCCACGCCGAACGCCGGGCCTTCATCCACGTTCAGGGTAACATGTTCGCGCCCCGTCACGTCAGCCTGGATCTGCCGCCATAGGGTGCTGCGTGCCCCCCCGCCGCTCGCCCGTACCTGGCGGATGGGAACCCTCATCTCGTCTAGAATCGCGAACGAATCGCGCAACCCGTAGGCGACACCTTCCAGGACCGCCCGCGCCAGATAGCGGCGGTCGTGGCGCAGGCTGAGGCCGAAGTAGACGCCGCGCGCGTAAGGATCGGGGTAGGGGGTCCGCTCCCCGGTCAGGTAGGGGAGGAAGACCAGGCCTTCGCTGCCCGGCGGCGCGCCCGCAGCTTCCCGCGTGATGAGCTCGTAAGGGTCCACCCCCAGTGCCGCGGCCACCTCGCGCTCCTGGCCCGCCAGAACGTCTCGATACCAGCGCAGGGAGCCTCCGGCGGAGAGCATCACGCCCATCTGGTGCCACGCCCCGGGGACGGCGTGGCAGAAGGTATGCACGCGCAGCCCAGGATCCACCACCGGCGCGTCGGAATGCGCGAACACCACGCCCGACGTGCCCACCGTGGAGGAGACGATCCCTGGCTCCACGATGCCGTTGCCCACGGCTCCCGCCGCCTGGTCTCCCCCGCCACCCACAACCGGCGTCCCGGCGCGCAGTCCGGTGGCCGCCGCCGCCTCAGCGCTAATGTGAGCGCTGGGGATCGGAGACTCGTAGCACTCGGGCAGCCAGTCGGTGGGGAGTTCTATGGCGTCTAGCAGCTCCGTAGCCCAGCGGCGTTCGCGCACGTGGAACAGGCTCGTGCCGCTGGCATCTGAGACCTCCGTGGCGAAGGCGCCCGTGAGCCGGTAGCGGATGTAGTCTTTGGGCAGCAGGACCTTGCGTATCTGTGTGTAGGTTTCCGGCTCAAAGTTGCGCAGCCAGATGATCTTGGGTGCCGAGAAGCCGGTGAGCACCGGGTTGGAGGTCAGCTCAACCACCCGCTGTGCCCCCACGCGTTCGGTGATCCATTCGCACTCCGCAGCGGTGCGCTGGTCGCACCACAGGATGGCGGGCCGCAGCACGCGCCCCTTCCCGTCCAGGAACACGGACCCATGCATCTGCCCGGAGAGACCCACCCCCAGGATATCCGCACCGCTAACGCCCGCCCGATCCAGCGCCTGTCGCACGGTAGCCACGGTGGCCTCCCACCAGTGGGCGGGCTCCTGCTCCGCCCACCCCGGGCGCGGCATACTCAAGGGGTACTCTGCCGTCGCCGAGGCGAGGACTTGGCCCGCTTCCGAAGTCAAGAGGGTCTTGGTACCCGTGGTGCCGATGTCAATTCCGAGCAGTGGCATTGTTGCTCTCCTGGTTAAGATGGGTGTCTGCCACAGAGACGCAGAGCGCACGAAGCGGAATGGGGAGCGACAGAAGGTAGAAGAGAAGCGAAGACAGTGTGCGTCCCTCCGTTCTCCTATCTCCCACTCTCTCGATTCGTTTGTCTCGGTGCGCTCTGTGGCGATTTCTAAACCAGTGACTTCGCCCAGTCGAGTATCTGGCGGGCACAGCGCAGATGAAGGCGCGCGGCACTCCGGTCGTAGAGCTGCGCGGGAACGCCATCTAGGGAATCCGGGTTCCGCGTGAGCAGGAACTCCGGGTTGAGCTCGGCGGCAGCGTTCATAACCTCGACCGGCGCTTCCAGCGCGTTGGCCATCTGGATCAGGTTGTGTCCAGCGGCGCTGCGGTGCAGGTGATCCGCCATCGCCGCCTTGAGCGCCATTTCCGCCGCCTGCTGGCTGAAGAACACGCTGGCGTAGTAGATCCCCGCATCGACGAGAGTGGTAGCGGTCGCCAGGTTTGCGCGCGCCTGCGCCCAGAAGTTCATCGCCAGCTTTCGGTAGTCCCTGGCTTCGCGTCCCTTTTCCATCCGGGCGGTGTGCTCCGCGGCCGCTAAACTATGCGGCCACGATAGACGGGGCGATGGGTTCCTATGATTTAGATTCCACCCCGCCCATAGTTCTGCGGCCGCCCCCGGTCATTCCTCTGGTGGCACGCCCGCTTCGTCGGGCGGTGAGGCGTACTCTTTGACCTACGGTACCCGGAACTCCGTCCCTTTGCGCCTACCGCCTGCGTAGAGGTTGATTGCCCTCCCATTGGAGCACGTGCGCGTGGGAGCGGGCCCATCCGGGGGCAGTGTATGCCTTTCCCTGCGGCCGTGCAGATACGGCGCCGGTTCAATCGCCATGCCTGCTGGCCCAAGCGGCCCCCGCCATGTACAGTTCCAGCGCGCGGCGGGTGGCGTCTGTGGTAAGGGCCGCTGCGTCCCGCATCGCTTCTTCCAGGGACATGGGCCGGGGCACGATCGGCATCATCCCCAGGATGCCCGCAGACAGGTAATCGCCCACCTCGCCCAGGATGCCGCCCACCACGGCGAGGAGTGGCACGCCTGCGTGCCGGCAGCGCCGCGCCACGCCCGCCAGCGTCTTGTAGAAGGGGAGCGTCTGGTGGTCGATGCGACCTTCGCCGGAGATCACCAGGCGGGCGTCCGCCAGGTGGTCATCAAAGCGGATGGCGTCCAGCACCAGGTCGATACCCCGCTCCAGTCGCGCCTGGAGGAAGGCGACCAGGGCGAAGCCCAGCCCGCCGGCGGCGCCGGCGCCCGGCGTGCTGCGCAGATCCCGTCCCAGGGTGAGGGCAGCGACATCGGCGGAGTGCATCAGGGCGGCGTCGAGGAGGGCAACGTCGTCGGGCGTGGCGCCTTTCTGCGGCCCGTAGATCGCCGAGGCGCCTTCGGGGCCGCACAGGGGGTTCGTCACGTCGCAGGCCACCACTACCTCCAGGTCGGCAGGCAGGCGCATACCGCTAAGATCGATACGCTGGAGGCGAAGAAGCGCCTCCCCGCCCGGGGGCAGATCGCGTTCGTCCTTGTCCAAGAACCGCGCTCCCAGCGCGGTCAGGGCCCCGGCGCCCCCGTCGTTGGTGGCGCTACCGCCGATGCCGACCAGCAGGCGGCGCGCGCCGATCTCCAGGGCGGCGGCCATGAGTTCGCCCGTGCCGCGGGTGGTGGCGCGGCGTACGTCCCGTCCCGAAGGCTTTCGGGATGGCACGCGGGACAGGCCGCTGGCCTGCGCCATCTCCACGAACGCCGTCCGGCCGTCATCCAGCAGCGCCCACCGGGCCTCCACGGGCTCTCCCAGAGGACCGGTAACGCGGCGGGCCATCATCTGCGCCCCCGTGGCGGCGACCAGCGCCGCGAGCGTTCCCTCGCCACCGTCGCCCACCGGCAGCTCCACCGGTTCCGCTTCCGGCAGCACGGCCCGCGTGCCGGCCGCCATCGCCGCCGCCACCTCGGGCGAGGAGAGGCTGCCTTTGAAGCTATCCGGGGCGATGAGGATTTTCATCGGGGTCGCTCCCTGCTCGATTGACTTTCGTTTCTGACTCCTCGTTCCCTTGTTCACTGTTTCATCTTTGTCTTCTGTCCTTCACCTCGTCGGGTTGCGGTATACTGAACGCGACGAACCACGCAGCAAGAGGAACGAAGGTGCGCCGATCACCACTCGATGACCTCCACCGCGCCCGCGGCGCGTGTATGCGCGCCTGCCAGGGCTGCCATATCCCCATGGTATTCAGTGACTGGCGCCGCGAGTACCAGGCGATACAGGAAGGGGTCGGCCTCATCGACCTTTCCCATCGGGGGAAGTTTCGCCTGGTGGGCCGGGACCGCCGCACCTGGTTCCAGGGGATGATTACGCAGGACGTAGTGCGACTGCCGGACGGCCGCGGCGCCTATGCGGCGCTCCTCAACCCCCAGGGGCACATGCTCTCCGATTTGCGGGTGTTCGCCCTCCCCGATTTCCTGCTGGTGGATGTTCCCGGTGCGACCGCATCTATGTTCGCGCCTCACCTGGATCACCACCTGATTATGGAGCGGGTGGAGATACAGGATGTTACGGAGCAGTATGCGCTCCTCAGCCTGCAGGGGCCACGTTCCGCGTCCGCATTGGCTACCTGCCTGGGGACCGAGGTACGCGAAATGGCGATGTGGGAGGTGCGCTGCCTCGAGTGCCGGCACGTGCCGGTGATCTGCGCCCGCGTTACCCACTGCGGCGAGGATGGCTACGACCTCTTCCTGCCCGCCGAGCACGCCGCTGCCTTCTGGGGCCACCTCTCGGTGCGCCGCCCGGAGTTCGCGGTGGACGCGGCGGGGTGGGAGGCGCTCAATATCCGCCGCGTGGAGGCGGGCATCCCTTGGTGGGGCCACGATCTGGACGAGCGCATCGTCCCGTTCGAAGCGCGCCTGGAGCGGACGGCGATCAGTTTCTCTAAAGGCTGTTACATTGGGCAGGAGATCGTGGCCCGTATCGAGGCACGGGGACAGGTGAACAACCTGCTGGTGGGCTTGCTGCTGGAGGACGACCGGCTGCCCGAGCCGGACACGCCGATCCTCAAGGCGGACAAGAAGGCCGGGCGGATCACCTCCGCCGTACACTCGCCCACCCTGAATCGCGGCATAGCCCTGGGGTTCGTCCGGCGCGCGCTGTCCACCCCCGACACAGAACTGACGGTCGGCGGGGAGCCGTCGCAAACGGTGCGTGTGGCCGCGCTGCCGTTTATCCCGCACGATTACCCCAGCGTCTGATCCCGGGCCGCCGTCCGCGCCGCCGCGCCCATCGTCTGCGAGACCGGCCGTGGGAGAGTACCGCCCCAAGATAGCAGGTCTTCGGGAGCCGCCATCTCGTGGCATCGTCCTCGGATCTGTCCCACTCCTTCTCTCTAGCTTGCGTCCACAGGAGGCAGCCCGTCTTCACCCCAACAACCAGCCATGTGCCAACCTGCAGCCGACAAGCGTACGGGAATTTAAGTCTGGTTTAAGGATGCGGGGGTATCCTGAAGGAGCAGCCAATTGACTATCCGAGCGCCGGGTCCGCTGCGCCGGTCTCGGCTTGATGGAGCAACATCTATGTCACGTAACTTCGCCCTCCCACTGGTATGCCTGGTATTGCTGATCGCTCCCGTAAGCGCCTTTGGGCAGAGCACGCCCACGCCGCAGGAGCTTCAGCAGCAGGTTGAAGATCTGCGCCGGCAGGTCGAGGCGTTGCGCCAGGAAGTGGAGGTCCTGCGCCGCCCGCAGTCGCCGGCTCCCGCCCCAGCACCCGTGCCCAGGCCGAGCACGATGGCTATCCCTGCGCCACAGATCTATGGTTACCTCCAGAGTCAGTTCGAGGACGTGAACGGCAACCGTTCCCGCTTCTTCGTGCGGCGCGCGCGCATCGGGGTGCGCGGGTCGCTGCCCGAGCAGTTCACCTACGCCGCCCAGATTGATGCCACGGCCAGCACTGGCCTGCTGCGGGATGCCTACTTAGAACGCACCCTGGGCGCCGCGGGCGCCTTGCGCTTTGGGCAGTTCAAAGTCCCCTTCGGTGTGGAAGGCTACCTCTCGTCAAGCGTGATTCCCACGATCGAGCGCACCTTCGTGACGGAAGAGGTCTTCCACGAGCGCGATTCGGGGCTTCAGTACCAAACCCCGCACGGTCCCGAGCAGTGGGCGCAGCTCGCCGTCGGGGTGTTCAACGGCCGCGGGCGCAACCAGTTCGGACCCCAGGCGCACAAGCTCGTGGTGGGCCGCCTCCAGCTGAACACGCCCAAGTCCCGGCCTCTGCTGGGCGGACAGCTATCCGTGGGCCTGTCCGGCCAGGTCGGGGAGAGCAACAACCTCACCGCAAAGCGTGAGGAGGGGGAAGCATTCGGAGTGGATGCGCAGTACGTCCGTCGCCGGCTCACCCTGCGCGGGGAGTGGCTCACCGGCAAGCGCGATGGAGCGCGACCTAGCGGCTGGTACGCCCTGGGCGTCTACCGGCTCACTCCTGCCGTAGAAGCGGTGCTCCGCTACGATACCCTCGACGACGACCTTCCCGGCACCGAAGACGCGCGGCGGACGACCGTGGGGCTGAACTACTACTTTTCGCGCCTGACGCGCCTGATGCTCAACTACGAGTTCATTGGCGGCCGCCCACCGGAATCGATCCGCAGCGGTCTGCGTGTGCGACTCCAGACGCTGTTTCCCTGAGGTAACCTCCGGAAGCGCTCTTGCTCCTTTGCACTGGCGACTGCCCTCCGCGAGAGGCCATCGGGCCCCGGCGCGCATTGATCCCCGGCACATCGAACTTAGAGTTGATAATATAGATGTGTGGCGAGGGAATAACCAGAGTGATGCAACGACCCAGAGTGACGAAGAAGCAGCGGGCACTGGAACTGTTCCGGCAGGGGATGGGCGTGTGCACCATCGCGGAGCACCTGGAAACGAGCCCCAGCTACGTTGCCAACGTGCTCATCGATGCGGGTTACGTGCCGGATTATGTGGACCTGTACACCTCTACCGGTCCCCAGAACCCTTATGCGAGGATGCTGGCGGGCGTGTTGCGGTTCAAAGATAGGGCGGCGGCGCACGAGAGCATCGCGCGTATCAACGAACTGTATGAACGGTTCGTCGCGGAGCGGGACCGGCGCGGGATCCACCAGTGCCAGGTGCTGGCGTTGATCGGCAAGAACCGCGCTGAGGGGGTTGGCAAGCTGGCCGAGGCACGCCTGTTCGCGGCATGGCTGCGCGACCACCTGGATGTGATCGAGCCTGCGCCTACGCGTGAGACGCAACCAACCTTCGAAAAGGCGGAAGACCTGCCCCGGGCGGCGTAGGCTGGCGTTTGGCGGTAGGAAGACCGCTTGTCCATGGCGCACATCTCCTCGAGCGATCCCTGCTCGTGCGGAGCCATCGGCGCACGGCCGGGTGGTCCGTGCATGCGGAGGAACCATGCGCTTGCTGTCCCGTTCGCTGGCCATCTTCCCCCGAGCTTCCCTCACCCTCGTCGCTGCGGCGCTCTGCCTCCTGGCGGCGATCCCGGCGTTCCCCTGGGGATTTACAGCACACGATATCATCAACGGCCAGGCCATCACCGCGCTGCCGGAGCCGCTGCGCACTTTTTACACCCGCCACCGCGAGCTGGTAGTCCGCCATTCCGCAGATCCCGACCTGTTCCGCGAGTTCGATCCCGACGAGGGCGCGCGCCACTACCTGGACATCGACCACTACGGCAAGTATCCTTTCGAGGCACTCCCCCTGGATTACGAGCAGGCAGTGGCGCAGTTCGGGAAGGAGGAAGTTGCCAGATACGGCCTGGTGCCCTGGGTGATCGGCTGGAAGTACGACGAACTGGTGCAGGCGTTTCGCAACCGGAAGTGGGATCGCGTGCTGGTAACCTCCGCCTGGCTGGGACACTACGTGGGGGACTGCCACGTGCCGCTGCACAGCACCGAGAACTATGACGGGCAGCAGACCAACCAGCGCGGCGTTCATCAGCGCTGGGAGGTGGAACTGGTGAACCGGTTCGTGAAGGCGGAGGAGATCCACCCCAAGCCCGCTGTCCGCATCAAGGGGAAAGTCCACCACCGGGCGCGGCGATGGCTGCTGGAGAGCGCGCAGCTGGTGGAAGGGGTGTTGAAGGCGGACCGCGAGGCGCTGAAAGACGGGCAGTTCGATTACCAGAAGTTCGCCGCCTCGCAGCTCGGTACGGTGAAACGAAGACTCACGCAGGCGGCGCACCGGCTTGCGTGTCTCTGGTACAGCGCGTGGCGGGAGGCGGAGCGGCCCGGTGGAAGCGGGCTGCAAACTGGTCGTCCCGACGGCGTCGGGATTGAAGCAGGCGGAAACGAGGTGGTGGATCCCCGGCCCGTACGGGGTGCTGGCCATTCGGACGGCCGCGCTGAACCGAGACGATGATCGACTTGCCTGCCTGGCCCGTACGGGCGTAGGACGTGCTGCTACCTACGCTCGGGAATCGCATCCGCTGCTCTCTCCCCGGGTGCCTTGCCTCTGGTCTCCTCGAAACCGCGGGTCGCCGGCGCTATCGGGGTAATATACCGGTGGCATAGGGCGACAACGCCCGCTCCTGGTCTACCC
>JACQGL010000238.1 GCA_016199525.1 Armatimonadota bacterium
CGGGCGAAGCCCGATCCCGAAAGCTTTCGGGACGAAGGGTCGGGGCTTTCGGGGCAGGCAGGATGCCTGCGCTACCCACTGAACACGAACGCACCCTCGCCCTTGGCCGCGGCTTGTTGCGCAGCGACCCGTTTGCTATAATTAGGAAAGCGGCCCTCACTGAGGTAGACGATGAGACGCCTCTCCTTTCTCTTCTCCACGCAACGCTGGGTTCTGCTCGTGGTCGTCGGACTGGCGCTGGCCGTGGCGCCCCACACTTTCGGAGCCCCGCCCACCCCGCGTCCGGAGCCGGATCCCTTCGATCGGGGGGTCCAGCTCTATAAGAGTAAGAACCTCCCCGGCGCGCTTGCTGCCTTCCGACAGGCCGAGCAGAAGGATCCGAAGGACCCCCTCGTACAGGCCTGGCTCGGGTTTGTCCTGATGCGGTCGAACCGCGTCACCGAAGCGATTGCTGCCTTCGACAGGGCGCTGGAGCTGGGCCTGAAGACGGCGGATCTGTACAACAACCGCGGCAACGCCCGGCTGGCCAGGGGGGACGCCGATGGGGCCATCGCGGACTATCTTCAGGCGACGGAACTCGCACCCACCAGCCCCGATGCCTGGTTTAACCTCGGCAACGCTTACGTCCGCAAGAACGACCTTGATCGGGCGCTGGAGGCCTATCAACGCGCAGCCCGGTTCGCGCCACATGACGCTACCATACTCAACAACCTCGGCTACGTTTACGATCGCCAAAACCAGGTCGACAAAGCCATTGAGTGCTACCGCGAGGCGGCCAACGAACGGCCCACCGAGGCCGCTTACTGGCGTAATCTGGGGCTGACCTACCGGAAAGCAAAAGAGTGGGAAAAGGCCGCCGCTGCCCTGGAGCAGGCGGTGCGCCGCAAGGGCAAAGACTACGCGGCCCAGGTGGCCCTCGGTGAGTGCCTGAGTACCTTGAACCGACTCTCTGAAGCCACCGCCGCCTTCAATGCTGCTGCCAAGGTGGCGCCCAACGAGTTTCTGCCTCACTACAATCTGAGTCTGATTTACTCCCGCCAGAACCAGCATGCGCTTGCCGTGCGTGAGATTCTGGTCGCCGTACGGCTCAGCCCCCAGCGCGTCCAGGTGCTGAATACCGCCGGCTGGATCCATTACCGCGCGCGCCGGCCGGAGGAAGCGATCACGTGGTATGAGAAGGCAGTGCGCGCCGGAAACCAGGAAAACCCCGAGGAGCGGGCCTTGGTCGCCGCCGCTTACGCCAATCTGGGGGTCGTGCGCTCCTCTTTGAAGCAGGGAGCAAAGGCCATTCAGGCTCTCAAGGAGGCAGTGCGCCTCAATCCCGCCGACCTGGATAGCCATTCGCTGCTCGCCTCGCTCTACCTGGAAGCCCAACACTTTGAAGAAGCCGCCCCGGAGTACCGCGAGGTGGTGAAGGCCAGCCCGAACGATGCCATGGCGCACAACAACCTCGGCTTTGCCCTGGAAAAGCTCGGCAGGCTGGATGAAGCGCTGGCTGCCTATCAGAAGGCCACCGAGCTGAACCCGCGTTTCTACCTGGCGTTCAATAACCTGGGCGCCGTCTACGAGCGGATGGGCCAAAAGGATCTGGCCGAGCAGAACTACCGCAAAGCGCTGGCCATTAAGCCCGATTTCCAGGAGGCCCAACAGAATCTGGCGCGCCTGACGCGCTAACGCAGAGCATCCACCACCGGAGGAAGCCGGCGCGAACGGATACAAATGAGTGAGAGAAGCAACGGCAGAAGGATGAAACGGTCAAGCGAACCGACGATCATCTGACCTGGCCATACTGGTTCTCCTTCTTCATCCCTTCACTATCCTGGTTTCCTTTATTTGCGTTCACGTGCGCCTATCTGCGGCTCAACCTTCCCCTATGGGCAACGAAGTCGGAATCTTCGCCAACTGCACTCGCGAGCCCGCCGTCCGCTGCGCCGCGGCGCTCTCCGATCTTCTCATCGGTCGGGGGATCGACGTGCGCCTGGAACCTGAACTGGCCGCGCGGCTCGGCCGGCCGGCCAACGCCCGGCTGCCGGAAGAGGTGGGTGTCAGCCGTTTCGTCATCGCCCTGGGTGGGGACGGCACCCTCCTCTACGCCTGCCGTATGGCCGCCCCCCACGGCACCCCGGTCCTGGGCGTCCACGTGGGCGGCCCCGCCAGCTTCGGCTTCCTGACCGAAACCACCCCTGCCCGCGCCGCTGCCGCCGCGGAGCAGGTCCTCACGGGCCATTACCGCCTGGACGAGCGGATGATGGTTGCCGGATCGGTCATCCGCCGGGGAACCGAGGTCGCCCGCCACGCCGCCATCAACGACCTGGTGATTGGCAAGCGTGCCCTGGCGCGTATGCTGAAGCTGCGCATTTCTGTGGGCGAGTCTTACATCGCCACCTACGCGGCGGATGGGATCATCGCCGCCACCCCCACCGGCTCCACTGCTTACAACCTGGCTGCGGGCGGGCCGCTCGTCAACCCTCAGCTCAAATTGATCCTCCTTACCCCCATTTGCCCTCACACCCTCAACGTCCGCAGCCTGATCGTGGGCGATGACGAGGTGATTAATGTCCTGGTCGAATCCGAACGACGGGACGAGCCCCTCCTCACCGTGGACGGGCAGGTAGGATACGAACTCGAACCGGGGGACCTGGTCCGCTTTCACCGCGCCGACATCAGCACTAAACTCATCCTTCTGGACGGCCCCAGCTTCTATGAGAAGCTCCAGACCCGGCTGCGCCTGGGTGAGCGGTTTGGGGGATGAACGCCTTCCCTCTGCCGTCGGGGCTTGCCCTGGGCCGGGGAGCACCATACGCACGGTTCTGCGTCCTGGGATCGGACGGCTAAACGAGGTCACCGCCATCACCCGGCGGACGCACCGGGCGACGAGAGGGCCGACAGGATCGCTACAGCCTTCGCACACGCCAACACGCCTGGCGAGGCTGGCTCTCCTGGACTTCGTCTCCACCCCGCATCCCGAAAGCTTTCGGGACGGGGCCACCACGAACGAAAGCGAGGGCAGCCAAGCTACCCTCGCTCCGCCGGTTAGCTCTTTCCCCTCGCTTTGCCTACAAGTAAATCACCCTGGCTTGCCCGCCCGCCACCCCGCGGGTGGCGTTGCGCGTATCCACCACCAGAGATGCGTGTGTAACAATCTCTCCGTAATTGAACGCCTTGTGGTTGGTGATGATGACCACACAATCCATCGCCTGCAACAACTCCGGGGAGAGGTACACGGAACGTAGAAACAGCGTCCCCACATCCAGGCTGGGCACGAAGGGATCGCTGTACTCGACATGAGCGCCCTTCTGGTGCAGCATCTCCAGGATTTCCAAAGCGGGCGATTCGCGGGTATCACTCACATTCGGCTTGTAAGCCACGCCCAGGAGCAGGATACGCGCGTTCCGCACGCACTTACCGCAGTCGTTCAACACGTCCTGAATAATCTGCATCACATGCCGGGGCATACTGGCGTTGATTTCGCTCGCTAGACCAATCAGCTTCGCTTCGTAACCGTTCAGCCGTGCCTTCCAGGACAGGTAATATGGGTCGAGGGGAATACAGTGCCCGCCGATCCCCGGCCCGGGATAGTGCGCCATGAAGCCGAACGGCTTGGTCGCCGCCGCGTCGATGACCTCCCAGACATCGATCCCCAGGTGGCGGCATAGAATCGCCATCTCGTTCCCCAGGCCAATGTTGACACTGCGGAAAGTGTTCTCCAGTAGCTTCGTCGTCTCCGCCACGCGGGCGCTCGACACCACGTACACCTGCTCGATGGCGGCGCGGTACAGCTGCGCCGTCATCCGCGTGCAGGTGGGAGTTATTCCCCCTACCACCTTGGGAATAGTCCGCGTGACGTAGTTGGGGTTGCCAGGATCCACCCGCTCGGGCGAAAAGGCCAGGAAAACATCCTCCCCCACGCGCAGACCGCCCGCCTCGAACATCGGCTGGAGCACCTCCTCCGTGGTACCGGGGTAGGTGGTGCTCTCCAGAACAACCAGCTGCCCGGGCGAGAGGCGCGCCGCAATCTCCCTCCCTGCTGCCACAATCGCCGAGATATCCGGTTCCTTCGATTTGCTCAACGGCGTAGGGACGCAAATCAGAATGCAATCCATCTCCCCCAGGAGATCGAAGTTGCCGGACGCCTGAAACCCGCCCGTGGCCATCGCCGCGCGCAGATCCTCGCTGGCCACGTCCGAGATGTACGACTCCCCGTTGGCTAGCTGATCCAGGCGCTCATGGTTCACTTCGAAGCCCACGGCGGGAAAGCCCGCCTCCACGAAGGTGAGGGCGAGCGGCAACCCCACGTAGCCGAGGCCAATCACTCCCATGCGCGCCGTTCGGCGATCGATCTTTTCGGCCAGAGCATCTGCGGCGCTGGTGCGAACCCGAGTGGCATGTGTCGTCATAGTTACTTAAGCCCTAAACGCTTCCGTGGTAATAACACGGCAGACAGGTATCACTATTCTAGGCCGAGAAGGGCCGCAATTCCTGCCTTACTAGCTGCCCGCCTGAAATTGCCCGGATCTTGAATCGCACCCGAGCCGTGCCAATCCCCGCGCTTCCGGGCGTAAGCGGATTGGCTGATATTGGTTCTCCCTCCCCCATGCACGTGGTGTGCCAATAGCCACTTGCCCGCACGCGCGGGAGCGGCGAAGCGCGGCGAGATCCGCGCGGAGTAGTTCATGTACCGGCGGCGCTCCCGCGCGTGCGGGAAGCCACGGAGCGCATCCCGGACGGCGCCTACTACACCGCCATTGCGGCTTCTATCTCGGGTCGCTCGCCTTCTTCGCCAGCGGCAGAGAAAACCACCGCCTTGTTCATCGGCCAGTAGGCCCCACGTTCGCAGCGCTGGCACTGGTGAACAAGCGGATCCCGCCGTCCGCGGCAAGCTGTGGTCGGAAGGGACGAGGTCCCCGGGCAACCACACGGGCCGGCCAATGTGGGTACGCATCTATCGACCCTTTCAACCTGCCGATCCGTGGCGTGAACGCACTGCGCTCGTCCCTAAACACCTCCGCCAGAAGGGGCTTCGACCTTTCCTCCTGCCAGCCCTCCGGGGTTGCGAGCCTGCCTGACAGTTAGGTGAGGCGCAGGCTATTCCCTCTGTGGGAGGCTTCCGCTCAAGGCCCAAATACGATCCTGGGGAGAATTAATGGCCGCAAAGGCAGGTGGTAACCCGCCTCGGGCCCGGAAGGTTAACCGGGGAACGAAGGCATCCCCGCTGGGGAGGCCGGCAGGAAGCCGGCCGTTCCCCGACCACCACCGTTTGACACAGCCCCCCTGTTCGGATATACTCAATCGGCCTGCTCCGGTAACTGCGGAAGGCCGTTTTTGAATCATGTTTGAATCCCTCACCCAGAAGCTTCAGGGCGTTTTCCAACGGCTGCGGGGGAAGGGCACCCTCAAGGAGCAGGATATCACCGAAGCGCTCCGCGAGGTCCGCCTCGCCCTCCTGGAGGCGGACGTTAACTTCCGCGTGGCGCGGGATCTCTGCGCGCGGATTAAAGAAAAGGCGGTGGGGCAGGAGGTTCTGGAGAGCCTCACCCCGTCCCAGCAGGTCATCAAGATCGTCCACGAGGAGCTGTGCGCCCTCCTGGGAGAGGATGAATCGCGCCTTCAGTACGCCTCCCGGCCACCCACCGTCATCCTGATGGTGGGGGTTCAGGGAAGCGGTAAGACCACCACCTGCGCCAAGCTCGCGCACCTGATCCGCAGGCAGGGCCGGCGCTCGATGCTGGTGGCCTGCGATATTTACCGACCCGCCGCCATCAAGCAGCTCGAAGTGGTCGGCGCGCAGGTCGGCGTTCCTGCCTTCACCCTGGGAGACCGGACCGACGTGGTGGATATCGCGCGCGCCGCGGTGGAGCGCGCCAGGGAGCAGGGCGTCGACGTCCTCATCGTGGACACCGCCGGCCGCCTGCACGTGGACCAGGTGATGATGGACGAGGTGGCGCGCCTGGAGGAAGCCCTCCAGCCCCAGGAGGCGCTTCTGGTGCTGGATGCGATGACCGGCCAGGACGCAGTGAACATCGCCTCCGAGTTCGCGGGGCGGCTCAACATTACCGGCTTCATCCTCACCAAACTGGACGGCGATACCCGCGGGGGTGCCGCGCTCTCCGTGCGCGCCGTCTCCGGCAAGCCGATCAAGTTCGTGGGCGTGGGCGAGAAGCCGGAGATGCTGGAGCCGTTCCATCCCGAGCGGATGGCATCCCGCATCCTGGGGATGGGGGATGTGCTCTCCTTCATTGAGCGCGCCCAGCAGGTGGTGGATGAGAAAGAAGCGCTGGCACTGGAGAAGAAGATCCGCGCCAACCGCTTCGACCTCGAAGATTTCCTGGGCCAGCTACAGAACGTCCGCAAGATGGGGCCACTGGAGCAGGTGTTGGGAAGCCTGCCCTTCTTCGGGGGACGCACCCTGAGCGCCGAGGATGTGGACGAGACGGAACTCGTCCGCTTCCAGGCGATCATCCAGTCCATGACCCGCGAGGAACGGCGCGATCCGAGCATCCTGAACGGCAGCCGGCGACGGCGCATCGCGCGCGGCAGCGGTACGGGCGTCCAGGACGTAAACCGGCTGCTGAACCAGTACCAGCAGATGCGGAAGCTGTTCCAGCAGATGAACCAGATCGAATCGGGGCGCAAGCGTCCGCACCCGCTGCGCATGCCGTTTTTCCCTTAGATGGGGATTACCGTGGAGACGCGGAGATAAGGACAGGGCGATGGGTGTCTGGATGAGAGAGCGCCGACCTCTGGTTTCCCCATTCGTCCGCTCCCCCATTTTCCCCTTCCTCGGCGTCTCTGCGGGACAATAGGGGGTTCGTAAGGAGGTCCTCTTGGTCAAGATCCGTCTCATGCGGATGGGCGCGAAGCACCGCCCGTTCTACCGTCTCGTCGTGGCGCCCAGCACCTCGCCGCGCGACGGGCGCTTCATCGACCAGCTCGGTTACTACGATCCACTCACCGATCCGGCCACGGTGAAGATTGATGCCGATAAAGCCCTGCACTGGCTGGAGTGCGGCGCGCAGCCGACTGACACTGCTGCCAGCCTGCTCAAAAAGCAAGGCATCCTGGATCAGTTCGCCGAGCGCAAGGCCGCCCGAAAGGCATGAACGAAGTCATCACCCTCCTGGTACGGGCACTCGTGGATCACCCCGATCAGGTCGAGGTGAAGCAGGTTGAGACCGACCGCCGTGACCTGATCCGGCTTGAGGTGCGGGTAGCCGCATCGGACACTGGTAAGGTCATTGGCAAGCACGGTAGAATCGCTGCCGCGCTGCGTGCCGTAGGGCGAGCCGCCGCCGCACGCCAGGGCAAGCGCGGTTTCGTAGACATCGTCTCCTGAGCCGGCAGCCGCCGGTTGAGGCAAGGCGACCACCGTTGTCGCAGAGCGGCGGCCCGGAGCGTACCTCGCTGCCTTACCGCCTTCTGCCGTATGCGCGTTGGTCCTTCTTGCCTTGCCTGGCAATTCTGCCAATCACAGTTGCGACGTGCGTGAACACGGCAGTCCCGAAAGCTTTCGGGATCGGCATGCGTCGCGCGGCGAGCCGGCGGCGCAAAGCGTGCGTCGGCCGGCTTTGCGCTGCGTAGCCGGGGAGCTCGCTTACGGGCCCCCTCTCGCCAGGGGTACCACACAGGGGCCCGGGGGAATCGTGGAATGACGCTCAAACGGGAAGTACTAGTAAAGGCCATCGTCACCGAGAAACTGAAGAACGACCTCAAACAGGGGGTGGAGAACGCCCTCAAAGAGCTGGCGGCAACGCAGGAGGAAATAGAGCGCCAGTACCGCCGGCTGATGCTCGAGCTGCAACGCACCGATCTCAACCGCGCCATGGCGGTTCGCCAGCAGATTGATGCAGAGCGCCGCCGGCAGGAGGAAGCGCGGCGGGAGCTGGAGGAGCGGTTAAAGGAATACGACCAGCTGGAGATGGACACGGAGATTCCCCTGGCTACCTACGAGGGCCTGGTGGAGATCCAGCCCGGCGACAACCTTATGGAGAAGATGCGGGGCGCCGAGATCCTTCTCAAAGATGACATCATCCAGGAATTCCGCGAGCTGTGAGAAGACCGAAAGCGTTCTGATCGGCACCCTTGTGGGCCCCTTCAGTCTGCGCGGGGAGGTGAAACTCTATCCTGTCACCGACTTCCCCGAGCGCATCCCAACCCTGAAGGCGATCCGCCTGCACCTGCCCGACGGCACGTGGGAAACCCGCAGCGTCCTCTCCGCCCGCCCGCACCGCGGTCTCTACCTGCTTCGGTTGGAGGGCTGTAACGACGTCGACGCCGCCGAGGCTCTCCGCGGCACCGAAGTCTGGATTGGCATCGAGCAGGCGGTGCCCCCGCCACCAGGGCAATACTGGGTGCACCAGATTATTGGCCTGCGCGTCGTCACACCCCAGGGCGAGGAACTGGGCACCGTGCGCAATGTCCTGCGTACCGGTGCCAACGATGTCTACGTCGCGGACGATCTCCTCATCCCCGCCACACGGGACGCCATTCTGGAGATCGACCTGGAACGCGGTGTCATCGTCGTGCCCTCGCGGGAATACCTGACCGGAGAAGCAGCGCGCTAGGCCCGGCTTCTCGGTCTGCCCCTCCATGTTCGTCTCCTGTCCTTCATCTTTCGCATGCGCATCGACGTGGTCACCATTTTCCCGGAGATGTTCCGCTCCCCGCTGGAGTACAGCATCCTCAAGCGGGCGCATGACGCCGGCCTGCTGGAGGTGATCTGCCACAACCTGCGCGATTACGCCACCGACCGCCACCGCACGGTGGATGATACGCCGTTCGGGGGCGGCCCGGGGATGGTGATGAAGCCGGAACCGTTCTTCCTCGCCGTGGAGACGATCGTTGCCACCTCTCCCCCTCCAGGCCCGGGGCGTATCCTGCTGACCTCCCCGCGCGGGCAGCGCTTTGATCAGGCGTTCGCCTGCGAGCTGGCCGCCGAGGACCAGTTCATCATTCTCTGCGGGCGCTACGAAGGCGTGGACGAGCGCGTGCACCAGCACCTGGCCACCGACGAGGTGTCCCTCGGCGACTTCATTCTCACCGGGGGAGAGCTGGCGGCGCTGTGCATCATCGACGCCACCGCGCGGCTGGTACCGGGGGTCGTGGGAAAGGAAGAATCGGTTCGGGAGGAGACTTTCTCGGGCTGCCTCCTGGAGTACCCCCAGTTCACCCGCCCCGCCAACTTCCGCGGCTGGCGCGTCCCCGACGTGCTGCTGTCCGGCAATCATGAAGAGATCCGGCGCTGGCGCCGCCGCCAGGCGTTAGAACTGACGCTGGCGCTACGCCCGGATCTCTTCCGGATCTGCTCGTTTACCGACGAAGACCGCGAGCTGCTGGGCTGGCAGGAAAAACCAAAGCGGCGCCGCCGGGCCGAGCATCTGCCACCAGGGCCAGAGGGCGCCTCGCGTGAATGAACGCGAGTGAAGACTGGGCGAGGAAACCGCGGAACGGTAGAACGACCTACCTCCGGCGTGGCTCTGTATCTCCTCGCGGCCGATTAGGGCGGCGGTATTGAGAAGCTATGAGTACGCCCCCCGAACCCCACGTGCCCGTGATGCTGGCGGAGACGCTGGCCTGGCTGGCCCCGGCCCCCGGCAAAGTGATCGTTGATGCCACGGTGGGAGCGGGCGGGCACGCCGCCGCGCTGCTATCCGCCGTGGGCCCCACCGGCCGCGTGGTGGGCATTGACCGCGACCCTGAAGCGCTCTCCCTCGCCGAAGCACGGCTGCGCGCCGTCTGCGATGAGCGCCGCTGGCCCTCGCCCTACCCTTTCGCCCTTGCCCGGGGCGACTTCCGCCACCTGCGCGCCGTCCTGGCTCAGCTCGGCGTGGAACGCGCGGCGGGCGTGCTGTTCGATCTGGGCGCCTCCTCCATGCAGCTCGATCGGGTGGAGCGCGGCTTCACCTTCCGTGCCGACGCGCCGCTCGATATGCGTATGGATCCCGATGAGCCGACCACCGCTGCCCACCTGGTCAACACGCTTCCCGAGGCGGAGCTGGCCGCCCTTCTGCGTGACTACGGGGAGGAGCGGCACGCGCGGGCGATTGCCCGGGCGATCGTCGCCCGGCGGCCGCTGCGTACCACACGCCAGCTGATGGAGATCTGCGCCCGCGTTTACCCGCCGCGAGAGCGGCGAGAAGAGAAGATCCATCCCGCCACCCGCGCCTTCCAGGCGCTGCGCATTGCCGTGAACCGGGAGCTGGAGGCGCTCCCGCCCGCCCTGGCGGACGCCGTGGACCTGCTGGCGACCGGGGGCCGGGTGGTCGTCCTGGCCTACCACTCCCTGGAGGACAGGATCGTGAAGCGGGAGTTCCAGTATCTGGCGGGCCGCTGCCGCTGCCCGAAGGAGCTGCCCGCCTGCATCTGCGGCGCGCGCCCGCGCCTGCGCATCCTCACGCCCAAACCGGTTCTCCCTGCGCCCGAGGAGGTACGCGCCAACCCCCGCGCGCGAAGCGCGCGCCTGCGAGCGGCAGAGAAGCTGGGGGACGAGGGGACGGAAGGTCAGACTGAAAATCAGGCACGAAGAATGAGCGCGGCGCCCCCTACCCTGCCCCGCCACCCACCTCAAAGAGTGCTTGGCAGAACTCACCGCGGAGCACATAGGGCCGTGCCGTCGGCTTAACGGAGAGGCTTTCCAGCCGGGCCCCGAGGGCCTGATGCAGCCAGCGATCCAGCTCCATCCAGGTGAGCCACTCGCCAGGCCGGAACTCGTTAGGCGGCTCGTCGCCGGCAAACACCCCGCGCGCACGCAGCGCGGCCACGGCCGCCGCAGCGGGATGATCCGGGCCGACATCTCCATAAGGCGGCGCACCCGCCACATCCGCCTGCGCGGGGGCAACCTGCGCCAGCCAGATGGCGGCCTGGGCCCGCGTCACAGGCTCTTCGGCGCGCGCACGGTAGGTGGGGAAGAAGCCGCGCGTGCCAAAGAACTGCACGCCCGGAAAGACGGCGGCGGTGGCGTCCAGGTCTTCAAACCAGGTAAGTACCGCGCCCTGGCGGATGAGGCGGCGCTGAAGGCGCTCGACGGGAAAGTCCCGCGGGGAGGCTCCCTCTCGCTCCATCATGTGCGCTGCAATACCCGCCGCCTGGCCCAGGGCCATCCAGCACGGTTCCACCCGCAGGCTGCAAAAGCCCAGGTGCGTGGCCGAGCAGGCGACGGGCACCAGCAAGCCATCCA
Source organism: Armatimonadota bacterium (assembly GCA_016199525.1). Taxonomy (GTDB): domain Bacteria; phylum Armatimonadota; class SYMT01; order SYMT01; family JACQGL01; genus JACQGL01. Next base: position 11,174 of record JACQGL010000238.1, read on the forward strand.
CCTGTTGGGGAACCATCACCCGGAACGGCACCTGGTAGACGGCGGTGAGGGGCCGCAGGCTGAGGAAGCCCTCGGCTACCGGCTGGTCCGGCTCCCGTTTTCGGGTGGCGTGGCTATCAATCGTGTAGTGGGCGGCGGTGACGCTGTCGGCGTGGAGGGGCGGCCGTTCCTGCCCCGGCGCCGGCACACAGTCGTGGGCGGTGAACACGTACTCGCCCAGGATGCGCCGCGCCTCGCGCACGTAGACCTGACGCGGGAAGTTATCCGAATCTGCATATTCGTCGCGGGCCAGGCCCCACTCGCGGGCCTCGGCGCGGAAGCTTTCCGGCAGATCGGGATCGTTCTGGCAGAACCAGAGGAGCCCGAGGGTGTAGTCCTTCAGTCGCCGGGCAAACGCCGCCCGCGCCGCTGCGTCCCCCTCCGGCCAGACGGCGTTCTCCTCCGGGAGGTCCGTGGACACAGAACAGTAAGGATTGTTATTGACATCCGCCTTGCCGTTGGGCAGACGGAGATAGCTGACCACTCCCGGCTGGGTCCCCAGGCCGGCAAAGCGGTCGATGATCCCCCTGCTCAGGTCATCCAGGATCGGCAGGTAGTCGCGCCGATCGTACGTCACCGGCCGGACGGGCGGCACGCGCAGATCCGGCTGGGTGGTCATACACAGGCGGTAGTTGTAGGCCTGCACACGGCGATCCCCCTCGCCGGTGCTCGCGGGATAGACCCGCTTGGTGATGGGGTGCATGTAGATCACGCCCGCGTAAGGCTCACTGGTGGTAGCGCGGCCCTCGCGACCCACGCGGTAGGGGGCGCCCGCGCGCGCCGCCAGGTCCCCCTCATAGCTGGCATCCACGAAGGCCCCGGCCAGCAGCTCGGTCTCCTTCCCGGTTTCCTCGTCCTCGACGACGATACCGGTCACCCGGTCACGCGATTTCTGTACCTTCAGGAGGCGCTGCCGGCGCAGCACCACGAGCGGCTCCGCGGCGACCATATCGTCGAGCACCTTCTGCGCAACGCCCGGCTCATAGTTGAAGCCGCCCGCGCACAGCTCTACCTGAGGGGACTGTGGCGCATAGGTGGAGACGTAAAAGTGACGGACACGCTGGGTGAACTCCCGAAACAGGCCACCGACGGCGGTCAGCGTGGCGAGGTCGGAGGCGCAGATCCCGTTGGTCAGCATCCCGCCCAGGCGCGCGCCGCTGTGCACGAGCACCACCCGAGCGCCCATCCGCGCGGCGGCGATGGCGGCGGCGATCCCTGCGGGCGTCCCCTGAAATACGACGACTTCTGGAGAGAGTGTTTGCATGGCTGAGCTCAGGTAGCGCGCACCCTATCCATCTCCAGGATCCCGACGAAGTCGGGATTCCCCACCCGGTCGCAGGTGGCGGTGTAGACCGCCAGGGATCAGGGCCGCAGCCTGCCGCTAGCGGAGCCAACCGCACGAGGGCGCTCGTCAGGACGGCCTAAAGGAAGCCAGGAGACCGCAGAACGCCGAAAGCGGTACTAGAATTGCTTGATGGCGATCAAAGGTGTTGACAATCCGTTTCAACGGGATCCAGCAGTAGGGGCGCTGCCACGAGGGCCCCTTCTTCGCAGCCAATCGCGCCGGTCTGGGGAAAGATATTAAAGATATGATGGTGCGAATCCCCGTGTCTCCCGCCAGTTTCTACATATGGGAGCATACACGATAAACGGCCACTCCGTACCGTCATAGTCCCCATCGAGGTAGGTTGGGGGACAGAGCAGCCCTCGCGGGTGCGGCCCTACCGCTACGACCCGTCCTTTGAGAGTCTCCTCACCGTCACTGTACGCGATGCTCGAAAAATCAAAGACAATCCACGCGGATGCGTAATAGATAACGACGGCAATGCTGGGAATGAAAACCGCTGATAGGAGGGCGGCTACTATGATGCGTTTGTAGAGCATAGGTTCACCTCCCCCACACCTTATCCGTTGGTGGAAGCTCGCCCCCATGCCTGGTTTCCCGTGTCTGGTGGCGGCAAGGCTTGCAGTGACTGTAGACCGTGACCTTTTCCCCTTCGGCGCCCTGCTGCGTAGCGCCGGGTAGTTACGGCGCGGCTCTCTCGTCGGGGAGGGTGGGCCCTGGCCCGTACGGGCGCAGTACAGCGCCGCAGCAATGGCCCTGGAACCGTTATTCAGCACCGGGCGGCTCGGGAGGCCGATCCGTCCAGTGCTCGGGCATAAGCCACAGCTGCGCCACGATATCGTCGTAGCTGCCTGCCCAGGGCCGGACCACGACGTCTTGTCCCGACCGCTCTATCAGGTACCGGCGCAGGACTTCGATCTTAAACGGTCGGATGCGCCGGTAGAACGTCACCAGCGCGCCACTGCGCAGGTGCCAGACGAACGCCGGGGCCCGGGAGCGAGGAAACTCTTGGCGCAGCAGCGGTCTACATTCTTTGATGTGCGCAGCTATGTCACTCGGGTCGTCACTCACAAACACATCTTGACAGTCTTTCTCCCAAACCCAGTCAGGCAGTTCCGCAATCTGCCACTCGCTCCGCCACTCCCGGCCGACGATCTTATAAGCCGCCTCTATATATGCCAGAGGATGAGGGTGGGAGATGGTAGTCCGGGAGTAGTGCAGCATGAGGGCACCCCCTGGCTCGAACGTCAAGTCGCCATCCTCTTTCTTCAGCAACTGCCGGATCGCCGCCAGTGGATCCGGGGCTCGCACCAGGCTTACGTACGAATGGCTACCTGTCACTCCTTCGAAGATCAAGTAATGTTTCATTAATGCCCCACACAGCATCCTCAACCCAAGCCTGCCCCGAAAGCATTCGGGGCCTGCCGCGGCCGCGTCTGAACTGATTGCTGTTAGTCAGTGCCTGTGCGAGCAGGACTCCCAATGCCGGCCTACGGTGCCTCGAACGGCGGCAGACGCGCACCGCAGCGATCCCGCACATCTCGTGTTCCTGCTGGCGCAGGAACCAGTCCCGCTTCTCGACCAGCCGCCGCCGGTCTTCGAGGGTGCGAGGAGAGAGTTGGCGGATCTCGGAGTCCGATATCTATCCCTGCGCGTAGCGCGCCAGGTCGGGAACAGAGATGGAAGCCGACCCCAAGTCGATGAAAGGCGGTTTCCTTTTTCGCATCGTGCCCCCTGAAAGCCGTTTTCAGGAGGCAGCGGAACCCGAAGAGCGGTTTCCTTTTCCGGCACAAACTGGCGCAGGCGCTCGGAGGGAGAAGTAGGGGTAACGGGATTCGAACCCGTGTCGCCGCCGTGAAAGGGCGGTATCCTAGGCCTCTAGACGATACCCCCGCAATAAACAGGCTCGCGAACGAGCCTTCGCGAGCGGCATCATTATACCATGCGCGTAACCTCGCCGCAAGGGACTGACGGAAGAGGGGTGCGCGTCAGAGTTTTGCGTAAGGCTTGGCTCGACGGATCTTCCGCCGCCCCTCCAGGGCGGAATCCACCTGATCACGCGCTGTCCTGCAGCGGCGCTTCGCTTGCTGCAGGCCCCGAAAGCTTTCGGGGCAGGCTACTCTCCGGCGCCCCTTCAGGGCGGAGCCCAGGCACGCGCAAAAACGTGACGCACACCCTTGAGAGATGGTTAACTTGACAGAGCAGTGGGGTTTCGTTATCATGCCTCGTGCGCGAGTCGGAGGGAGCTTGCAGGCGCCCGAGAGCCGTATGCTGTCTTGAACAGCCCCGCGCCGACGGCTTATTCTGGTCGCTCCCCGGCTTCTGGCGCCCCTGCCGCGCCGGCGAATCGCCTATCTCGCCGCGAGAGACCGCGGCCGTTCCGTGGAAGGAGGAAATTCGGTTGGCTCAGGTTCAGGTGAAGCAGAACGAGCCGCTGGACGCCGCGCTCCGCCGCTTCAAGAAGCAGCTGCAGCAGTCTGGAATCTTAAAGGAAGCGCGCGAGCACGAGCACTACGAGAAGCCGAGCGACCGCCGCCGCAAGGCGGAAGCCGCTCGCCGCCGCAAGATCAGGGCGGAAATGGCGAAATCTCGGTAAGCCCATCCCCCAGGAGGGGAGGCCTGTGTCCGGCAGACAGCGCCATAAACGGAACCCCCGCCTCGTAATATGGCGCCGGTGGGGCGACTGGCGGAAGCTGGCGGTCGGCGTGGTCACCGGGGGGCTGATCGCCCTGCTGCTGACCACCCGGCTGGCGCCCGACAAAGTAAATCTACGCGTGGGGGATGCGGCGCGGGACGACATCAGAAGCCCGCGCTATTTGCAGTACCGGGACGAACGGGAAACAGACCGCCAGCGCCAGCTGGCTGCGGCGAGCGTGGTGCAGTACAGCACCATCCCCGACGCCGCCGTGCGGGTGGATCAGCGCATCAACCTGTTCTTCCAACAGGCCAGCCAGCTGCGTGTGCGCGACAGGGGAGGCTCGCTGGATGAGCAGGCGCGGGTGCTGCAGGCGAGCGCGCCTCCTGGTCTACCCGTGACCTCCATCCGCCAGGCGCTCTTGCTGGCCCCCGCCCGTCGCCAGAAGGTGGCACAGGCGGCGCGCCAGCTCGCCCGCGAGGGGATGTCCGGGCCGGTGCGCCGCAACACGGATGACCTCTCACGCACGCAGGCGCTGCTCCGGGCCCGGGCCGCCGCCCTGCCTCTCTCTCCCACGGAGAGAGAGCTGACGGGCGAGGTGGCCGCCCTATCGCTCGAGCACAATCTCCTCCTGAACGCCGAGGAGACAGCGAGGGCGCGCGAGCGGGCCCGCCAGTCCGTGCCCCCCGTGGTGGCGGAGATCCGCGCGGACGATATCCTCATCCACAAGGGCGAGATCGTCACCGCCGAGCATCTGGAGCTGCTGGAGCGCCTGGGCCTCCGCCAGCCGCGCACGCCGTCGGAGACGCGGGTGTACCTCGCTCTCCTCGGCTTCGGGCTGGTAGTCCTGTTCGGCAATTACCTCTATCAGTTCCATCTGCGCCTGTTCCGCGATCTCCGCGCCCTGGTGCTCATCTCGGTCGTCACCATCGGCTGTCTGTTTATCTTCCGTCTGGGCAGCGCCGCGCTGGGGCTCAAGCTCTCCGGCGATCAGATGGGTTACGTGGGAATGATGTGCTCCGCCCTGGCAGCAATGCTGGTTGCGGCGCTGCTGAGCCCCCAGGTGGCGGTGTTCGTGGGCATGGCGATGGCGTTCCTCACCGCCCTGCTGGTGGATAATCAATTGAAGTTCGCCATGGTGGGGCTGGTCAGCAGCCTGGCAGGAGTGCAGGCGGTGACCAACATCCGCGATCGCGCGGGAATCCTGCGAGCCGCGCTGGCCGTCTGCGTCGCGAACGTGCTCGTCATCCTCGTAGCGCACGGCGCCACGGTCCGGTACTCCTGGCCCGAGCTGGGCGTCGGAGTGGCATGGGGGATGATTGGCGGTCTGGCATCGGTGTTCCTGTTCGTTCCCGCCGCGGCGCTGCTGGAACGACCGTTCGGCCTGACCACCCATCTCCGACTGCTGGAGCTGTCGGATCCGAATCACCCGCTCCTGCGCCGACTGGCAATGGAAGCACCAGGCACCTACGCGCACAGCATCGTGGTGGGCAATCTCAGCGAGGCGGCGGCCAAGGCAATCGGAGCCGACGCGCTCTTTGCGCGAGTGGCTTCCTACTACCACGACATCGGCAAGGTGGTGCGGCCCCAGTTCTTCGTGGAAAACCAGACGGCAGAGAACCGGCACGCCCAGATCAACCCTTCCCTATCGTGCCTGGTGGTCACCGCACACGTGAAAGACGGCGTGCAGTTGGCGGAGCAGTCCCACCTGCCGCCACCCATTGTTAACATCATCCGAGAGCACCACGGCACCTGCCTGATCAAGTACTTCTACCACCGCGCGATGCGCACCGGCAGCGAAGATCCTGCTCCGGGCCTGGAGTATCAGTTCCGCTACGAGGGTCCCCGGCCGCGAACCAAGGAATCGGGAATCATCATGTTGGCGGATGCGTCCGAGGCAACGTCCCGCACGCTCGAAAAGCCAACCCCAGGGCGCATGCGCGCCATGGTGGAAACGATCGTGCGCGACCGCCTCTCTGATGGCCAGCTGGATGAATGCGAACTGACGTTCAGAGATTTAGAAAAGATCATCACCACGTTCACGCGCACGCTATCGAGCATGCTGCACGCGCGCATCGAATATCCCGAGGCAGATACGACCGATCTGCTGCGGTGGGGTGCTGATGGAACTGCTGGTAAGGAACCGACTGCCGCGCTCCACGGCCTCTCCGATACCCCGGAGGGGGTTGCGGGTGCTCTTACAGAATCTCCTGGCGCTTGAAGCAGTGTCCCCCAACGTCGAGGTTTCGGTTCTGTTCTGCACCGACGCGCTGATCCACGAACTGAACCGGCGCTATCGCGGTGTAGACCGCCCTACCGATGTCCTCTCGTTCCCGCAGGAATCCCCCGCTCCTCCCGAGGGCCCCCATCCGCTGGGCGACGTGGTGATCTCCGTAGAAACGGCCGCGCAGCAGGCGGTGGAGCGAGGTCGCCCGCTCGACGAAGAGGTGGCTTGGCTGTTCCTGCACGGCGTACTGCATCTGCTCGGCTATGACGACGCCACCGCGGCAGAAGCGCGAGAGATGGACCAGCGAGCGCATCGCATTCTGGAGGCAACCCATGCTGCAAAAATCGGATAACGTCCGGCAGAAAGCCATCCGGACTCCGGAAGGAAGGAGTGGGGCCATCCGCCGGCACCCAAAGCGGGCGCGCGATAGCGTCCGCCACGCGGCGAACGGTATCTTCAGCGGCTTCCACTCCCAGCGCCACCTGCGGATCCACTTCGTCCTGGGCGCCCTGGCGCTGGTAGCCGGTGTGGTATGGGGCCTGTCGCGGGCGGAACTGCTCATCCTGGTATTCGCCATCACCCTGGTCATTGTCTTCGAGCTGTTGAACACCGCCGTGGAGACAATCGTGGATATGGTAACAACAGCCTATCACCCGCAGGCGAAGCTGGCTAAGGATATCGCCGCGGGGGCAGTGCTGGTGGCGTCGATCAACGCCATGATCGTTGGGTTGCTTCTATTCATGGATGCAGAGCGGTTTCGAGCAGTAATCACCACGCCGCCCCGATCACCCCACCCGATGCACGCCCTGGTGGCGGCGTTTGGGTTAGTGGTGGTGCTGCTGATGGCCTGCAAGGCGCTGGGCGGCCGCGGCAGGTTCATGCACGGGGGTGTCGTCAGCGGACACGCGGCGTTGGGATTCTGCCTGACCACGATCATCTTGCTCGCTGTGCCGGAGAGCCCCCTGGTAGGCGCGCTGGGAATTTTCCTGGCGCTGCTGGTAAGCCAGAGCCGGGTGGAAGCCGGCGTCCACTCCCTGCGCGAGGTGCTTCTGGGGGCGGCGCTGGGGGTTGCTGTTCCGGTGTTCGTCTACAAGGTGCTGCCGTTCGCGGTGGCGCTTGTCACCCGGCCCTTGAGCGGCGGGGTGGGGTAGAGGCAGATTCGTGGGCATAGGTTCTGAACCATCAAGTTGTCAAGAACGCCAACAGAACCACAGAATCGGGGAAGAGCTCCGTTGAATCGAGTTTCAACAGGACATCCTCCCATAGGGCGCAGAACTAGGTGTTAGCGGGGATGGATGCCCGGTAGCAATCTGCCATGGCAGTTACTATGGGCCACCTCTACAGGGGATCTTGGCACGCTTGCTTCTTGGCAGTTGAATTGTAATTAGAACCCTGCTTCGGGAGGCCTGGATTGGATCCGGCGTTCTGGATCTGGGTGGCGGTACTCGCTTTTGCTCTGGCGGTGGCGGGGCAGGCGCTCCTTTCCTATTGGGAAACAGCGGTCATCAACGCGCGCCGCTCGCGGCTGGTGCAGATGGCGGACGAACACAGCCGTCGCGCCCGCGCCGCGGAAGCCCTGCTGGAACATTCCGAACGCTTTGAAACCGCCGCGCACGCGGCAGAGACGATCACCGAGGCGGTGGCCTACAGCGCCGCCGTGGCGGCCGGTCTGGCCATTGTCATCGCCGCCCGACCGATGGATCCGGCGAAGGATGTTCTGCTCCCCGGCCTTCCGGCGGTGGTCATCGGGTTGCTGATCGCCGTCCCTATCGTCCTTCTGTTTGGCCAGACGATCCCCAAGGCGTGGGCCACCCGCGCCCCCGAGCGGGCGGTGCTCCTCTGGCTGCCGCTCATCCGCGGGTTCACGCTGGCGATGGCGCCCGTGGTGCTGCTGCTGGGGGGCATGGCACGCGTGTTCGCGCGGGCCGCAGGCGCACAGCCGAACATTGCCACCCGCGCCGCCCACACGGAAGAGGAGATTAAGTTCCTCGTCGAAGGCAGTGCCGAGGAAGGGGTGCTCGAAGAGGAGGAGAAGGAGATGATCCATTCCATCTTCGAGTTTACCGAAACGGTGGCGCGCCAGGTGATGGTGCCCCGCACCAGCATGAAGTGCCTGCCTGCCGATGCCACTGTGGACCAGGCCGTGGATCTCATCCTCCGCGAAGGCCACTCGCGCATCCCGATCTACGAGGAGACGGTGGATCGTATCATTGGCGTGATCCACGCAAAGGACCTGCTGCCCTACCTGCGCGAGGGCAAGGGAGACACCCCGGTGCGGGCGCTGATGCGGGAGCCGTTCTTCGTGCCTGAAGGGAAGAAGATCGACGAGCTGCTGCGCGAGTTCCGCGCCGCCCACACCCAGATGGCGATTGTCGTGGATGAGTTCGGAGGCACAAGCGGCCTGGTGACGCTAGAGGACGTGCTGGAGGAGATTGTGGGCGAAATCCAGGATGAATACGATGTGGAAGAAGCCCCCGTGCAGCCTGTGGACGAGCATACTGCGATAGTAGATGCGCGGCTAAGTATCAGCGATGTGAATGAAGCCCTGGGGCTGTCCCTACCGGAAGAGGAGTACGATACGCTCGGCGGGCTGGTGTTTGGCCTATTCGGGCGGATGCCCGCCGTAGGCGAGCAGGTATCGTTGAATGGGGTCGATTTCGTGGTGGAGCGCACCGACGGCCACCGCCTGTTGAAGATCCGCGTCGTTCGCCACCATCCCGAGCATGAGGAAGCGGGAGGAGAGGCGCTGGGCCACGCCCAATCCTGAAACAGGGAGCGGCGCCGGGGCCATCTCCGGAAGATGCGAGGCCATCTGCACCGCGGCATCCGGGGCGGTACGCCCAGCGATTGACGCCCAAACCCCAACACCTGAAGATCTGAACACCCAACCAGACAATGCGTCTTCTCACCTTCGACGTGGGCGGCCAGACTCGCCTCGGCGCTGAGCATCGCGGCCGCATCATCGACTTGCAGAACGCTGCCAGCCTAAGAGAGCTGGCGCAGCACGGCCTTTCGGCGGCGAACGCGGTCGCGGAGCGACTCCCCGCCGACACGCTCGCCTTCCTCGAACGAGGGGAGAGCGCCCTCACCGCCGCCCGCGAGACCCTGGGCTGGATTCAGGATTGGCCGGCCGATATTTGGTACGCCCTGGATGGACAGAGCGCGGTGATCTACCGCGAGGACCAGGTGCGGCGGCGCGCGCCCATCCTCCGACCGCCCAAGATCATCTGTCTGGGTCTCAACTACCGGGACCACGCCGCCGAAAGCGGCATGCCGGTCCCTAAAGAACCTGTCCTGTTCTCCAAGTACGCCACCAGCGTCATCGGGCCCGACGAGCCGATCCGCTTGCCGACGGACAGCACGGAGGTAGACTACGAAGCCGAGCTGGTGTTCGTGATCGGCAAGCGCGGACGTTACATCCCCGCGGCGGAGGCAATGGCTTACGTCGCCGGCTACATGTGCGGTCACGACGTCAGCGCTCGCGATTACCAGCTGCGCCGGGGCGGCGGCCAGTGGATGGCCGGCAAAACGTTCGATACGTTCGCGCCGATGGGGCCGGCGCTGGTGACCGCGGACGAGATCCCCGACCCCAACGCACTGGCCCTATCCTGCCGGGTGAACGGCGAAACGCTCCAGAACTCCAGCACGCGAGAGTTCGTGTTCACGGTTGCCCAGGTGGTCTCTTATCTCTCCGGAATCATGACCCTGGAGCCGGGCGATGTGGTGTTCACCGGCACGCCGCCGGGCGTCGGATTCGCGCGCCGGCCGCCCGTACTCCTCCAGGACGGGGATGTGGTGGAGATCGAAGTCGAGCGGATCGGAGTCCTGCGGAACCCCGTACGGGCGGATAGGCGGGGATAGGCTTCACCACGGAGGGGAGAGAAAGGGATACAACAGTCCTGGTCTCTCCTATACACTACATTCTGTGGTGCCTATTCCGTGATTCCTGTGTCTCCCGGGTGGAAAACAGCTGTATCGGTAACGCGGAGGGATGAAGGTGGAGCCGGAAGAGGAAACCCTCGATACGCGCGGTCGCAACATCACGCTCGCGGTGTTCGGGGCCATCGTGGTCCTGATCACCGGATTAGTGATCAACAACTACCGCATCAAGGCGAGCCAGATCGCGGCGATGCGCGGTTACAACGTTGACCAGCGGGTAGCCGCGGCCAGAGCGATGATGGCGCGCGGCGACGTGGCCGAACAGATTCAGGGGGAGCCCGCCTCCGTGCGGATGGTGGCGGTGCGCGCCCTAGAGGAAGTGGGTGATTCCGAAGCGGCGAAGAAGCTGATCCCGCTTATGAAAGACAGCGACCACCCGGTCCGCGAGTTCGCTATCCAGGCGCTCATGCAACTCGGACCGGCTGCGGCTCTGGAGGCCGCTGTCGAAGCCCTGGGTGATACGGACGACAACATCAAGCAGGGCGCGGAGAGGGTGTGCGCCTCGTTTGAAGGCCGGGCGATCGATCCGCTCATTGGCAAACTCGGCACTGGCTCCCGGGTAAGCGCCGCGAATGCGCTGCACGCGATTGCGAGTGCGAAGCAAGCATACAAAACCGAGGTCGTCCGCAAGACGATTCCCTTCCTGGATGTGCCGCCTCCAGGCCGGGAGGCGACCTATCAGAGCCAGTACGACGAAGACACCCAGAACAACGCCATCGCTCTCCTCGATTGGCAGGCAGCGGTCGAGGCCGTGGATCCGCTGATCGCTAAGCTGAACCGCCGCGCCACACGCCGGGCCGCGGTCGGCGCCCTGGGACGTATCGGCGATCCCCGCGCTACCGCGCCGCTGCTCCGTCTGCTTCCCGAGGACGAGACGCTGCGGGTGGAGATTGTGCTGGCGCTGGGGCAAATCGGCAGCCCGGAGGCGGTGCCCGACCTGGTCGAGCACGGTCTGGGGGGCGTGAGTGAGACGGTACGACAGGCAGCGGCGGATGCGCTGCGGCGCATCGGCGGGCCGGCGGTCCCCACGTTGATTAACGCGCTGAAGGACGCGAATGCCTATCGGCGGGCAGGTGCGGCCAGCGCCCTGGGGGGAATGAAAGACCAGCCGGCGGCGATCCAGGCCGCAGTGCTCGCCCTCTCCGATCCAGACGAGAAGGTGCGCGAAGCCGCTGCCCGGGCGCTGGGGGAGAGTGGGTCGGCCGCGGTAATCCTCGCGCTGATCCGTGCGTTCGATGACCCGAGCGGTCGCGCGGCCGCCGAGGCGGCGCGCTCCGCTGCCGCATTCGGTACGCGCGCCACGGGGTCTCTCATCGCCGCGCTGGCCGACCCCCGGCCTGCCCACGTCTACTGGGCCACCGAGGCGCTGCTGCTCATCGGTCCGCAGGCCGTCCGCCCGCTCACTGCGGCGCTGCAGGATGCGGAGCCCCACATCGCGCGCTGGGCAGCGAAGCTACTCGGCGATCTGGGCGATCCCTCCGCAGTGGCTGCCCTCCGGCGGGTAGCGCAAAGTCGCCAGGAGCCAGAAGTCGCCTACGCCGCCCGCACCGCCCTCCGCCGGTTGGGTGAGACGGGAGAGTCGTGACGGTCGGCGGCGGTTCAGAACATCCCCCGCGCGGCCAGCACGAACGTCCGCTCCCCCTTCCGCTGCACGACTTCCGCCGATAGCCGCAGCCACATCCAGGGTTTCTCGAACGGCTCGTAGGTGACGCCGAGCGCCGGCGCCACCTCGTCCCGCTGGCCGCCCAGCACCTCCAGCCGGCCGGTGACCGCCAGCATGTGGGTGAGTACCCAGTCGGCCTCCAGAGATAGGCGCCGCGTGCTGCCCCGCCTGTCGTGCCCAATGGCGCCGGCGGCAAGGAGGTACAGGTTCGGGCGCAGTTCGTGGGTGCCGATCAGGCCCTCCAGGTGGTCGCCCGCGTGGGTGAATGCGAACACGCCCAGCGTGGTGTAGCCCCGTCGGTGGAAGGCGTGGAGGTACGGCCCCAGGGGGCCGCGCAGGCTGGCGTCAGAATTGAGGGCCAGACGCCCGCGGAACGGCATCCCCACCTGCAGGTAGCTGCCGTCCGCCGCGCCCCGGTACTCCATCTCCGCCATCTCCCGCGCGTTTTCGGGGTCCTCGGTGGCCAGGTGGCCGGAGGTCCGCTTTCCCCGGTGGTCGAAGAAGTCCAAGCGCAGGCCGGGCATCGCTTCGGTAAAGGAGAACTCGTTCACCTGATCCGATATCGCCGCGGGCAGGGAATCGGTCAGGCTGTTCACCGGATCCCACTGGAACGTCAGCGGGGTCATCTGCCCGAAGGCAAGCGCCCACTGCCCTCGCCGCCCTACCACGGGGAGCGCCGCGAACGCATTCTCCAGGCCCCAGTCGCGCTCCTTCTCCTCCGTGGTTACACCGATTGTGTTGAGGAAGAAGCCGCCCTGACGTTGCCTGCTAACCTGAAATCCGTCGGTGAGAAAGAATTCCAGCTCGCGGAACTTCGCAGTGGTTGTATCTTCCGTCCGGTTGTCCTCCAGGCTATACTCGGCGATCCCTGATATCGGGAACCGCTTGAAATGATCGTTCCGCGGCGGCGGCTCGGCTCCGGGCCAGTTGAAGTAGTTCGCCTGGAACGCCAAGCCGAACTGGTTCAGCCGCGGCGGGACGGAATGGCACTGATGGCAGTCCACCCCGTACTGCCGGGCGAACTTGGGGACGGCGTAGGATGGCCCCGCGACCATCACGAACACCGCGCATAGCCACGGCCACAGAAAGGCATCACGGTGTTTCATCGTAGTCGCCTGACGCAGCCCGGCTGGGAGGTGAGCCGACAGGGAGGAATACGCTTGTATCTAAGTATACCCTCGCCGGCAGCGCGGATAACGAGCGCCTGCGTCCACGGCCTGGCATGGAGGGAGTGGCCCCCGGTGGGTTCGCAGTAAGCTTCCGCGGCGGCGCAATGATAAAATCCCGACAGCCGGCGTACCGCTGGCAAAGGTGTACGACCCCGTGCGGGGCCGAGGAGCGAACGGAATGGCAGAAAACGGTCAGGTAACCAAGGAAGATGTAATCCGCGCGCTCAGCACCGTGCAAGAGCCGGAGCTGGGAGGCGACCTGGTATCCCGCAACATGGTTCGCGACGTGGCGGTGTGCGACGGAATGGTGGCGTTCGAGGTGGTGCTCACCACCCCTGCCTGCCCGCTCAAGGGGCAGATCGAAAACGAGTGCCGCCAGGCGCTAATGAAGCTTCCGGGCGTGAAGCAGGTAACGGTGCGCATGGGCAGCAACGTTGCCCGCCGCGCTCAAATGGGAGAGGACCTGCTGCCGGAGGTGCGCAACGTGATCGCCGTCGCCAGCGGCAAGGGCGGTGTGGGGAAGTCCACCGTCGCCGTCAACCTGGCCGCCGCGCTTGCTCAGACGGGGGCCCGCGTGGGGCTGCTGGATGCCGACATCTACGGCCCCAGCATCCCGGTGATGATGGGGGTGCAGCGCGCGCCGTTCGTCGATCCCCGGGACAGGAAAATCCTGCCCATTGAGCAGCATCAGTTGAAGTGCATGTCCCTCGGTTTTCTGATGCCGGACAACGCCACGCCCGTGGTGTGGCGCGGGCCGATGGTCGGCAGCGCCGTGCGGCAGATGCTTGCCGACGTAAAGTGGGGCGAACTCGACTATCTGATCGTGGACCTGCCGCCGGGCACGGGAGACGCCCAGCTCACCCTGGCGCAGACGGTGCCGCTTACCGGCGTGGTGATCGTGATGACCTCCCAGGACGTGGCGGTGAACATCGCCAGCAAAGCGCTGGCCATGTTTCAGAAGCTGAATGTGCCGGTGCTTGGCGTGGTGGAGAACATGAGCACGTTCGTGTGCCCGCACTGCCAGCACGAGACCAACATCTTCACGCGCGGGGGTGGCGAGCAGGCGGCGATGAAGCTGGGTGTCCCGTTCCTGGGCTCCATTCCGCTGGATCCGCAGGTGGTGGCGCACGGCGATGCGGGGACCCCAACGGTGGTCGCCGCTGCGGAAAGCGCGCAGGCGGAGGCGTTCCGCAAGGTGACGGGCGCGGTGGCGGCGCGGGTGAGCGTGCTCCACTTCGGGGCGGACAAGGCGGCGGACGGCGGGCACAAGGACCCACTCGGCGGGCTGATGAGCCGCTTCCGGAAGAGCTGACCGGCAGTTAAGAAGAGAGAAGGAGGGATAGAGAGCGTGCGGGACGCTCTCTTCCTCTCTCCGTCTTCCCGTCACCGTGTGGTCCATCCCCCTAATGCCAGCACTTCGCACGTTTGCTCCGCGGGCGCCCAGGGTATCTGAAGGGCGCCCGATTCTCTCCTCCCGGGAGCAACGCCGATGCGGCCTCGCCTCCGAATTCCCCCCGCCTACCTGATCCGCTGGTTGCTCATCGGCTTGTCACCCCTGCTGCTGGCCGGGCCGATCCTGGCGCAAGAATCTGAGTCGCTCCCGGGGAAGCGTGGCCGAAGTGGAGATTCGCGGGCTGCGCAACGTCTCCGAACAGCTGGTACGCGGGGTACTGCGCACCCAGCGCGGCCAGCTGGTGACCCGCGCGCGGCTGGCGGAGGATGTCACCGCCCTGGAGCAGCTGGGCTTCTTCGAGGAGGTTCTACCTCCCCTGGTGGAACCAACCCCCGAGGGCCCGCGGGTCGTCTTCCGCGTGCGGGAGTATCCTCGCATCCTGGCGATGGAGTTCGCGGGCAACACGGTGCTCTCCGGGGAGGCGGTGCGCATCCACCTCGCGTTAGGGCCCGCGTTTTAGGCGGCTGTCGGACTATGGAGTGGGTGCGGCAGGCGCCGGGCGCCGCTTGCCGGGAAACGCATCCAGCGGCTGGACCAGCTTCAAGTTGAGCGGATCGACCTGCAGCCGCCCGCGTTCGAACTCACGCAGCTGGTCGGCATCGCCCGGCTCGCGGACGACGTGTGGCGTGAGGAAGACTACCAGCTCGCTGCGCCCTTTTTGTCGCTGCGTGTTCCGGAACAGGTTGCCAATCAGGGGCAGGTCACCCAGGATGGGCACCTTCTGCACCTTGCGGCTCCGATTGTCCGAGATGATCCCTCCGATGACGATCGTCTGCCCGTTCTCCACGGTAACCGTCGTGCCTGCATGGCGACTTGTGGTGCGGGGGGCGAGCTGTCCGGGCGCCACCGGAATGAACTCCAGGAGGGAGTTGATGACCTGATCCACATCCATGAGGATCTGATCCCCGGGCGAAATATGAGGCGTCACGTTCAGGGTAATGGCTACATCCAGGAAGTCCACGGTGGTTTGCACCACGCCGCCGCCGGAGATGTTGGACGCCGCCGCGAAGGGAACGCGCTCACCAATGGAGATCACCGCGGGGCTGTTATCGGTAACCATCACGTGGGGGGTGGAGAGGATGCGGACCTTGTCCTGCTCCTTGAGCGCCTGGAGCACCAGCCGGAAGTTCCTGCTCACCACGCTGTAGCGGAAGCCGGTCTGATCTGCGCTCGGATCCTCCAGGCCAAAATTGGTTCCGAAGGTGGAGTTGCCTGACAAAACATTCCACTCGATGCCGAACTTGGTCTGCGTGTCGAGGCTAACATCGGCGATCACCACCTCAATGAACACCTGCGGCAGACGCTTATCCAGACTTTCGATCAGGGTTTCGATGAGTGCAAACGTTTGCGCCGGGCCGCTAACGAGGAGCTGGTTCGTCTGATCGTGGGGGATGATGGTCACCTGCCGCAGCAGATCCAGGGGCGAGCCGGGCGGGATCTGGGTCCGCTGCGCGCCAAAAAGGACGAACCCGAATCCCTGTTGCTGCTGCACGCCCAGGAGGAGCTGCCGGATGCTAGCCGCGACCTCGCTAGCCACCGCATGCTGCAGCTGGAAGGAGCGGACCACGTCCTGGACCTGCGAGGGAATATCCAGGCTGCGCACCAGCTCTTCGATAGCGCCGATGGTGTCCACCGGGCCGCTGATCACCACGGAATTGGTGCGCACATCAGGGACGACGCTTATGTCGGCCTCACCCGCCCGGGGGGCGGACAGGGGCTGAGCGCCAGACCGCCCGCCGAAGGAGCGACCTTGCTGCGGCTGGCTCGTTGGCCCCGTTTGAAGCAGCGTGTCGATCTGCCCCGCAATGCCCATTGCATCAGCGTACTTGAGCGCCACGATACGGTACTCCCGGCTCGGGGCCACGTTCACATCCAGCTCTTTCAGAAGGTTTTTGATACTCTGGAGGTTGGCCGGGGAGGCGGAGACGATGAGTGCGTTGCGGCGCGGATCGGCGGCGATGCGCACTTGCCCCCGAATCTGCGTTAGGCCGGGGAGAGGCGGCCGATCCCCGAAAATGCGCCGCCGCGCTTCATCGGACAGGCCCTGGTAGGGATCCTCCTGGCGGAAAATCTCCTGCAAGGAAGGCCCCAGTTGTTGCGCGTCCGCGAACTGCAGGGGGACGACTTCCACAGTCAGCGCCTCACTGATGTCCTGGTCCAGCGCGCGGATCACGTCCGCGATGCGGCGCACGTTATCGGCCTCATCAATGACGACCAAGGAGTTGGTCTGGGCGTTCGCCATCAGCAGGCCGCTCCCCTGTGGGAAGAGCGGCTGGAGTTCCTCGCGCAGCCGTGCAGCATCGACGAACTGCAACGGGAAAACCTGGGTAATGACTTCCCGGCCCGGGGGGATCTTGTCTGGCTCGGCGCCCGTACCCACGCGCCCGCCGCGGCGGGTGCGAGCGTCCTGAGCAGTGGTGATGACGATGTAATCGCCCGCGTCTACCAGCGCGTAGCCCCGCACGGAGAGCAGCGCGCCCACCAGTTGGAAGGCGTCCGCAACGGAAACGCGGCTCCGGTTCTCGATGGTCACGCTGATCTGCACGGTGGCATCTTTGAAGATGGTCCGCCCGCTCGCGTCAGCCAGGAAGCGCAGCACGTCGTCAATGTTTGCCTGCCGGAAGGTAAACGAGATGAGCTGCTGGGGATCGCCGCCGCGGGGGCGGATCACCAGTGCGGTACTGCCGGGCGGTTGCTGTGCGCGCGCCTCGCCGCGGGCAAGGACCACCGCCAGGACTGCCAGGACCGCCCAGACAGCCAGCTGCCACCGCGCTGTTCCGTTCTTCATCGCTTACTCCCCGCCAAATGCACGTCGGGCCACCGCAAGCCGGCTGCCCCCAGCGAGACTCGCGGGATCAAGTTCCGTCCGCGTGGGCGCGCCCCGAAAGCTTTCGGGGCCAGTAACCGCCGTCCACTCAGTTCAAGCCCCCCGCACCGCCGGAGCGGGGAGCGCCGCTGGGATTGGTGCTACGAGAAGCGGAGCCGGCGGTGCCGCCCTGCCGCCGGACGGTCTGGGGGTTCTCCCTGGGCAACGGCGCGTCCACTGTGCTGCGGACGCCGCCCACCATGGGCACGCCTAGCCGCCGTGCCGTCTGCGGGTTCGGGGTCGCTCTCCCGGTGCCGGAGGGGTTGGCGCCGCCGCTGCCTCCCGCCAACCGCCCGGGGAACCCGCCGGAGCTGCTGGATTGACGCCCTCCCGTGGAAAAGCCACCGAAGCTGCTGGATTGACCCCCTCCCGTGGAAGAGCCGCCGAAGCGCGCGCGCCAGTCTCCGCCCCCACCGCTATTGATGAAGCTGAAGTTGCCTCCGCCGCCCTGGCCAAAGCGAGACTGGCCAAAGCGAGAGCGGTCACGGAGCCGCGCCGCGCCGCCCGCTTGCCCGGGTGGTCGGGGGCGCTCCGCCTCTCGCCGCCCGCTCGTTCCCGCCGCATCCCGAAAGCTTTCGGGACCACCCTGCCCCGTTGTCCCCGGGGGTGCGGCAGCCATTACCACAGGCACCGGTTTCTCACCAAGCCGGATCTGGTAGCGTTGGTGGCCCTGGAGGAGCGAGACGCGATCGTCCTGGATCTCCGCGACCTGCAGCCCGAAGGCGAATTCGCCCCGGCGCGCGGCGGCGCGCTCCTGATTCTCCAGGTTCAGGAGCAGCGCGCTCTGGCCGCCGTTGGCCTCCGTGACGGCGAGGAGAGCGATGTTGCGTGTTGGATCCTGGGATAGCGAGGGCAAGCCGGGGTCAGGGGCTGCCGGTGCCGCGCGGGGGACCGCGGGCAGCGGCGCCGGCAGGCGGGGGACGGGCGGGCCGGCGTTCGCCAGGCGGACGGAAGCGCCGCGGCTCACAGGGATGCTAAGGGCGGGCAGGGAACGGGGCTGGAGCGGTCCCTGACCCGCCGCGCCAGGCGCGGCGGCGAGAGCGGGGCGGTCGCCGGTTCCAAAAAAGCAGGTTTGCGCCGCCACCCCCGCGCCCGCGAGCAGAATCCCACCTGCGGCTGCCAGCGCCAGATTACGGGGAAGTGGTACCATCCTGTTCACCTCTTGTCGCGTTACCTGCGGGTCCCTCCGTTTCGGCGCGCAGGCGTTCGGAAATGAATTGGTGGAACCTTTCGTAGCGCTCCGGATCAATCTGGTCTTTAGCCGCCTCGAGCTGCTGCAGCCGCTCCGCCCAGGTCGGCGACTGGAGGATGGTACGCAGCAATGGGTTCGTCTCATCACCCCCCGGAAAGCGACGTGGGCGGCGTGGGCTATCGCCCCCTCCCTGCCACCTCCGGCCGCCGGCGCGCGGGGGTGGCGCGGGGTCGGCGCCGGAAACTTCCTTATCGGAGATGCCCAGCGTGTAGGTCCGGTCCCCTTCCGCCAGGACAACGCGGTCGGCGTGGATTTCCTGGACCTGCAGTCCCCAGCACTCTTCACCCACCGCCAGGTACTGGGACTCGCCGGTTTTCAGGTTGCGCAGCAGCGCCTCCACGCGGTCGTCCATTTCCACCACGCCGACCATGGCCAGGTCCTCCGTGCCGCGGTGGTTGACCTGCGCCGGGGGTGTCGTGCCCAGCGGACGAACGCCAGTAGGGATGGCGGGCGTGAGGGAGAAGCCGGACGCAGGGACCTGCTCCCCGCCGGGCGCCGCCGTCCGCTTGCCGACCAGAGGTCGGAACAGGTTGCGAGCGGAGCGCGGTGCCGTCGGCCGTGGCAACGGGTCTGGTTCCATTAATGGCGCGGCGGCTTCGGCGGCGGGCCCACGGGCGCGCGCGGTGGCGAGCGGCTCCCGCTTCTCGCCTGGCCGGGCGAGCAGATTCAGGGTCAACAGGAGCGCTGCGGCGCACCCGCCCACGGCCAGGATAGGACGATTTCTGTGCTGGCGACGCCCGTTCATCAGGCCGGTTCCCCTTTCAACACGACCGCACACACTGAAATCTGCATTTCGCCTTCCACCACCTCGGCGTTCTCCCGGCTGGGCCGTAGCGTCAGGCCCTCGACGAGCAGCCGTGGGCGAGCGGCTTCCATCTCTTCCAGCAGCCGCTGCACCTGGACAGGATGCCCGCGAAATTGCAGGGAGACCTGCGCCCGGGCGATCGAGGGCTCGCGCTGCGGAGGCTGCCCCTGCACCTGGCGGATGGTGAGCCGCTGGTAGGCGGGCAGGCCGGCCAGTTGCTGGATCAGCAGCGCCGTCTGCCGCTGAAGGGAGCCCTCGTCCTGGTGCACCCAGGCGAGCACCTCCAGCTCCCGCAACGCCTGGCGCGCCTGCTGCTCGGCAGTTGCGCCGCGCTCCAAGCGCTCAACTTCGCGGCGCGCGCGCTGGATCTCTCGCCCGGTGCGTTCCCAGCGGCTGAGGAGAGGATCGATAGCCGCGGCCCAGAGTAGGATAAGGGCTGCGACCACCCCACCCCACGCCAGCGTCCGGCGATCACGCCCGGTGACCTTCATCGCTGCAATCCCTCCACGTCCGGCGTTCGGCAGGTGAACTCGAACGCCCACACCGGCGTATCTTCGTAGGTCTCCTCTTTGAAGTAGTTGAGGGTCACCTCGGCGAACAGGTTCCGCTGCAGCAGGGCCACCAGCGCCGCCTGCGGCCCCGATCGTTCCAGCGCGTATCCCCGCAACCTGGCGCCCGTACGGCGGTGGTAAGTCAGCTCGACGAGCCAGACACCCTGCGGAAGTTCCTGGTTGAGAATAGCCAGCATCTTTGACGGAGACAGTGGAGCCAGGGTTGCCTGTCGGGCCGCATTCAGAGCGTTGCCGTAGCTCTTGGCAGCGCTTTCGCTCACCCTTGTAATCGATCCCGCGGCACGCCAGCGCCGCGTCTCAGCCTGGAGCTGCCGGACCTCCCGCTCGCGGGCCAGTACGGAGGCCCCGACCACCATCAGCAGCGCGAGCACGAGGGAGACCGCTAGCGTCACCCACGAGAACGCCGCCTGCCGGGTGCGGGCCTGGGTGCGTGCCGCGGCCAGTCCCGCGGGAGTAAGGTTGATGGTCATCGGGCCCCGCCCCCCCGCCTGGAGCGCGGCGCCATAGGCAGGGACGAAGGCGGTTGCTTCGGGGAGGCTCAACCCCGCGGCGAGCAGGCCCCGCGGCGCCCAGAGGCGGACGGGCAGATCCAGGTGCTGTGCCAGCGCCTCCGCCACGCTGGGAGCGGCGGCCCCGCAGAGCAGCAGCTGCGCGATGCGGCCTCCCGTCTGCTGGCTGCCTCCGGCCAGGGAAAGGCGAATCTCGCCTGCCAGGAGATCGAGCGATGGGCTGTCTCCGGTCCCGAAAGCTTTCGGGAGGGCGATGGCCAGCGGCCGAGCGGCCGTCAGGCGCCCCTGGTGCACCAGAAGCAGCTCCGCTCTCCCTGGCTCCAGCAGCGCGACGGCAATCTCCTCTTCCTTGCCGAACTCACCGTCGTACACCAGCGCGTTGAACACGCACACCGGGTCCACAGTAGCCGCCGGGGGGGCGCCGGGCGGGCTGGCCTGCCCCAGAGCGTCCTGCACAAACCCCTGTCGCGCCGCGACGAGCAGCACCTCCAGCCGGGACTGATCGTTCATACCCAGGATGTGGTAGCCCAGGCAGAGGTCTTCCGCAGCCAGCGGCAGCACCTGCTCGGCCTGAAGGTGGATGATCCGGTCCAGATTCTCGGGGGTGGTGGGAGGCAGCGTCAGATTGCGGATCGCCGCCTGGTCGAGCGGTAGAGCGGTCGCGCTCCCGAGCGGCCGGGCGCCCAGCCGCCGGAAAGAGCGACTCTGGCTCGCCTCCGCCCGGCTGAGCCGGGCGCTCCCCAGCACGTGCGCGCCGCCGCTACTCACGCGCACGGCCACCACGCGCGCTTCCTCCCCTGCCAGCTGAATTCCCAGATAGTCTCGTGCGGATGCCACGTTCAGTTATCCTGTCGAAAGTGAGTGATCACGCAGCGACCCGAGCTGCGATCCACCCACGCAGTGAGATGCACGGCGATATCCCGGCCCTGTACCATTCCCACGCTGAACACCTGAAAACGATCCGAGAACACGGTGACCCGGTTGACGAGGGCGTTGAACAGCGCCGGGGTGACCTCTTCGATCTCCAGCAGATCCCCGCGCGAGGCGAATGGTGCCGACTGCCGCCGGGCGACGATGGCCTGGGCGAGTTCGGGGGTCACGGGCGATAGGGCGGCCAGAAGTTCTACCGGTGCGGTGTTCAAGTTCACCACCCCCCGGAGGGGCGCCACACTGGGGACGGAGGCTTGAACCGAATCTGATGGGTCGTTCACGCCCGGCTCTGGTGAAGGAGCGGGCTGTCCGCCTCCGCCTGGTAGCTGGGCCAGTACGACGGGAGACGGGAAGAGCGCGGGCCAGGTCGCGGCCGTAGTGCGGTTCAGGCCGCTCACGCCGCGCCGCCCCTCGCCTGGAGACCCACCGGGGCTGCCGCCCGGGCCGCCCCCGCCCGGAGAGCGCCCTCCGGAAGGGCCGCCCGGGTTGCCTTGGGGCGAGCCGCCCTCACGGGCGCCTCCCCCGGCGGCGCCTCCCTGGTCCTGACCGGGGAGGTCCAGCACATCGGCGAGGACGGCCATGACGCGCCGGTTATTGCCTACCTGGCCCCAGAGCTGCTCAAAGGAGCGCGGTGTCTCCTGTCCCGCGACGGCGCGCACCACCAACGTTAGCTCCTGGCGGCTCAGGCGCGCCTCCAGACGGCGCTGCAGCTGGTCGGCAAGGGCGCGCTGGTCGGTCTCTGATTGCGGCTGTCCGCTACTGGTCCTGCCGTCAGCCACTCCGGCCGCACTGCGGCTCTGGCCCTGCTGGCCGAGCGCGATGCGGGGTTCCCCGTCGCTCGCCAGGTTGCGGGCGATACTGCCCACGGTCAGCAGGTCGATCAGCGTGGGATCGGAGGGTGGGTTGCTCCCGCGGGGCCAGTCGATCCGTGCGCGCTCGGCGGGGCTCAACCGCTCCTGGCGCAGCGCCGTCCCATAGAGCATCTCGGCGCTCATTCCCTGCACGAGTAGCAGCTCTTCCACGGACTGGAACGGCCGGTGGGCGGCCTCGTAGGGCGGTTGCTGCGACTGGTACTGGCTGTCGAACTCGGTGGAGTAACCGGACTGGCCGGAAGACGCGCGCCAGGCGATCACCGCATCCGCCAGCTCTTCCGTGAACCCTGGTAGGCGCAGCAGCGTCTCGCGGTCCGCCGTGTTCAGGTCGATCTTCGCGCACTCGTCCTGCAACGTGGGGGGCAGGAAGACGATCTCCTCATTCGGATCAAGGACGAACGGTTCCGTGGCCGAAGCATCTGCGGCGGGCGCCAGTGTCGGCGTGCCCGGTGTCTCTGCCTCCAGGGCGGCGAGCTGCATTTCGAGCGCCGAGTAGGCGGCAAAGTAGGCGCGCCCACGGGCATCCCAGTGCGCTGTGCTGCGGGCGGAAAGGCCGCCGCTCACTCCCAGGCTGACGGCGAACACCACCAAGATCAGCGTTAGCCACTGCACAGTGATGAGCACCATGCCCCGGCGCGCGGCTGGGGAGGGCAGGTTCACGGCGATCCTCCTTCCGGCGCGTTCGCGGCGGTCTCTACTGGCTCGGGCTGGTAGCCAGACACCGCTACCGAGGCGATGAGGGAGTGGATGCGCGGCGTCGCTTCGGCGGCGGTCTCTATCTCGTCGGGATCCAGCACCCCTACGTTCACCCACACCGCGCTGGGCAGATGATCCGTCGCCTCCCAGGTGGGCATCCACTCCCCGGTGCTCGGGTCAAAGAACTGCACCTGGAGCGACACTGCGTCCGGCAGCAACAAGGCGCTGCGGCGATCTGAAGCGGAGGTGGATTCCGGCGGCGGCACCGGGTAGGGCGTTTCGTGCCGCCACAGGCCCGGGCGACCGGTGCGGGGATCGGAGGCGATTTCGTACTGGAGGAACGACACCCCCGGCGACGGCCGGCCCGCCAGGAGCGGATCGGAGGCGGCGGACGCAAACTGGAGAATCTGCTGCGGGTACTGACTGGCAACCGCGTTGGCGTCGGCGAACACAGGATAATCGGCGGGGCTGGGGGCGTAGGTGATCGAGCGCAGGTCACGCTGCATGATGTGGAACGCCGCGCGCAGGGCGGCCAGGCGGGGAGTCCGTTCGCGGAGGCGCGCGCGGGTCCGGGCAGCGGCCTGGAAGGCACCGGCGGTGGCAATGAGCATCAGTGCGGCAAGGCTCATCGCCACCAGCAGCTCCAGCAGTGTCATTCCTCTGCGGCTCATGGCTCGACCGCCGTGGCCTCCGCCGCCGGAGCACTGATGCTCGGGCGGCGCAGCGCGGTAAGGCTGTAGGTCCGTCCGTTCGCCCGTGGGGTCCCCGAGGCATCACGCTCCGAGATGCGCACGATCACCTGCACAAGGCCCGGATGCTCGCTGGTTTCAATGGCCGCTTCCCAGGCGTATTCCGGCTGAAGGTCGCTGAAATCGCCGCTTTCCTGGCGTCCTTCTGGTAATTCCGGCTCCTTGAGGATCTCCTCCATCTTCGTCTGCGCCAGGTTTGCCATCTCCACCACCCGTTCCGCTTCTGCCTGAGCGGTGGCACTGCGCCCGATCGCCTCCAGAGCGACGAGCAGAACGGTGCCCAGCAGGAACGCAGCCACGAGCACCTCCAGGAGGGTCGTGCCGCGCCGCACGCATCTCGCAGCGATGGAAGCGCAGCCACGCATCATCTATTCAGTCACTCGCACCAGCGGAGGGCAGTTCTTCCGTGGCGAGCCGCCGGGCCTGGCCCGTAAGCGGATCGACGGCTACCGCGCGCCGCGTTCCGTCCGCGCCGTGGAGCACCACGAGGGCGGCATCGGCGTTTCCCTCGGGATAGAAGGTCAGCGTCGCCTCCTCCTCCAGGGGTGTGAGGCCGAGGAGGGAGAGGGGATCCAGGATTCCGGCTGCGAGCGGAGCAACGGCAGCGCTCTCGATCTCCACCCCTTCAGGCAGGTGCCACTCCTCCACGGGAGGTTCGTTGCTCTCGGATGTCTCCGTGGCGACGGCCTCCTCCGGCCGGAAAGCGAGCAGTGCGTATCGCCCGGCGGCAAGGTCGAACTCCACCCAGTGCCGGACCCCGGCGGCGACTGCCCGGCCGCGGGCGTACTCCAGGGCAGCGAGAAGGGTGTCTTCCTGGGCATCCAGCGTCGCGGCCGCGCGCCAGGGTGCGTGGTTGGGAAGCGCCAGCGCGGCCACAAGCACCAGCAGGGCCAGCACCACCATCAGCTCCGCCAGGGTATGGCCCCGTCGCCGGGGTGGAGCCCAAGCTTCCGGCTCAAAGGAGTGGTCAGTGCCGCAGTTCTGGTTAGCCACCGCTGTCGCCGCCTTGGAGATCGTCGCTGCGGATGTCGTCGTCCGTCCCCTCCTGTCCATCTGGCCCGCGCGAAACGATCAGGTAGCTGCGGCCGTCCTCCGAGGTGTAGGTATACGGGCTGCCCCACGGATCGTTAGGAACCGCCGTTACGTCCTTCAGGTACGGTTCGAGCCATTTGCGCGGCGCCGGGGTCGGCTTACTGATGAGCGCCTGGATGCCCTGGGCGGTGGTAGGATAGGCGCCGTTGTCGAGGTAGTAAAGGTCCAGCGCCTGCTTGAAGTGGCCGATCTGGACGCGGGTCGCCTTGTCCTGCCCTTCCGCCATACGGCTCAGGAATCTGGGGACTACCAGGGCCGCCAGCAGCCCGAGGATCACCAGCACCACCAGCAGCTCGATGAGCGTGAAACCCCGTCGTTGTTCACGGCAATGGACCATCGGTAGAGACTCCTTATCAGAACGCCGTGCTGAGCTGGAGCACAGGCAGGAGCATAGAGATGACAATGCTGCCCACGATCAGTCCCATGAGCAAAATGATGCCCGGCTCGAAGAGCGAGAGCAGCTGGCGCGTCCGGTTCTGCAGCTCGGCGTCGTAGGCATCGGCGATGCGGCGGAGCATCTCCTCCAGATTGCCGGTCTCCTCCCCGACGGCGACCATGTTGGTGACCAGCGCCGGGAACGCGCCGCTGCGCTGGAGAGGCACCGCCAGGTTCTCCCCCTCGCGGACGGCAGAGCGCACCTGGCCAATCGCCTGGCGAAGCACGCGGTTACCCACCGCCCGTTCCGCAACCTCAAACGAGGTAAGGATCGGCACGCCGCCACCCAGCAGCGTGGACAGGGTGCGGCAGAACCGCGAGAGCGCGTCCTTATGCGCCAGGGAGCCCAGAATCGGGAGCCGCATGCGCAGCCGATCCAGAAACAAGCCGCCTGCTTCGGTGCGATCCGCCATCCGCGCCGCCACCATGGCGATGGCGAGCGCCGCCAGCACCCACAAGCCATAGCGGCCAGTAAAGCCGCTTACCGCCAGCGAGACCTGCGTGGGCAGCGGCAGCTGGTGCCCCAGGGTGCGAAAGATCGCCTGAAAGCGCGGCACCAGGAACGCGAAGACAAAAGCGATGACCAGGGCGCTGGATGCCATGAGGAGCAGCGGATAAGCGAGCGCCGCGCGGATCCGGGAGCGGTACTCCTGCTGCGCTTCCAGCGCGTCCGCCAGTCGATCCAGCACCTTGCCCAGCTGGCCGCTGGCTTCGCCCGCGCGAACCAGGTTCACATAGAGCTCGGAAAAGACACGCGGGTGCTCGGCCAATGCCTCCCAGAGGCTGCTACCGCCCCCCACGGCGCGCCGCACTTGTTCCAGGATCGCCACCAGGCGCCCGTTCTCGGAGTGGTCGATAAGCGTATCGAGGCAGCGCGCCACACTCAGCCCGGCGTTGAACAGCGAGGCGAGCTGGCGGGTGAACACAGCCAGATCCGCGCCGCTGATCCGCCGCCCACGCCGGCGCAGGGTGGGGATTCCGGCAGCGCGGGCTCCGGCGGCAGCGGTGGCCGCGCTACCCGCCGCCAGGGCTGACTCTACCGTCATTGCGTAGATGCCCTGGCTCTGCAGACGAGCTAGGGCGGCGACACGGCTCTCCGCCTGGAGCACGCCGCTCGTCTCGCGTCCCTGCTCATCGATTGCCGTGTAAGCGAAGCTGGTCATCGACTTAGGTATGGGAGTGCGGATGTATGGATGTACGGTTGATCGTCCCTCTGTGTCCCCTCATCCGGTCTCTCATGCGCTCCCTCTTGCACTCACATAACACTTTCACTCATCCTCAGTGCTGACGCGGACGACTTCCTCGATGGTGGTGACGCCGTCTCGCACCTTCGCCCAGCCGTCCTGGCGCAGGGTTCTCATGCCCTGCTGCACCGCGAGCGCCTTGATCTGGCTGGAAGAGGCGCGATCCAGGATGAGGCGGCGGATGCTCTCGGACACCGTGAGCAGTTCAAACAGCCCCACGCGGCTCGCGTAGCCGGTAAACCGGCAGGTGGTGCATCCCTCCCCGTACCAGAGCCGGTCCGGCACGGGCGCGCCGGTCTCGCGCTCCATGATCAGCCGCATCTCCGGCTCCGGGGCGCGCAGCGTGCGGCAATCCGGGCAGACGCGGCGCGCCAGGCGCTGCGCCATCACCGCCTGCACGGAGGAGGCCAGCAGGTAGGCCTCCATCCCCATGTCCAGCGTACGGGCGATCGCCCCGGCGGCATCGTTCGTGTGCAGGGTCGAGTAGACAAAGTGGCCGGTCAGCGCCGCGTGAATGGCGATTTCCAGTGTCTCCCGGTCCCGGATCTCTCCCACCATGATCACATCGGGGTCCTGGCGCACGATGGAGCGCAGCCCCCGCGCAAACGTGAGGCCGATGCGCTCCCGCACCTGGATCTGGTTGACGCCGGAAAACTGGTACTCGACGGGATCCTCGATGGTGATGATCTTCTTCGCAGGGGTGAAGATGCGCCGCAGGGAGGCGTAGAGCGTGGTGGTCTTTCCCGAGCCTGTGGGCCCGGTGACGAGCAGCATCCCGTGCGGGCGATGGATAGACTGCTCGTAGCGCGCCAGGTCCTCCACGTTGAACCCGAGTTGCTCCAGGGTGAGGTGGATGACGCTTTGATCTAGCAAGCGCATCACCACCGCCTCGCCGTGAAGGGTGGGGACAATGGAGACGCGGATATCGATGTCGTGGCCCAGAATGTGGGTCTTAATGCGACCGTCCTGTGGCAGCCGGCGTTCGGCGATATCCAGGTCGGCGAGGATTTTCACGCGGGAAACGATCGCCGGGTAGAGGCGCTGCGGGGGCGGGGGGGCCTCATGGAGTATGCCGTCGATCCGGTAGCGCACCTGGACGCGATCTTCAAACGCTTCGATGTGCACATCGCTGGCGCGCGCGCGCACTGCCTCGCGCAGCAGGTTGTTGACCAGCCGGACAACCAGAGCCTCGCGCGCCAGTCGCTGCAGCTCCGCGATATTCTCTTCACCTTCGCGGACGACTTCGATCTCCGCGTCTTCTTCCTCACCGCCCGTGTCGTCGCTGTCGTGGTAGGCCTCCAGCAGGGCGTGGCGCAGGGCGTCGGGATCGGCGTAGGCAGGCGCGGGGTGCAGGCCGGTGGCCAGGCGGATGTCATCCAGAGTGGAGAGATTGAGCGGATCGTCCAGCGCCACCAGTAGCCGGCCGTTCTCCCGCCGCAGCGGCAGGGCGGCGTACTTATGGGCGAGTGACGCGGGGAGCAGGTTCACGACCGCCGGGTCTGGTCGCAGCGCGGCAGGCTCCAGCCAGGGGATACCCAGACTCTGCGCCATCGCCTGGCGGACGTCGGCCTCGGCGCAGAAGCCGAGGCGGACCAGCAGCTCCGGCAGCGGGCGGCGGGAGCGTTCCTGCTCCTGTTCTGCCCGTGCCAGGCGCTCGGGGGTCAGCTTTCCCCGGGCGATGAGAATTTCGCCGATGGGAGTGGGCATCTGCGTACGGTAAAGCCGCCCCGCCGCGGGACGAGGCCGGAGGGCGGGACGGTACGGGTGGCGCGCGAGCCGGGCGCGTCCAACTTGCTACCTTAGACGCAAAAGGCAGAGCCTGGTTCGCCGCCCGCCCCTCGCATGGGGAAGATACACCAGTTGTCTTTTCGTGATCGGACGGAGCGCGGCGCACGCGGGGTACCGAGGCGTTGCCTCTGTCCGGCTTCTGGGGTCAGTCCTGGCAGGTTGCGAGTGAACCTTTTGGGGGTGTGCGTCCGCCTTTGGTCTTCCGTGTGCGATTCCCGTACGACGCAGTTGCTTCCCTGGGCGAACGATCGCCAGGCGAAGTCTCCCCAATCCAACGCCTAATCCTACTCTGGGAGCGAGGAAACCACCACCCTGGGGCGAAGGATGGGCCGGGCAGACGTGATGTGTCGGCCTTCTGTAGATAGCAAGGTGCAAGATATCATCACCCATGAGACCTTGTTCCAGAAGATCCATTACGGGGAGGACCTCTTTCCTCTGGCCCACAGGCGTTAGGCCGGCCCCAACACCGCTGCGCCTGCCGCTGATTTCCTTAGGAACTGTCGCCTTGTCAACTACTCCAAGATACTACTGCCCTGCTTATGGTTATGGCACTGATGCTGGCTGATCTCCCGATGCGACCTATTCAGACTTCCTTGAGCCCCTCAACATTTCGCTGTTGTCGCCTACCCAATAAACATGATATGGCTGCGCAGGGAGAATCCCTCTTACTTTTAACTCGTTCTCCTCAGTCAGATCAAGCACCCGCTTCCCACTCGGTACCTTATAGTTAAATCTAGTGAATGAAAATAGCACTCTATCTCTGCTCTTGTCATTTTGCCATTCAACTCCATTGCCATCCAGAAGATACCTCTCCTGCATTAGATTGCGAACACGGTTGTAGGCGTTGTTAATCGATCCCCACGCCGGCCGGCTCATGAGACAGACCCCCTTATTTGCTAGCAGCCTGAAATGTGATTCAGCAGAAACATTCACAGATACGTCAACGTACCACCTGTACACAGCATACTCTCGCCCTTCATCCTCGTGCTTACCCCAGTTGCCAAAGCCATAACCACTATCGCCAAAAGGGCCTCCACTGGTGCACCCTTCGGTCCACAGCAGAGTGTAGCCATACTCCTGCAGCGTCTTGAACAGCAGAATCATCTCCCGCACCTGTAGTGCTGGTTCAGGGTGCTCCGTCGTGCAGATGTAGTCCATGTTGGCCGGCTGGACAAAGGAATCAAACATCATGCCATCCAGTCCCAGCTCACGCAGCTTCTTGAAGGATTCCAGAAGGTAAGTGAAATACCCCTCACTCCGAAGGCTCAGCCAGATCAGCTCCTTGTATCCGCAGGTGATCGGCTTGCCGCTGAGATCCCGTGCGATCCATTCCGGGTGCGCTGCTATCAGAGGGGATTTGTTCGACATATGAAACGCCGGGAACCACGTGGTGACCTTCATCCCCAGCCGGTGCGCTGTGTCACACAGCTGGGCGAAACCTTCCGCTCCTCCCCGTGCTCTGGCCGGCACCAGTTCCCAGACAACAGCAGGATTGTTATACATTCCGGGCGTGCCCAAGGTGGCGCCGCTTTCCCAAATGTGCGTATGTAGGTGCTTCTCCGCTGCGTCCTGCAACTGGCTCAGTCCCCGCGCACACTCCTGAAAACTAGAATAGCGGTCGGGATGAATAAAGGCAGTCGGAAGAATGCTATCTGCTTCTCTCAACCCGTACTTCCCGCAATAAAACTTTCCCACAGCATCAAATACCGCCGTCCATTCGTTTAGCGCCTGATACTTATTCTCTAACCCTTCTACAGGAGAGAATAGGATATTCATCTTTGGACTGCCTTCATTGAAGTCGCTTCGAATGGTATGCTGGTAGCGAATGAGATCCTCATCTTTGGCCTTGTTCATTCTGGAAATGAAATAGCAAACGCGATCGGGGAATATGAGTAAGGATCCTTTTGAGCTTGCCTGGAAGATAAACGGTTGCATGACGTTGAAAGCGGGACCTATTGCGAAGCGCTTATCATACTGCTCGGGCGTGAATTCATCCGACTGCTTCTCGATAAACTCTTCAATCAAACCCTTTTGGATCCAGGCCTGCCGCAGGATCCTGTTTCCTACTGCCGTGCCCCCGATCTCCCAGGAGGATGGCTCCATAATCTCCGCGAT
Source organism: Armatimonadota bacterium (assembly GCA_016199525.1). Lineage (GTDB taxonomy): Bacteria > Armatimonadota > SYMT01 > SYMT01 > JACQGL01 > JACQGL01. The sequence goes on from JACQGL010000238.1 coordinate 41,569, forward strand.
CTTCCCGTTCCCTTGCCAATCATAGAAGTACGAAAACCCAATATAACTACTCGCATTGACCTGCATCTTTTTCGGCTCAAATACCCAGTCTACTCTATCCGCAACCGCTTCTCCCTGCCTTTGACATACCGTTTGAATGATTATCTTCCCCTGCTCCCGCTGATGCTTCACATAGGTGCAGGTCTCATACTGGACCTTCTTCAGCGCGTTACCCCGAAAGATGCTTATTTCGGGCATGATTAAGGGAGCGCCGACGCCTCGTAGCGGCACTTGCCTGATCGTCACTGCACCGATCCCTTTAAGCAGGTTGCCTTCTTTCACCAACCGGACTTCCACGTCTTCCAAAATGTGTAGAAGGATATAGTCCTCGCCAATGATGATGCGCGGAAGTACGTTGGCATCCCTCGAAGGCGTATTCAATTCTGTGGCGTCCTTCCCTCCGGCCCACACGTGGGCTAGGTCGGTCCCCAGCATCGCTGTGCCTGCCACTGATTTCATCAGGAACCGCCGCCTTGTCGATCGCTCCGACATACTGTTGTCCTCCTCGTAGCACCCGTGCTGCCTGATCTACCGATACGACGTATCCAGGTTTCCTTAACTCGATGTATTTACAAGCGCAAGTAAGCGAGCTACATTTATCATAGTAGATGAACTTACTTGTTTGCATGGTAGCGCCTTGAGGGCGCTGCTGCTGGAGAACGCTGGCAGGTCCATCGAAGCCCTATTCCCTGCCCGGCGAGCCTCATCCAGTGCAGAAAACCTTTTCCGTGGCGCTCCCGCCGCGGGCTGGATAGGTTCGTTCCGGTCTTTTAGGGAAAAGCGGGCCTCATCAGCCGACACCAGATGCTGGAGGACCCGGGGGACTGGATTATCTCTACCTGGCAGGACTCGGTTCGAGGATAGAGCAGACCCTCACCCGAAGCATTACCGCACCGGGAATCAGTATTACGCCACACTACTCTGGATAATGGGTGCGATTATAGATTGTCCAAAGCTGCTCGTTACTGGAAGCGAATAGGCAAAGAGAAGCGATTAGACTGGATAGCATAAGAATAACACTGTCTAGGTGCGCAATCCTGCGATCGATAACCTCTGGTGTCATCTCCTGCGACTCGCAAGCGTCGTCAGCCAGTTTCTTGAGAGCCAAAACCGTCCGAGGAATCACATAGCAAACTCTGGCCAGGGCACCTGCACACGCTTCAATAGCATCTGAAGGATCGAGTCCCAGTATACGTGGCAGTAGATCAACTATCCGATCTTTTAGAGTATCCTGTCGATCCAGCCACGGCATGTCGAGCTCCGCGCCCGCCGGGACGTCCATCGACGCCGCGGGAGGCGCCGCTCGCAGCTCGCTCAGAAGATGCCGCCGTGAGTAAGGAGACGCCGTCCTGCATACCAGGAACTCATTAAGGAGTTCGCCCGCATGAAACCAGATCCAGCCACCCTGACTTGCGATGTAAGTATCGAGCAGGTTAAAACTTTCTCTATATTCTAGATCATTCTCCTCGTCTAAAAATGTCTCGTTAAAGTAGAGTAAAAACTGCTCGCAGCCGTCCAGCAATCCAAACAATGCTATTGCGGCCTTCAGGTCATCTACCGGGCGATGGGGGTAAGCCTCTACGTCAAGGGCCAATAGTTCCCTCATCGGCAC
>JACQGL010000239.1 GCA_016199525.1 Armatimonadota bacterium
GCTGCCGCCCGCCCTGCGCCACCTCCAGCAGGGCAACATCGCCCCCGTGGACCTGGCGCAGGCGGCCATCGGGCCGGGGATGGCGGTCTTCTCTCGCTACGCGAAGGTGCTGGAGGCGGACGGCTCCCCGATGACCGTGCGCGCCGCCCTGGGGCTGATCAACCAGGCGCTGGACGAGGTACTGGCGGAGCAGGAAGGGGAGTTCGACGCGGACACCCGCTGGGCGGTGGCCTGGTTCGAGCAGTTCGGGATGGAAGAGGGGCCGTTCGGCGTGGCGGAGACCCTCTCCAATGCCAAGAACACTGCCGTCCAGGGGATGGTCGAGGCGGGCATCCTGGAGGCGCGGGCGGGGAAGGTGCGGCTCCTGCGGCGGAACGAGCTGCCCGCGGACTGGAAGCCGGAGCAGGACCGGCGGCTGACGGTGTGGGAGGTGGTCCAGCACCTGATCCGGGCGCTGCAGGGGCAGGGCGAGGAGAAGGCCGCGGCGCTGCTCCAGCGCGTGGGCGGCCTGGGGGAGGTGGCGCGGGACCTGGCCTACCGCCTCTACAGCCTCTGCGAGCGCCGGAAGTGGGCGCCGGAAGCGCTGGCCTACAACAGCCTGGTGATCGCCTGGCCGGAGATCCGGCGGCTGGCGCAGAACCTGGAGCCGGCGGAGCCGCAGGGCGCCCTGCCGCTGGGATGAACGCAACTTGACTCCGTCGCATCAAGATGCTTGAATGCGGATATGCGCACCACGAGCGGGCTCGCCGCCACTGGGGAGAGCAGAGCGCCCGGGAGCGGAGGTGAGAACAGATGACGGCCACGGATCGGATCGAGATCAACCCCAGGATCATGCTCGGCAAACCGGTCATCCGGGGAACGCGGATCCCCGTCGAGCTGATCCTCCGGAAGTTGAGTGAGGGTGCGACGGAGGCGGACTTGCTGGACGCCTATCCACGACTCACGTCGGAGGATGTCCGGGCCGCGATAGCCTATGCCGCCGACGTGCTGGCTCACGAGGAGACGATCCTGCTGGAGCCATCGACCGCGGCATAGGGGGACCGCGAATGCGCTTCCTCGCCGACGAGAGCTGCGACTTCGCCGTGGTGCATGCGCTCCGCGCCGCCGGCCACGACGTCCGGGCCGTATCCGACATGTCCCCTGGAGTTGAGGACGAGGCGGTAGCGGAGCTGGCCCGGCGCGAGGATCGCTTGCTGCTCACGGAAGACAAGGATTTCGGGCGGCTCTTCTACGCGGCGGTCGGGCCATCGACTGGCGCTATCCTGATCCGGTTTCCAGGAAACGCGCGGAGCAGCCTGGTACAGGCTGTCTTGCAGGTCGTCGATCAGCGTGGCGAACGGCTGAAGGGCTGTTTCGTTGTCCTCCAGCCCGGCCGGCTACGGATTCTTGAGCCCCCGCTGCGGCTTCAGGACCAGGGAGCAGAGGAAGATGGCACTCAGCAACCGTGACCGGGTCGGGCGGGCACTCGACCTCCTGAAAGAGGGCCTCCGCCCGTTCGTGGAGCGGGAGTTCGAGGCCCGCTGCGGCGCGGGGTGGGCGCACGAGGCGCTGGAGGCCCTCGGGTCGGAGCGAGACTGGCAAGGGCACGATGCCACCGGCCTGGATGTCCAGGGGCTACTCACGCTCCTCTGGAACCGCTGGAACGAGGTGTTCGCCGCCATCCTGAGCCGCTCCGAGCGTAACTTGGTGAGCGAGCTGCGCGAGGTGCGGAACCGCTGGGCGCACCAGGAGGCGTTCAGCACCGACGACGCCTACCGGGCGCTCGACAGCGTCGCACGGCTCCTCTCCGCCGTCTCCGCTCCCGAAGCGGAGGAGGTGGAGCGGCAGAAGACGGAGCTGCTGCGGCAGCGGTTCGAGGAGCAGGCCCGGCAGGAGAAGAAGCGCGCCTCCGCCGCCGCCGTGCAGGGATCGCCCCTCTCTGGCCTGAAGCCCTGGCGGGAGGTGGTCACCCCGCACCCGGATGTGGCCTCCGGTCGCTACCAGCAGGCGGAGTTCATGGCAGACCTGTGGCAGATCTACCGCAACGAGGGCGCGGACGAGTACCGCCACCCCGTGGAGTTCTTCCGCCGCACCTTCCTCACGGAGGGCCTGAGCCAGCTCCTGGTCGGGGCCATCCGGCGGCTGGCCGGGGAGGGCGGGGATCCCGTGGTCGAACTCCAGACCAACTTCGGGGGCGGCAAGACGCACTCGATGCTCGCCCTCTACCACCTCTTCTCCGGGGTGCGGCCGGCGGCGCTGCCGGGCCTGGAGCCGATCCTCAAGGAGGCGGGCGTGCCGGTGCCGGACGGCGTGCAGCGGGCCGTGCTGGTGGGCACGCGCATCTCTCCCGGGCAGGCGCATCGGAAGCCGGACGGCACGCTGGTACACACCCTCTGGGGGGAACTGGCCTACCAGCTGGCGGGACGAGACGGCTACGAACTGGTACGGTCGGCGGATGAGACCAGCACCAGCCCGGGCGACGCCCTGCGCGAGCTCTTCGAGGTCTGCACGCCTTGCCTCATCCTCATCGATGAGTGGGTGGCCTACGCCCGCCAGCTCTACCACAAGTACGATCTGCCCGCCGGCAGCTTCGAGGCACACTTCACCTTCGCCCAGGCCCTCACCGAGGCGGCGAAGCACGTCCCCGGCACGCTGCTGGTGGTGAGCGTGCCCGCGTCGGAGAACGAGATCGGCGGCGAGGGCGGGGAGACGGCCTTAGCGCGGTTGAAGAACGCCATCGGGCGTGTGGAGTCCCCCTGGCGGCCCGCCAGCACGGAAGAGGGGTTCGAGATCGTCCGCCGCCGGCTCTTCCAGCCGATCACCGATCCCGCCCTGTTCCGGGCGCGGGATGTGGTCGTCCGCGCCTTCGGGGATCTCTACCGGTCCCAGGCCAGCGAGTTCCCCACCGAGTGTCGGGAAGCGGACTACGAGCGGCGGCTGCAGGCTGCTTACCCGATCCACCCCGATCTGTTCGACCGGCTCTATACGGACTGGTCCAGCCTGGACAAGTTCCAGCGCACCCGCGGCGTGCTGCGCCTGATGGCGGCGGTGATCCACGAGCTGTGGGAGCGTCAGGATAGCAGCCTGCTTATCATGCCTGCCAGCGTGCCCATCGACGCCACATCCGTGCTGGCGGAGCTGCAGCACTATCTCGATGATCCATGGGCCACCGTGATCGAGACGGACGTCGACGGCCCCCACTCGCTGCCGCTCACACTGGACCGCGAGAACCCCAATCTGGGCCGTTTCTCGGCATCGCGCAGGGTCGCCCGAGCGGTGTTCCTGGGCTCTGCCCCTACGCTGCACACCGCCCACAGGGGCCTCGAAGATCGGCAGGTGAAGCTGGGCTGCGTCCAGCCGGGGGAGAGCGTGGCCACCTTTGGGGATGCCCTACGCCGCCTGACCGATGGTGCGACCCACCTCTACGTGGATGACCGCCGCTACTGGTACTCCACCCAGCCAAACGTCACCCGGCTGGCTCGCGACCGGGCGGCGCAGCTCAAAGAGGACGCCGTCCTCGAGGAGATGCGTGCCCGGCTCCGCCAGGAGGCGAACACCCGCGGAGACTTCGCCCGCGTCCACGCCTGTCCTAGCGCCAGCGGCGATGTGCCTGATGAGCGGGAGGTGCGGCTCGTCATCCTGGGGCCGGAGCACCCGCACACCCCCCGCAACGGGGAGTCCCGCGCTGTGGAAGAGGCGGCCAGGATCCTGGACAGCCGCGGCACCGGCCCGCGCATTTGCCGTAACACCCTCGTTTTTCTGGCCGGGGACCGGACCCGGCTGTCGGAGCTGGACCAGGCGGTTCGCCTGCACCTGGCCTGGAACTCGATCTGCCGGGACCACGACACGCTGAACCTGGACGTGTTCAACACCCGGCAGGCGGAGACGAGACGCAAGAACGCAGACGACACAGTGAAGGCGCGGATCCCCGAGGCCTACCAGTGGCTACTCGTGCCTGTCCCGCCGGACCCCCAGGGATCCTTGGAATGGCAGGAGATGCGGCTCCAGGGACAGGACTCGCTGGCCGTCAGAGCGGCCAGAAAGCTCAAGAACGACGGCCTGCTGATGACCCAGTTCGGGGCCACCCTCCTGCGCCTGGAGCTGGACCGCATCCCGCTCTGGCGTGGCGACCACGTATCGCTCAAGCAGCTGGCTGAAGACTTCGCCCAGTACCTCTACCTGCCGCGGCTCAAGAATACGGATGTGCTGCTGGAGTCGATCCAGCAGGGCCTGACGCTTCTCACCTGGGAGCAGGATGCCTTCGCCTACGCGGCGGCCTGGGACGCTACCACCGGGCGCTACCGGGGGCTGCTAGCCGGACAACCGGGGACGGTCATCCTGGACGGAGAGAGCGTGCTGGTCAAGCCGGATGTGGCGCTACAGCAACTCCGAACAGAGACGCCGGCCCCTCGCCCCCAGCCACCACCTCATCCCGACCCGGGACAGGCGCTCCGACCAGGCCCTGCGCCAGGTCCAGAGCCCGGCCCCAGCCCTGAACCCCAAACAGCACGGCTACTAAGGCGCTTCCACGGCTCGGTCCCCCTCGATGCCACCCGCCTGAGCCGTGATGCAGCCGACGTTGCGCAGGAGGTCGTCCAGCACCTTGCCGGCCTGCTGGGGGCGAAGGTGGAGATCACCCTGGAGATCCGGGCTGAAGTCCCATACGGTGTTCCTGACCACGTCGTGCGTACGGTCACCGAGAACTGCCATACCCTTCGGTTCACCAGCCACGGGTTTGAGGAGGAGTAGCAGGGTGAAACGCGGACGTCTGAGTGTCATTGGAGTGCACCCAACAATTATGGCCTGGCATACATAGTGGAGTGAAAGGTGAAGCGGCCCTGCGGGGCTGGCGCTGCTGGAAGGGGTGGCCCGTGCGCTGGGCATGAGCAAGGCCGCCGTGGTGAGGCTGCTGATTCGGGAGAAGGCGGCCCAGCTGGGGATCAAGCCGCAGAGCTGATCCGCCAGCTCATCCGCGAGGAGACGAAGCGGGCGGGTGTCATGTTCGCTCCCGAGAATGGGACTGGTACGTGATGTTGGCACGGACGGGGATTCACAACCGAACTCGGGTGGGGCGTAACCGCCGGGCGCTTGCCGAGGCCGTACTCGGCTGCTACCCAGGCTTATCGCGTGGGATCTGCGTGCTTCTGGATAGCGAAGAGGAGCTGCGGCTGAAGAAGTCTCCGTGGAAGCGCACCGGAATTCTTGGCGCTCTGATCCCGCTAGATCATCCGGCAGGCGGCGACATCAACCATCCGGTGGTTAGTCGCTTGCTAGAAGCGGGCAAGCACACAGTATGCCTCTGGATTGCCAGGAGGGTTTGCCGCCATCGGTGCGCGGCGGAGTTCGCGTGGGTAGTTGCACACGAGTTGCGACACGCCCAGCAAAGGCAGACCTGCCCCGTCATGTTGGGGGCGGATCGACTGGCCTTGCGCCCGCACCTGCGCCAACTTAGCCTGCCACGCCTGGAGATCACCCTCCCGTCGGAACTAGACGCAGACCTGACCGCTTGGCGCGTGACGCGCAGCATTCTTGGGCAGGCCGTCGCCGACGCCTATGTGCGGGAACAAGCCGAAGATGGGCCGGCGATGGATTGCTACAGGGCGCTTCAGGCGATGGACTCGGATGAACCGTATGATGCGCCTCAGGAGACGCTGGCGCTGCTGCGGCACCACCGGCGGCGCCTCACGTGCCTGATACGCGAGTCTTGTGACCTTGACGTCTTCGGCTACCGCGTGGGCGATGCCATCCGCAAGCTTGAGGATGCGGGCCCCGGCGCGCTGCCCCAAACCCCGTAGACGCCCGAGGAACAACCTCTGCGGTCGGGAGGCACCCCCCCAAATACCCCCGGGCGGGCAGAGGGCTCGTGGCGCCGGCGCTGACGGCCACCAGACGGGAGAACTACCGGCGGGAGCAAGACTTCCGGCGCACGGTGACGCTGCGAACCCACGCGATCCGCCGCTGGGAGAAGCTGCTGGCACGACTGGCGGAGCGGGAGTAACCGTGCCTGCCCTGCGATTGTACGCCCTCACGCTGCCCTGCGCCCGAGCACGGCTTCCCTCTCCAGGATTAGGCCGGGTTGTATTGCAGACTCACAGGCGTTCGATATTCCCCTCTAACTGCCCCGAACGCATCCGGGAGGGCGGTGGCCGCCGTATTAGCCCCGGCGGGTGGGGCGGATCACGGCGGCGAAGTCCTTGGCCAGTCGCCCCACGCGGGCGAAGGGATAGAGAAAGTAGTAGGGGGCGATTGTCTTCCCCTCTGGGACGTGGTAACGCCAGCGCAGGTGCTCCGGGGTCGGGAAGAGCAGGCGGAGCACATAGCGAATGCGGGAAGAGAGGCCGGGCAGTTCCTGCGCGGCGGCCAGGCGATTCCAATAGTGTTCCAGAGACGCGCTGCCCACCTGCTCCCCACCGAACACGAGAACACCCGCCGGAAGCGGCCGGGCGCCGGGGGGGACACCGGGGATGCTGAGGCCCCAGTGATGGTTCAGGGTGCTGGCCGCTGTCGCCACATCCCGTAGTATGCCCCACTGGGCCGCTGTGCGCCAGAAGTTGCCCCAGTTTATCGGGTCTCCCCATTTCCGCACGGCCAGGATCATGTCCGCCATTCCCTTCAGAGACGCGGAATCCGCCCGCAGGTGCACCGTAAAGTGAGCAGCGGTGTGGAGGAGGAAGTGGGGCCAGGAGAGACGCCGCACGCTGGCGCTGCCCAGGCTCTCCGTGACCGTCCCCTCCCATACGGCACGGGTGACCCGGCCCTGTCGGTCTCGTCCTGCCAGAATACGACGGTGTAACTGGACTGGTAAACAGCCCGGCTTCTCGTACGAGGGCAGATGCATCTGGACTCGCTCGTCCTCCGGCGAAGTGCTAGCGGAGATAGTGGCGTAGCCCAGACCTGCCATGGTCTGGCGGGCGCTTTCCATGGCTGCCGGCGGCACGAGCAGGTCCAGGTCACCCACTTCCCGACACTCGATCTCCTCATACAACCACAGGATAGCGGCGGCTCCCTTGAGAGCGATAAACGGGGTGCCGGCCTCCGCGAAGGCGGCGGCGATTTCCTCCAGCTGGTTCACCGCGCAGGCGCTCTTCGCGAATTGTGCCTGGCGCCGTCTTTTCCAGGATACCAGGAGATCTGCAGGGATGGCGGCGGCCGGAAGCTCTCCCGATGGACACAGGGCGGGCGCCAGGCCGTGCCGCCGGGCAAGCTCCGTGAGGCGCAACCAACTGCCGCACAACGCCAGCCGTTCCCCCGGCCACACGGCCCCGGGCGAGAGGGAGCCGCACAGCGCGATCAGGGCGTCGCACAGCGCGTCCCCGGGATCCTCTTGCGGCGATCGTTCGCGCAACACTCACCCCCATGTCCGGCGGAGAGCCGCCAGAGCCAAAGGCCGCCGGCACTGACCGCCGAGCAGACCCTATACCGTGCGTCACTGTCACCCACTGCCGTTTCCCGCAGGCTCACCCGCTTCATCCGCGTGGGCAAGAGGAAAGGGACAACGTGTGCTCATTGGGGGTCGAATCCCGGCTTGCTTCGGACAGCTAGGGCCAAGGTCACCACCTGTATGCCGCTTTGAGCCACGCCTTCCAGCGAGAGACCTCGACCCGGAACGCGCGGGCCAATCTGGCGCCTGGGCCAGCCAGCGAGATCACGCGTCCATTGCGCTCCACAGCAACCACTCTGCCCAGGATCTGCGCCGCGTCCACCGGCGCGTCATCCGCGGCGCACGCGTCCCCGCGCAGGATGAAGATCGCCGGCTGTCCCCGGCGCGCCTCGATCTTCACGACGCGATGGGCAATAACGCCGTGGCGGAAGCGGTGCAAGATAATATCCCCTCGCCGGATCGTGCCGCTGTGAATGGGCTCGCACGTCACCACGTCTCCCTCACGGATGGTAGGCAGCATGCTCCGGCCTACCGCGAGAAACCGCACGCGGCAGCCCATCCCGAGGAGATCAGCCGTAACTTGCGCAAACGGGCTGAGGCATGGCGTGGACACGGTTGGCCCCGTCATCCAGGTCAGGCGTTCAGTGACTGGATAAACTCCACCGCCCGCGCATCGGGAACGAACGAGAGTTCGCAGCACGGCACCTGGCGGGCCACCCGGTCATAGAACGCCAAAGTGAACTCCAGGGCGGACCGGTGGTAGAATGGGACAAAGCTGCACGTGAACAACCGCGCCGCGGCCTCCGGCGCCGTACAGGGCGCTATCTCGTTCCGAGCGCCGTGTTTCAGAAAGCAAACGCGCGCCAGCGGCGCCCGGGTGGGGGATGCCAGCCGCGCCTCCCCGTGCCACGGCGTGCCGTACATCCAGGTGGTATCGCCATCCTGGCACAGAATGATCCGGTCGTCGCTGAGGATCTGCACCCCCTCTCGCCCCCGCCACAGGTTGGCCGTGGTTGACTTCCCGGCCCCGGATTGCCCCACGAACAGGGTGCCGTTACCAGCGGTATCGACCACCCCGCAGGCGTGCACTTCCACACCGCGTCCGCCGGCGAGCAGGTGCAGCATAACGAGTTCGTCCAGCGGCCACTCCAGCGGATAGGCGGGCGTGCTCCCGCAGTGCAACGGGCGATGGAGCGTCACCTCCCCGGTGGTGAACTGCGGATCAAACACGGCCACCTTGTATGGAACGGGCCCTGAGGTATGGGAGGCGAAGCGGAACAGGTAGCGACCCCCAACCTGGTAAAGCTGCCAGAGGGATCCAGAGTCGAACAGCCGCTCGCCCTGGATCTCCTGGCTGAGCTCGCCGAGCAAGGCGTGGACGGCGACGTCCGCGGCTTCGTCCGGGACGAGAAATGCCGCAGTCGCCTCATCCACCCCGAGACGCAGATCCGGGTCATCGGAGCGAACCGCGAGGACGAGGTCGGCAATGCGAAGGCACAAGTGGCTCGCGCCGCCACTCCCATTAGGGACGTAGACGCCCGACGCCTGCGGCATCATGCTCTCCTCGTGCGCCGCAGGACGCACGTAACGTTACCTGACCCATTGAAGGGCACCGGCGCCTCTTCGGGCCACCCTTCAATCCACCTGGCTCCCGGCTTCATACTGGGCTTCTGGCGCACGATCCGCTCTTCTGGATGGTGTTCCATAAGCCGCCCCCTCCGGTTACACCGCAGTTCTCATCCCGAGAGCGTCAATCCCTCCGGGCGCACGTTAGACGGGCAGAAGGAACAACCACCGCTGGCGCAACCGCCAGAATGAGCAGTCTGCCTCTCACTTACCATCGGCAAGGAGATCGTACCTTGGAAAGCCGATAGGGTAGGCGCGGGGCGGTTCTTCAGGTTCGCCGCAGAGAGCAACAGGTCCGGGTAGGCGGCGCCTCCCTCACAATACTCACAATCGCCGTGCGGTGGCACCGTAATACCCAACGCGTGAGCGCGCAAATGGGCCACATGGCACAGGAAGTCTACGGGCGATTCCTTATCGCCGTTTTCCAGCTCTCCGGTAGCAGGGCACATCCCGCACAGTCCCTTGAGCTGGCACGCCACGCACTTCGTCCAGCGGGTGCGGCGCTGTTCCCGCACCGCCCGCAGGAAACTTTCCCACCCTTCCTGGAAGCTTCCCTGACGCAGGTCATACTTTTCCGCTTCGGAGAGCACGCACAGGCTCATTTTCCCGTAGGGATCGATGGCAAAGGCGTTCATACCCCCGCCACAACCATAAACGTTCTCACTGTGCTGCGCCAACACACTGGGACGGACGGTGCGCGCCGCCAGGTCCTGCCACTCCCGCACGCGGTCCGGGTGTTCCAGGTCCAATGCGACAATCTCTTCCGGCGGCAGCCGCACGGCCAGCGGGCTCTGCGAGCAGTCGATCCGCGGATTGATCATCGCGTCGAACTTGAACGCAACCCCCAGATCCTCTTCCGCGAACCGCTTCATCTCCCCGACCTCATGCCGGTTGAAGGTAACGCCGACCGTCTTGAGCTTGAGCGGCAATCCCCGCTCCGTGAGCAGGCGAATGCCCCGCATACACCGCTCGTAAGAGCCCGAAATGCCGGTGAACTGCTCGTAGGTTTCCCGGGTGCGGCCGTAGAGGGTGATCTCAATGGTGAACGGGCGCCACTCGACCAGGTAATCCGCAATCCGGGGCGTGATCAGCGTACCGTTGGTGAACAGAGTGATGATCAGGCCCTTTTGCTTCGCGCAGGTGTAGATATCCAGAAAGTCCGGCCGAGCAAAGATCTCCCCCCCGGTGTAGAGGAGCCAGAGACAGCCAGCGTCGGTGATCTCGTCCAGGATGCGGCAGTGCTCGGCAAAGGTCAGCTCTGCGGAGCCGGCCTGCGCGTCCCCCATTGGGAGATTGTTGTAACAGTGCGCGCAAGTGAGGGGGCAGCGCCGGGTGACCTCGATGGTACCGTTGGCCGGAACTCTCCCGGCTACGACGCGCCGGTGAAGGCGCAGACTGAAATCCGCATAGCCCAGGGTTTGCATACGCTAACCTCCGGTATCCGTGCAGGGCCGGATCAGACCCGCCTCCTCCAGGGCACGCAGAAAGGCGATCGTATCCTGCTGCGCTTCCGCAGCGGTAACCTCGAACTTGCTGCAGACTGCGTCTACCATCCGGGCCACTGGCGTCCGGCCATCCACCAGCTCCCAGATCAGGGTGCCAATCTCGTTCAGGGTGTAGATCGATTCCAGATCACCGGTACGGCCTCTCACGGGAACAATCAACGTCTCGCCAGCGACCTGTCGGGTTACCAGGTCGCTGTTCCTGGCGAAGCACTGGGATGAGTACTCCATTATTTCACCTGTGCTTCCACTTCTAGAGCAGGTTGTTCGCTCTTCCGGGGCTCGCCCGGCCTCCCGGTGCAGACCGGAGAAGAGCACAGCCACTGTGGAGTAAATCGAGCCGCCTCGTTTGCCAGCCGCCGGTTACATAAAGCCGATTGAACACGATCCCTACACCGCCGGCGTCTCGATGCCGGCCCGGCGTGCTGATCGCGCCGGCAGACGCAAGCTCGATCTCCGCTACATTTGGCCAGCCGCCCTACCTATGGGAGTATAGTGGATTGCCCGCCGATCCGCAAGCGTTTGCCTTCCGTGGGATCGAACGCCTCGTACCCCGAAAGCTTTCGGGACCGGCGCGCGCGTGTTGCGCGTGTTGATAGTCCAGTCTCAGTACCCTCTTTTCGGTATCTAGACGACGCACGTCCACTAACTCCCCGCACCGCTTTCGCCCAGTTCGCCCCCGCCCGTACGGGCCGTTCCCGAGGCAGTCGGCACTCACCCCAGGCGCACTCTACTGAATGATCGGACAGCAGATCTGCGCGCTGGCGAACACCCTCGCGCCGCACGGACAGGATGCGGGTCTCGCCTCCCCGGTGCCCGGCATGGCTGTCATCGCCCTTGCCACCTCCCTGCAGCCCGCAGGGAAGATGCCCCACTGGCGTAGAACCTGCCCGAGGAGGCACGGCAGCCTCCGGAGGGCGAAACCATTGTCTGCCTACGCCAAGATTCCCGCCCTGGCCAGCGTGGCGGAGTTCCGTGCCCACCTGGCATCCCTGGGCCTGGAGCTCCCCTGTGACGACGCCATCCTGCCCGCGCCAGAGTCCCCGCTCGCGCAGCCGTGCCGAGTCGGGCCCTACCGGGCGGGCAACCGATGGTGCATCCAGCCGATGGAGGGCTGGGACGGCACCGAGGATGGCCATCCTACGGAAACGGTGCGGCGGCGGTGGCGACGGTTCGGGGAGAGCGGGGCCAAGCTGATCTGGGGTGGAGAGGCGGCGGCCGTCCGGATGGACGCACGCGCCAACGCGAACCAGCTCGTCATCAGCGAGCGGACGCGCGCAGGGCTGGCGGGGCTGCGGGATCTGCTCCTGCGCGCCCACGCGGAGGCGTTCGGCGGCACGGACGACCTGATCGTGGGGCTTCAGCTCACACACTCGGGCCGCTTCTGCCGACCGTTTCGCAACCATCGTCCCGAGCCGAAGATTCTCTACCACCACCCGATCCTGGACTCAAAGTTTGGCTTGCCGCCGGACTACCCGGTGTTAACGGATGGGGAAATCGGCGAGATCATCGCGGATTTTGTGCGCGCCGCGCGCCTGGCGGCGCAGATTGGCTTCCAGTTCGTGGACCTGAAGCACTGCCACGGCTACCTGGGGCACGAATTCCTGAGCGCCCACACGCGGCCCGGCCCTTACGGCGGCTCGTGGGAGAACCGCACTCGCTTCCTGCGCGAGGTTGTGGCGGGCGTGCGGGAGGTGGCGCCGGAGCTGCTCATCGGGGTGCGGCTGTCCGCATTCGACTTTGTTCCCTACCGCCCCGATCCAGAGCGCTCCCAGGGCACGCGCCTGGGTCCTGGCATCCCCGAGCCGTACGACCACCTCTTGCCGTACCGCTACGCCTTTGGAGCGGATCCGGAGCAGCCCGTACGGCCGGATCTCTCCGAGGCAACGCGCTTCCTGCAGCTGCTCCGCGAACTGGGCGTGTGCTTTGTTAACCTCTCGGCGGGCAGCCCCTACTATAACCCTCACATCCAGCGGCCCGCCATCTACCCCCCCTCGGACGGCTACCAGCCGCCAGAGGACCCGCTGGTAGGCGTGGCGCGACAGATCATCGCCGTGGCCGAGCTGAAGCGTCGCTTCCCCGAGATGGTGATGGTAGGCTCGGCCTACACCTACCTGCAGGAGTACCTGCCGCACGTGGCGCAGGCGGTGGTGCGGCGTGGATGGGTGGATTTCGTGGGCATCGGGCGGATGGCGCTGGCTTACCCGGAGCTGCCACGGGATGTGCTGCGCCACGGGCGGCTGGATACGAAGCGGATCTGCCGGACGTTCAGCGATTGCACCACGGCCCCACGCCACGGCCTGATCTCCGGGTGCTTCCCCCTCGATCCGTTCTACAAACAATTGCCCGAGCGTAAGGCGTTGCTCCGCATCAAGACGGGCCGGCCTGCGGCGCCCGAGCAGGACTGATCGATTCCAGCAGCCGCCGCGCGCGCCCAACGTCGCGCACCGACCTTGGCCAGCGGATACCGCCGCGCAGTAGATCCCCGGGGCGGAGCACACTCTGCACGCGCCAGGCCGCGTAGAGGCGGACGCTCAGGTCCGCGTCGTTGAGCGCGGGCGCAATTTCAGCGGCGTTGGCGGGCAGGGACAGAAGCCGCCGGATGCGCGCCAGGGGACCCGTGCCGGATGCGGGGTCTGCCGCTTCAGCCATCGCCTGGATAAGCGCCCGTGAGCGAAGCGCACTGAAGTACTGCTCCATGTGATGGCTGACCGGAATACGGCCGATATCCAGGTAGAGTCCGCCCCGCGCCACCAGTCGTTGGGCCAGTACCCGGTGAATGCGCGGCCCAGAGTTCCCCAGCGCTTCCTCGCCCCGTGCCAGACGACGCAACGCGAGCACCGCATCCTGCTGTCCCTTACCAGGCACGGTGATCCACCAGACATCCGCACGCTCCAGCAAGCGACGTTGAGCGGGACGGTCCCGAGCCAGCAGGTCGGCGTCCAGGTCCGCCCCGGCCAGAACCGCCAGGTACACCCGTGGCTCGCATACGGAGCGATTTGGCGCATCGGCAAGTGGCGCCGCCACGTCGCGCCCTCCGGTCAACTGCGGCTCTAGAGCGTGGACCAGCATCTCGCACCCCAGGCTGTGAGCAAGGACGGAAATCCGCTGGCCTGGCAGCTGCTCCGCCAGGTGAAGCAGCAGCGCGCGGACGCCGAGCCGACCGATCCGTCGCGCCAGGCGGATTTTGTCCTCGTAGGGATCGGGGATGGCGTGCTTGAAGCCGACAGTCGCCAGCAACCGCTGGGCGAAGGCGCGGGGCACCCACTTCAGGCGCGATCCGGGCGCGGAGTCCCAGTGGATTCCGGCCACCACGAGTGGCAGACCCCGCTGCCGGGCGGCGGCCTGCAACCAGCCGGCCACCGTCCGGTAAAGCCGCTCACCTTCACGGCGTCCGGTGTCGAAGCCGTGGATCATTATCAGGATAGGGCTGCCAGACCCCGCGTGACGGGCGGCAACCAGGAGATTCTCCACCTCCACTGCGGGAAAGCTGCCCCCGCTGGTGGCGTGCAGCGGATGATAGGTAGCCTCGGGAGGGGGTACGGCCCCCGGCGGGATCGCCGTAGCAAGGAGCCACGCGAGAGCGAACCAGCAGCGGTGAGAGCGGCGTATCATCACTTCAGGCGGAGGATATCGCAGCCCTGGGCCGGCGCTTCGTCCCGGGCACGCTTTCTGCTCCATTGTACGCCGGCCCTGCCGCCCTCTGCCCTCGGTTCACCCGTCTCCGTGCTGTAGAGACATTAATCGCCGCTCCCTCCTCGCCTGGGCGCGCACCTCCTCGATGATCGCCTGCGGGTGGATCTTCTCCTGGATGTAGATCGGGACGGAGGGGACCGCCAGCGGCTGGCGGTCCTGCTCGTCCTTCCCCTTCCAGACGAGCTGCGGGTCCAGGGAGGGGTCGCGGGCGTAGAGCAGGCCGGGGAAGGTGACCGTCTGCGGCCTGACCTCGTCCTCGGCCACGAAGTCGCGCAGCTCCTCCGTCGGGATGTTAGCGCGCTTGTCGTGGTGTTTCAGGGACTCGATGGGCGTAGTAGAGGTCTTCTTTCCAGGCATCCAAGGTCCTCCGGCCAAGATTCCACGGTAACCTATAGGCGCATCGGTCCGCAGTGGGTCAGCCTGCGAGGAACGTATCGCACAACTGCCGGTAGATCTGCGTGATGCTCTGATCGCCGGGGAACATCTCGAGCAGACCACAAGGATAGTAACCGGACAACCCTTGCAGGATCACCTCGCCGGCAGGCGCGGCGCGGAGGTCCTGCCGGAACGCGTCATAGGGAACGGGGGATATGACGTAGAGGGCAAGCCCATGATTGGCTACGGCATCAGCGATAACGTTATTGATGTGCTCGTCGCGGAAACCGTAACCGATCACCAGTAGGCGGCGTTCCGATTGGAGCACGACGGCGCGAAACAGCTCGGAATACCAGGCAAGCAGCGGTTCGCGGCTGATCTGATCTGTCTTGCCCTTTCCGATGACCATTAGTTGCGCGTCTGCCGAGCTGCGCCAGTTCTGCGACCCGTGCAGCTTAACGTAGAAGAAGTCTGACTGGGCCACGATTTCCTGCTTCCTGGCGTCTAGCTCCGCAGCAGACGGCACATGCCGGATATCCTCTCGTCCGATCTTCCCACCGAAATTCGTTGTGAACCAGTCCTCCCCGATCTGAATGCCAGGTATGCTGGGTCGCGGCCTGATGCCGCTGTAGATGTAATAGTTACGCTCAATGAAGAGGTCCTGATTCAGGGTGAAGAAGAACGACTTGCCCGGCTTGCAGGCCACGTCTCCGATCAGCTTCTGCACCCTGTAGGTATTGACCGGATGGGCCGCGTCGGGCCCGAGCTTCCGCTGCCTGACAATCTCATCCAGCCCCTCATAGGCA